>NZ_JBKFFO010000016.1:0-136530 GCF_046506645.1 Streptomyces sp. 5K101 | reverse complement strand
GGCTCCGCCCCCGCACCCCCGCGCCTCAAACGCCGGCGAGGCTGAATTTCGCTGCGCGAAACCAGCCCGTCGGCCCCTGCCACGGCCGCCAGGCAGCGCCCCGGTTGTTGGGGGGAAAGCTCACGCAGCGGATCCCCGGCCTGCGCCCCGCTACCGCGGCGCTCGCGTCAGGGAGAGCAGGTCGCGGGCCGGGCCGGCGGGGCGTTGGCCGTGGGGCCAGACCGCTCGCAGGTCGCGGTCGAGACGGACGCCCTCCACCGGAATCCGGACCAGGCGGCGCGACGCCAGCTCCTCCGTCACCGCCAGCTCGCTCAGGACCGCCGGACCCGCCCCGCTCACCGCCGCCGCCTTCACCGCGGTCGTCGAGGCCAGCTCCAGCAGCGGTTCGGCCAGCCCGCCGTACCGGGACAGCGCGGAGTCGAGGACCTGCCGTGTACCGGAGCCGCGTTCGCGCAGGACGAGCGGGGACGCGGCCAGTTCCTCGGGGGTGAGGGCGGCGCGCCGCCGCCTCGCCCAGGCGTGGGCCGGCGCGGCGACCACGAACAGGCGGTCGTGGCCGACGACCGCCCCGTCCAGCCCCTCCGGGACGGCCAGGCCCTCCACGAAGCCCAGGTCCGCCTCCCCCGCGAGCAGCCGCTCCGCGACCGCCGCGGAGTTCCCGGCGAGCAGCGAGACGGCTGTGCCGGGGCGCTCCTCGCGCAGCGCGATCAGCCAGCCGGGCAGGAGGTATTCGGCGATCGTCATGCTAGCGGCGACCCGCAGCCGCGAGTCACGACGCCCTCGCAACGCCTGGGCTCCCGCGTCGAACGCCTCGGCCGCCTCGACGACCCGCCGCGCCCAGTCGGTCACGAGCGCTCCCGCTTCGGTGAGCCGCGAGCCGCGCGGGGAGCGGTCGACGAGGGCCACCCCGAGCTGGCGTTCCATGGAACGGATGCGGCTGCTGGCCGCCGGCTGGGTGATGCCCAGCTCGCGGGCGGCGCGCCCCAGGCTGCCGTGCCGGGCGACGGCGAGCAGCAGTTCGAGCGCTCCCAGGTCGGGCACGCGGTGGGCGAGCGGCACACGCTCCTCGTCACTCATAAGACCAGTTTATGAGGTGATAGGAGATTGGTCCCTGGCGGGCTGTGCGGGCGGGCACGAAGGTGACGCCATGGTCACCGTCGCCCAGCCCAGCAGTCCCTTGTCCGACTCGTCCCGGCGCTCGTTCGCCGTGCGGCTGCCGTCCGTCAGGGAGCTCGGCCCGAACTGGTACGCGGCGGTCATGGGCACCGCGATCGTCGGCACGGCCGGCGACGCGCTTCCGGTACGCGTGCCGGGGCTGCACGCCGCGTGCACCGCCGTGTGGGCGCTGTCCGCCGTTCTGCTGATGGTCCTGCTCGCGGCCCGCGCCGCGCACTGGGCCCGTCATGACGACCGGGCCCGTGCGCACCTGCTCGACCCTGCCGTCGCGCCGTTCTACGGCTGTCTGTCGATGGCGCTGCTGGCGGTCGGCGCGGGCGCACTGACGGCCGGCCGCGACCTGGTCGGCGGGCAGGCGGCCCTGATCGTCGCGGCCGCGCTGTTCGCGGTGGGGACGGCCGTGGGGCTCGTGGTCGCCGTGGCCGTGCCGTACCTCATGGTCGTGCGTCACCAGGTGACCCCGGGCAGTGCCTCGCCCGTGTGGCTGCTGCCGGTCGTGGCGCCGATGGTCTCCGCGTCCTTCGGCCCGCTGCTGGTGCCGCATCTACCCGCCGGCCAGTGGCGGGAGGCGCTGCTGCTGGCGAGCTACGCCCAATTCGGGGTCAGCCTGCTGGCGACGCTGCTCATCCTGCCGGTCGTCTTCGCGGGGCTCGTGCACCACGGCCCGCTGCCGCTGGCGCTGACGCCCGCCCTGTTCCTGGTCCTCGGTCCGCTCGGCCAGTCGACGACCGCCGTGAACAAGCTGGCGGACGTGGCTCCGGGCGCGGTCGAGGCGTCGTACGCGCACGGTCTCGGCGCGCTCGCCGTCGTGTACGGCGTGCCGGTCATGGGTTTCGCCCTGCTGTGGCTGGCGCTCGCCGGCGCGATGGTGGTGCGGGCCGCCCGTGCGGGACTGCCGTTCACGATGAGCTGGTGGGCGTTCACCTTCCCGGTCGGCACGTGCGTGACGGGGGCGCAGACACTGGCCCGCCACACCGGACTGGCGGCCTACGAGTGGCTGGCGATCGTCCTGTACGCCTTCCTCGTCGTGGCGTGGGCCGTGGCCGGCGCCCTCACCGTCCGGGGTGTGCTGCGCGGAGAGCTGCTCGCAGCGCGGCGCTGAGCACACCGGGCGCGTCGACGAGGGACGGCCCGTACCAGGTCAGCGAACGCCCGTCGACGAGCGCGGCGGAGAGCGCCGGGAATGCCTCGGGGCCGTCGTCGGGTCCGAAGGCGTACGGCTCGTCGGGCAGGACGACCAGGTCCGCGCCGCTGCCCCGCAGTTCGTCGAGCGGGAGGCGCGGGTAGCGGTCGGCGTGGCCTGCGTAGACGTTGCCGACGCCGAGGCGGGCGAGCAGGTCCCCGGCGAAGGTGTCGCGGCCGAGCACCAGCCAGGGCCTGCGCCAGATCGGGACGACCGCCCGCGTCCCGGCGACGGGCTCGACGGACGACCAGACCCGCCGGGCGTCGTCCAGCCACGCCGGCCGGACGAGGCCGCAGCCGTCGACGAGGACCCGCTCCAGCTCGCTCAGCGCCTGGTCCAGGCCGCGCACCTCGGTGACCATGACCTCGATCCCGGCCGCGCGCAGCGCCGCGAGATCGGGCTCCCGGTTCTCCTCCTCGTTGGCGAGCACGAGGTCGGGCCGCAGCGCCGCGACGGCCGCCACGTCGGGGTTCTTGGTGCCGCCGACGCGTACGACGTCGAGGCCGGCGGGCCTGCTGCACCAGTCGGTGGCGCCGACCAGCAGCCCGGGCGCGGTCGTGGCGACGGCCTCGGTCAGCGAGGGCACCAGGGAGACGACGCGCACGCGGTCAGCCCCGCGGGTCGTTGCTCGCCGCGATGTGGTCGGCGACCGCGACGACGAGGAGGCGGGTGTCGGCGGTGGTGGCCCGCCAGCGGTGCCGTACGCCGCCGGACAGGAACAGCGAGTCGCCGGGGCCGAGCCGGTGGGCGCGACCCTCGGCCTCCACCTCGACGGCTCCCTCGGCCACGTACATCAGCTCGTCGTTGCGGTGCTGGAACTCGCCCTCCGTCTCGCGCTCGCCGCTGTACTCCGCGGCGTGCAGCTGGTGGCGGCCGCGCACCAGCGCGCGCACGCCCGGCGGCGGCGCGCCGGGGTGGGTGCTGTCACCGGCGCGTACGAGGTCGATGGTGCGGGCCGCGTCGGAGGCGGCGAGCAGGGTCTCCGCCGTGGTGTCGAGGGCGTCGGCGACGCGCTGGAGGGAGCGGATGCTGGGACGGGCGCGTTCGTTCTCGATCTGGCTGAGGAAGGGCACGGACAGGCCGCTGCGGGCCGCGACGGCGGCGAGGGTCAGGCGCAGTGCCCGGCGCCGTTTGCGCACGGCCGCGCCCACCCGGAGAGGCTCTTCCCTCTCCTTGGCGTCCTTCGCGTCCTTCGCGTCCATGGGCCGGGCTCCCCTCCCCTGGGTCCTGTATCACCATACGCAGCATTGGCCCATCCGTACTCATCGAGCGCTGGAGTAGCGCGATCCCGGCGGTCTCGGCCGAAAGGGGTGGGTCCCCTGCCATGCCGGCGGTGCGGCTCGGCAGGGGACCACCCCTGTCGCGGGTACGGCGGCGGGTGCGGCGCGGTCAGATCGGGGCGATCCGGTCGGCGATGCCCGGGTCCTTCGCCATCCAGGCCCGTACCGCTTCCTCCTCGTGCCCGGTGCCGTGCTTCTGGATCTCGTTCTCCAGGCCGGCGAGCTGCTTCTCGTCCAGCCGGAAGTTCTCGAACCACTCGGTCAGCCGGGGGTACTGCGCGGGGAAGTCCTTCGAGGCGACGGTGTGGATCTCGTCGCCCTCGCCGCCCGCGGCCCTGCCCGCCTTGCCGACGGGGGTCCACTCGTCGGCGAGGCCGGGGTTGTCCTTCAGCCAGGCGCGGACGGCTTCCTGCTCCTTGCCCTTGCCGGTCTCCTGGATCCTCGCCTCGAGGTCCGTGAGCTGCTTCTCGCTCATCTCGAAGTTCTTCAGCCACTCGCCGACCCGGGGGTTGTCGGCGCTGAAGCCCTTGCGCGCGAGCGTGTGCACACCGTCACCCTTGCCCCAGGAGCCCTTGGGGTCCTTCAGCTTCTTCAGGTCGTAGGTGCTGTAGGCCCAGTGCGGCGACCACAGGGTGGTGACGACGGGCTCCTTCTTGTCGTACGCGCGCTTCAGCTCGGCGAGCATGCCGGGCGTGGAGCCGTCGACGACCTCGTACTCGCCCTCCAGGCCGTAGTCCTTCAGGACCTCGTCCTTGAGGAGGCCCATCATCCCGGCGCTGGGCTCGATGCCGATGATGCGGCCCTTGAACTGGCCGGACCTGCCCTTGAGGTCCTCCAGGGAGTCGATGCCCTTCATGTACGACGGGATGGACAGCTCCAGCGAGGTGGGGCCGTACCAGGCGCCCATGTCCTCCAGCCTGTCCCGGTACTTCTCCCAGTAGGAGGCGTGGGTGACGGGGAGCCAGGCGTCGGTCTGGAAGTCGATCTGGCCGCCGGCGAGGCCGGTGTAGAGCGAGCCGGCCTCCAGCTGCTTGGTCTCGACCTCGAAGCCCCGCTGCTCCAGCAGTTCCTTCCACAGGAACGTGGAGGCGATGCCCTCGTCCCAGGGGATGTAGCCGACGGAGATCTTCTCGCCCTGGCCGACGTTCGCCGCGTCCGAGGTGTTCTGTGTCGTCGCGCCGCCGAACACGCCCATGCCGCCGGCGGCGAGCGCGAGGACGACGATGCCCACGACGGCCACGGCGGGCCGGGGGCGGTGGTTCCAGATCTTGCCGCCGCCGGCCACCGCACGGGCCTTGGCCAGCGCGCGGCGGCCGAGCGGGGAGATTCGGCGGCCCAGCGCGCCGGTGATCCGGTCCAGGTACATGGCCAGGATCACGATGGAGATGCCGGCCTCGAAGCCGAGACCGATGTCGACGTTGCCGATGGCGCGGTAGACCGCGCCGCCGAGGCCGCCGCCGCCGACCATGCCCGCGATGACCACCATCGACAGGCCCAGCATGATGACCTGGTTGATGCCGGCCATGATCGTCGGCAGGGCGAGCGGCAGCTGGACGCGCAGCAGGGTGTTGCGCCGCGTGGTGCCGAACGCCTCGGCCGCCTCGACGAGTTCGCCGTCGACCTGCCGGATGCCGAGCTCGGTCATCCGGACGCCGGGCGGCAGGGCGAACACGATGGTGGCGATGATGCCGGGGACGACTCCGACGCCGAAGAAGATGATGCCGGGGATCAGGTAGACCATCGCCGGCATGGTCTGCATGAAGTCCAGTACCGGCCGGGTGACGGCGCTGACGGCCTTGGAGCGCGAGGCCCAGATGCCGAGCGGTACGGAGATCACCAGCGTCACGATGGTCGCGACGAGCACCAGCGAGAGGGTCGACATCGCGTCGTTCCACAGCTCGATGGAGTCGATCAGGGCGAAGCCCGCGAACGCGAGCACACCGGCGAGCAGCCCGCGCAGCCACCAGGCGGCGACCGCGAGGACGCCGGCGAAGAGCAGCGGCTCGGGCGCGGACAGCGCCGCGTCGATCCCGTCGTACATGCCGGTGACGAGCGAGCTGATCGCGTCGAACAGCCAGGAGAGGTGGCGCTGGAGCCAGTCGACACCGCTGTCGACCCAGTCGCCGAGGTGGAGCCTAGGCACGGGCCACCGCCTTGTCCGGCCCGGAAGCCGTCTTCGCGGGGTCCTCGGGGGAAGCCGGCTTCTCAGGGGCGGCCGTCTGCTCGGCGGGCGTGGCCTGCGCGGGCACGTCGAGGGACGTGCCCGGGGTCATCGGCTCGCCGAGGGCCGCGAGCAGCCGTGCCCTCGGGACGACGCCGATGAGCCTGCCGTCGTCGTCCGTGACCGCGACGGCGACGCCACTGGTGGAGCACGGGGTGAACAGCTCGGCGACCGGCGTGTCGGCGCCGACCGTGGCGGGTGCCGCGGCCAGCACGTCCTGCGCGTCGCGCATCTCCTCGCCGCTGTCGGTCGGGGTGCCGTACACGGTGTCCGGATCGGCCATGATCGCGCCGGCGGTGAGCACGCGGGAGCGGTCGACGTCCTGGGTGAAGGAGGCCACGTAGTCGTTGGCGGGCGTGACGAGGATGTCCTCGGCGGTGCCGAGCTGGACGATCCTGCCGTCACGCATCACCGCGATCGCATCACCGAGGCGCATGGCCTCGTTGAGGTCGTGGGTGATGAAGACGATGGTCTTCTTCAGGCGCTTCTGCAGCTCCAGCAACTGGTCCTGCATGTCGCGGCGGATCAGGGGGTCGAGCGCGCTGAAGGACTCGTCCATGAGCAGCAGATCGGCGTCGGTGGCCAGGGCGCGGGCGAGGCCGACACGCTGCTGCATGCCGCCGGAGAGCTCGTCGGGCCAGGAGTTCTCCCAGCCGGCGAGGCCCACCAGCTCCAGGGCCTCGGCGGCCCGCTCGGCGCGTTCGGCGCGGGGGACGCCCTGCACCTCGAGGCCGTAGGCGGCGTTCTCCAGCACGCTGCGGTGCGGGAAGAGCGCGAAGTGCTGGAACACCATGCTGATACTCGTGGAGCGCACGGTGCGCAGGTCGCGCGGGCTGAGGGCGGTCAGGTCCTGACCGTCGAAGAGGACGCGTCCGGCGGTGGGCTCCAGCAGTCCGTTGAGCATGCGCAGCAGCGTGGACTTGCCGGATCCCGACAGACCCATGACGACGAAGATCTGACCGGGCTCGACGGAGAACGAGGCGTCGATGACCGCTGCGGTCGTTCCGTCCGCACGCAGCTCACCTCGGTCGGCCCCGCTCTCGAGCCGGGTCACCGCTTCGTCGGGTCGTCTGCCGAACACCTTGTACAAGTGCTGGGCCTGCAGCCTGGACACATACACCTCACGCGTAGAACCGAGAACGGCCCGCCACCCCCGTGAGCAGGCCGTGGAGCACCGCGGGGTTCGCCCGCTTGCCCGGTGCAATGGTTGAAATTACGACGGGATTCGCTCCGGTTCCGCGCCTGCCCGGGTCCCAAAAGAGCAAACGCCAAGGTGATCCACATCACGGCAGAGGTGTCTTGCGGATGAGGCCGCGGGCATGCCGGTCCGGCCAGGGGCGTGGGCGGTTTCCGCCTGTGGTGGGTTTCCTCCGGGCGGCGGTCGCTGTCAGTGGGGTGCGGCATCATCATCGGTGTGACGCGACGCCTGATGCTCCTCGACACCGCTTCCCTGTACTTCCGCGCCTACTACGGGGTCCCCGACTCGGTCCGGGCCCCCGACGGCACCCCGGTCAACGCGGTGCGCGGGCTGATGGACTTCATCGCGCGCCTCGTGCAGGACCACCGCCCGGACGACCTGGTCGCCTGCTGGGACAACGACTGGCGGCCCAAGTGGCGGGTCGACCTCATCCCGACGTACAAGGCGCACCGGGTGGCCGAGGAGCACGAGCTGGGCCCGGACGTCGAGGAGACACCGGACACGCTGGATCCGCAGGTGCCGGTGATCCAGGACGTGCTGGCGGCGGTCGGCATCGCCCGCGTCGGCGCCGACGGTTACGAGGCGGACGACGTGATCGGCACGCTGACGGCGCGGTCCCCGGGCCCGGTCGACATCGTCACCGGCGACCGCGACCTCTTCCAGCTCGTCGACGACGCACGGGAACGGCGCGTGCTGTACCCGTTGAAGGGCGTCGGCACGCTGCAGGTGACGGACGAGGCGTGGCTGCGCGAGAAGTACGGCGTGGACGGGCCCGGCTATGTCGACCTGGCCCTGCTGCGCGGCGACCCGAGCGACGGGCTGCCGGGCGTGCCGGGCATCGGCGAGAAGACGGCGGCCAAGCTGCTCGACACGTACGGCGACCTGGCCGGGATCATGGCGGCGGTCGACGACCGCACGTCGAAGCTGACGCCCTCGCAGCGCAAGCGGCTGGACGAGGCGCGGGCGTACGTCGCCGTGGCGCCGAAGGTCGTCAGGGTCGCCTCCGACGTGCCGCTGCCTGCGTTCGACGCGTCCCTGCCGAGCGCGCCGCGCGACCCGGGCGCGCTGCAGGAGCTGGCGGAGCGGTGGGGCCTGGGCGGGGCCGTGGTGCGGCTCCTGTCGGCGCTGGAGCACTGAGGTGCCGAGCCGGGGGAAGTGTTAACTTAGGCAAGCCTAAGCACGCACACGTCCCAGGGAGAGCACCGTGTCAGAGCGACCGGTCCGCAAGGCACCGAAGGTCCACGAGGCGAAGGTCGTGCGCACCGAGCGGCTGACGCCGCACATGGTGCGGGTGGTGCTGGGCCTCGACGCGTCGTCCTCGTTCGGGATCGGCGAGTACACCGACCACTACGTGAAGCTCGTCTTCCCGGCGGCGGGCGTGCGTTATCCGGAGCCGTTCGACATGGAGCGGATCCGCGAGGAGTTCCCGCGCGACCAGTGGCCCGCCAACCGCACGTACACCGTGCGGTACTGGGACGCGGCGCAGCGCGAGCTGACGATCGACTTCGTCGTGCACGGCGACGAAGGCCTCGCGGGGCCGTGGGCGGCGCGCGCCCAGGCGGGCGAGACGGTGCGCTTCCTCGGCCCGGGCGGCGGGTACGCCCCCGCGCCCACGGCCGACTGGCACCTGCTGGCGGGCGACGAGAGCGCGCTCCCGGCGATCGCCGCGGCGCTCGAACAGATGCCGCCGGGCGCGGTGGTGCACGCGTTCGTGGAGGTGGCCGGCCCGGAGGAGGAGCAGAAGATCGCCACGCCCGACGGCGTGGACATCACCTGGCTGCACCGCGGCGACCGCCCGGCGGGCGAGGCCCTGGTGGCCGCGGTGGCGGCGCTGGACTTCCCGGAGGGCGAGGTCAGCGCGTTCGTCCACGGCGAGGCGGGCTGCGTGAAGGAACTGCGCCGTCGGCTCCGCATGGAACGCGGCGTCCCGCGCGAGCAGTTGTCGATCTCGGGCTACTGGCGTCTGGGCAAGTCGGACGAGGCGTGGCGCGCGATCAAGCGTGAATGGAACGAGCAGGTGGAACGCGAACAGGAGCGCGCCGCGTAGGCCCGCTCAGGGCCGCGGGCCGCCGCGTCCCGGTGCGAGGCGGCCCCCCGCGCGGAGCGCGTTTCGCCCGTGCCGGGCAGCGCGCTCCACAGGGACGCCCCGCCGCTGCTCCGGCCGCGCGCATGCCGTGGGCCGTCGGGCAGCGACGCGCGGGGCCGCCCCAGCAGGCGCGGCGGGTGCCCACCGCACAGGCAGGGGCCGCCCCGCCGAAGTCGCCCCGACGCGGTGCCTCGCGCGGCGAACGGCGGCGCCAGGCCCAGACCATGGACCGCCGCGACGAGGCGCCTGCGTCAGCACGGTGACGAGCGGCCGCCGCTCGGGTGGGCGTATCCCCGGCTAGGACTCGTACATCGTTGCCGAGCGGTGCGTCTGGGCCAGGCGGCGCAGGGAGGCCAGCATCGCGTCGCCCAGGACCGTACCGACCACCACTCCCTCCACCAGGTCGTCCAGACCCGCCCTGCCGGCCGCGTACGCCAGGTCCGCGTCGGCCACCCGGTCGGCCGCGTCGGCGTAGTCGTCGAGCACCTCCGCGAACGCCCCGTGGCCCACGCGGTCCAGTGCCGCCAGCGTCTCGGCCAGGGCCGTGGCCGCCGGGTCGCAGACGTGGACCTGCCAGCCCCGCCGGGCGATCAGCTGCCCGACCCGCTCCCGCGCCGCCGCGAGTGACGCGTCGTCATCGACCTGCGCGTACCGCGGAGTGATCCGGTGCGCGGCCTCCCCCAGCACCTTGTGCACCGACCTGTCCGGGTCGTCGACCGCCGCGATCACGTCCCGGATCGCCGCCACGGACAGCCCTCCGACGTCGAGGAGCGCCCGGATCAGGCGCAGTCTGCGTTCGTGCCGGTCGTCGTAGCTGGCCTGGTTCGGGCTGCTCAACTCTCCCGCGGGCAGGAGTCCTTCCCGCACGTAGTACTTGATCGTGGGGACCGACACCCCGGTCCTGCGGCTCAACTCACCGATGCGCACCGCGTGTCCACCTTTCCGCCCTTGCCATCACCGCATCCATCATAGATAGTCTCCCTATCAGATAGCGGATAGTCTCACTATCCACAACCACTCTGGGGGGTCTCCATGTCCGCATGGACGTCGTGGCACCGGCCACTGCTCACGTTCGCCGCGTCGATGGCGGCGCTCGCCGTCGTCTCGGCCGTGGGCCTGGCCGTCGACGACCGGGTCGTCGCCGGCGCGCCGGTCTGGTTCAAGCCGTTCAAGTTCTCGGTGTCGTTCGTCGCCTACGCGCTCTCGCTCGCCTGGATACTGTCCCTGCTGCCCCGCTTCCGGCGGGTCGGCTGGTGGGGTGGCACCGTCGTCGCCGTGACCAGCGCGATCGAGATGATCCTGATCACCGGCCAGGCGGCGCGCGGCAGGCGCAGCCACTTCAACAACGAAACGCCTTTCGACAAGGCCGTGTTCGACGCCATGGCGGTGACGGTCGTCGTCCTGTGGGCCGCCACCCTGCTCATCGCCGCCCTGCTGTTCCGCGCGAAGCTCGCGGACCGCGCGTCCGCCTGGGCGATGCGCTGCGGCACGGTACTGGCGCTGAGCGGCGCAGTCCTTGGCTTCATGATGGCGCGGCCCACGCCGGAGCAGCGGGTGCAGCTGGAGCACGGCACCGCCGACGTCGTCGGCGCGCATGGCGTGGGGGTCGCGGACGGCGGCCCGTCGATGCCGTTGACAGGCTGGGAGACGACCGGCGGCGATCTGCGCATCGCGCACTTCGTGGGGCTGCACGCCCTCCAGGTGCTGCCCTTCGTCGTGTTCCTGCTCGTCGCCCTCGCCCCACGCTTCGCCCGCCTCGCCGACGAACGCGTCCGCCTCCGCCTCGTCCTGGTCGCCTCCGGGACGTACGCCGCCGTGTTCGCCCTGGTGACGTGGCAGGCGCTGCGGGGTCAGGCTCGCGGACACCGTCGCCGCCGTCACCGGCGCGCTGGCCGGTGCGGTGCACGGCATCGGGGCCGTGCCCGTGCGCTGGATACGGGCGCTGCACGTGCCACTGCCCGGCTGGAGCGACCGGGTGCCGGGGTCGGCCCAGCTCACCGAACTGGCCCGGTCGCTGGCCGGATTCCACGGCGTGGACAGTCCGTCGGACCCGGCAGATGATTGGACAAACAGGAGGAACAGGCACGAAAGGTGTGGTTCGCCATGTCTGAGCACCCCGACTGCGCCCTGGTCCGCAAGGGTTACGCAGCGTTCAGCGAAGGCGACATGGAGACGCTGAGCTCCCTGATGACGGAGGACGCGGTCTACCACGTCCCGGGCAACAACCTGCTCTCCGGGCACCACAAGGGACGCGATGCCATTCTCGATCGCTTCCGCCGCATGGGCGAGGAGACCAACGGCACCATGCAGGTCCAGCTGGACGCGGTGCTCGCCGACGGCCGCGGACACGTCATGTCCTTCCACACGTCCCGTGGCGACCGGGGCGACCACGGCCTCGAGATCCGCCAGGGGCTGTTCTTCACGATCGTCGGCGGCAAGGTCACCGACATCGACCAGTGCACCGAGGACATCGACGAGGAAGACCGGTTCTGGAGCTGAGACGGGCGCGGCCGGGCCCACCGTCGCGTGGAGCCCGGCCCCTGGTCCCAGCCGATCCCTCCGGTCTCAGCCCACCGAGCTGTAGGCCACAACGCCCCGCAGCAGCGCGTCGACCGCCTTGCGGGCGTTCTTCGCGACGGTGCTGTTCTCGTGGGGAGCGGCCGCGGCTATCTGGCCGAGGACGTCGATGACCTGCTTGCACCAGCGCACGAAGTCTCCCGCGGGCATCTCCGCCTCGCGCAGCACCTCGTCGAGCCCCTTGTCCGACGCCCACTGGTACGCGGCCCAGGCGAAGCCGAGGTCCGGCTCGCGCTGCCCGACCCCCTCCGCCTGGTTGATCTTGAACTCCTCCTCCAGGGCGTCGAGCCGGCCCCAGATGCGGACCATCTCGGCCAGCGCGGTCTTCGCCCGGCCCGAGGGCACCTTGGGCGCCACCGCGTCGTCCGCCTGCCGCGCCTCGTAGACCAACGCCGAGACGCACGCGGCCAGTTCGGCGGGGTTGAGTCCCTCCCAAACGCGGTCGCGCAGGCATTCGCTCGCCAGCAGGTCCAGCTCGCCGTACAGCCGGGCGAGCCGCTTGCCGTGCTCCGTGACCTCGTTGCCCCGCAGATAGTCCATCTCGGTCAGCAGGGCGACGATCCGGTCGAAGGTCCGCGCGATCGTGTTCGTACGCCCCTCGATCCGGCGCTCCAGCTGGCGGGTGTCGCGCTTCAGGCGGTGGTAGCGCTCGGCCCAGCGGGCGTGGTCCTCGCGCTCGTCACAGCCGTGGCAGGGGTGCGCGCGCAACTCGGCGCGCAGGCGCGCGATTTCACGGTCGTCCGCCGCGGGCGACCGCGACGTGCGGCGCCGGTCGGGCACGATGCGGCCGGCCTTGGTGCGCAGGGCGGAGGCCAGGTCGCGCCGGGACTGCGGGGACCGGGCGTTGAACGACCTCGGGATGCGCATCCGCTCCAGTGCCTCGACGGGCACCGGGAAATCTATGGACGCCAGCCGCTTGACCTGGCGCTCGGCCGTGAGCACCAACGGGCGCGGCCCGTCGTGGTATTCGAAGCCGCCGCGGTGTCCGTTGGTCCGCCCCGCGGGCAGCCCCGGGTCCAGCACCAGCGCGAGGCCCGCGAACTTGCCGGTCGGGACGTGGATGACGTCTCCCGGCTTGAGCTTCTCCAGCGAGGCGGCGGCCGCCGCCCGGCGCTGCGCCGCGCCCTGCTTGGCCAGCTCCGTCTCGCGGTCCTTGAGGTCGCGGCGCAGCCGTGCGTACTCCTCGAAGTCGCCGAGGTGGCAGGTCATGCCCTCCCGGTAACCCTGCAGGCCCTCCTCGTTGCGCTGGACCTGGCGGGAGATGCCGACCACCGACCGGTCCGCCTGGAACTGCGCGAAGGACGTCTCCAGCAGCTCGCGCGAGCGGTGCCGGCCGAACTGCTGCACCAGGTTGACCGCCATGTTGTACGACGGCTTGAAGCTGGAGCGCAGCGGATACGTGCGGGTGCCGGCGAGCCCGGCGAGCGCCTCCGGGTCCATGGCGCGCTGCCACAGGACGACGGCGTGCCCCTCGACGTCGATGCCGCGCCGGCCGGCCCGGCCGGTCAACTGGGTGTACTCACCGGGGGTGATGTCCGCGTGCTGCTCGCCGTTCCACTTGACGAGCTTCTCCAACACCACCGAGCGGGCGGGCATGTTGATGCCGAGTGCCAGCGTCTCCGTGGCGAACACCGCCTTCACCAGGCCCTGTACGAACAGCTCCTCCACGACCTCCTTGAAGGTCGGCAGCATGCCCGCGTGGTGGGCGGCGATGCCCCGCTCTAGACCTTCGAGCCACTCGTAGTAGCCGAGGACGTGGAGGTCCTCGGTGGGGATGGCGGCCGTGCGCTGCTCGACGATGTCGCGCACTCTGGCGCGCGCCTCGTCGTCGTTGAGCCTCAGGCCCGCGTACAGGCACTGCTGCACGGCGGCCTCGCAGGCCGCACGGCTGAAGATGAACGTAATGGCGGGCAGCAGCCCTTCGGCGTCCAGCCGGTCGATGACCTCGGGCCTGCCGGGCGTCCAGATGCGGCTGCGCTGGCGCCGCTCGCGCTCGCGGTCGGCCTCGCGGACCGTCTTCCCGCGGCGCCGGTCACGGGGGTTGTACGTGCGCTGGTTCTCCATGCGGGCCAGGCGCACCAGGTCGGGGTTCACCTCGCGCCGACTCCGGCCGCGGCCGCCGTGGTCGGTGCCCTCCTCGAAGAGGTCGTACATCCGGCGGCCTGCCATGACGTGCTGCCACAGCGGGACGGGCCGCTCCTCGGAGACGATCACCTCGGTGTCGCCGCGCACGGTGTCCAGCCAGTCGCCGAACTCCTCCGCGTTGGACACGGTCGCGGACAGTGACACGAGTGTCACGGACTCGGGGAGGTGGATGATCACTTCCTCCCAGACGGCGCCACGGAAACGGTCGGAGAGGTAGTGGACCTCGTCCATGACCACATAGCCCAGGCCCATGAGCGACTGGGAGCCCGCGTACAGCATGTTCCGCAGGACCTCGGTGGTCATGACGACCACGGGCGCCTCGGAGTTGACACTGTTGTCCCCGGTGAGCAGGCCGACCTTCTGCGCGCCGTAGCGCCTGACGAGATCCGCGTACTTCTGGTTGGACAGGGCCTTGATGGGCGTGGTGTAGAAGCACTTGCGGCCCTGGGCGAGGGCCAGGTGGACGGCGAACTCGCCCACGATGGTCTTGCCCGAGCCGGTGGGCGCGGCGACGAGCACGCCCTTGCCCGCCTCCAGGGCCTGGCATGCCTCGATCTGGAACGGATCGAGGTCGAAGTCGTACAACGCGCGGAAGGGGGCCAGTGCGGTGGCCTCCTCAGCAGCGCGGACGCGTGCGGCGGCATAGCGCTCGGCGGGAGAGAGATCCTCGGTCATCTTGCTCATGAGCCTACCCGCCCCCTCTGACAGTGAGCGGATCTTTAACGACGGGCGCATCTACCCCTGCCGGTACCCGCGCCGGGCGCCGTTTGCACGCGAGGAGGGGCCGAGGATTTCTCCCTCGGCCCCTCACCTTGCGTGCGTCGGCGACTACGGATCAGGTGATGTCGTCGTATCCGTTGAGCCGGTTCGAGCGGCCGCCGTCGGCGTCGCCGGTCGCCTGCTCGGGCAGCGCGCGGGCCGCCGGGACCGTCTCCACCTCGCCGATCTCCGAGGGCGTCAGGTCGAGGTCGGACGCCTCGTCGTCGTCGAGCCCGGCGTCGGGGTCGTTGCGGCGCCTGCGGCGGTCGTTGAGGAGCGAGAAGCCGACGGCGAGGAAGTAGAGCAGGATGATCGGGCCGGAGAGCGCCACCATGCCCAGCGGGTCGGTGGAAGGCGTGGCGATCGCACCGAAGACGAAGATGCCCATGACGGCGGCCCGCCACCAGCCGAGCATGCGTCGTCCGGTCACGATGCCCGTCAGGTTCAGCATGATCAGCAGGAGCGGCAGTTCGAAGGAGAAGCCGAAGATCAGGACCATCCGGACGGTGAAGTCCAGGATCTTGTCGACGCTGAGCAGGTTCTCCGCCGGGGCCGGGGTGATGGAGAGCAGCACCTTCATGCTCACCGGCATGATCAGGTACGCGAAGTAGACGCCCAGGGCGAACAGCGGGGCCGCCGCGGCGGCGAAGTAGTAGCTGTACTTCTTCTCGTTCTTGTGCAGGCCCGGGGCGACGAAGGCCCACAACTGGTAGAGCCAGATCGGGCAGGAGGCGACGATGCCCGCCATGAGCACCACCTTGACCGTCGTGGTGAACGGCGACAGCAGGTCGGTGTAGACGACGGTGGCGCACACCCCGCCGGTCTTCGGGCCGTCGTTCCCGCACTCCGGCACGGGCGAGGTGAGGAACTCCATCAGCTCCTGGCTGTAGGCCACCGCGACGACCGAGGCGATGACGATCGCCAGCATGGCCTTCGCGAGCCTGTTACGGAGCTCACGCAGATGGTCCGCGAGCGGCATCCGCCCCTCGGGGTCCTTCTCCTGCTGATTCGAGCGGGCAGACTTGAGCAACCCACGTCCTCATCTCGTGCGGCAGGCCACCACCGGGTGGCCTTGGGTCAGCGCTGGGGGGTGTCGGTGGACTCGTTCACCGGGCGAGCGCTGGTGACATCGCCGGGCGCGGCCTGGATCGTGCGGGGCGCGGTCTGGCCCTGAGCCGGGTCCTTCGGCTCGGCGGGCGTCGCCGAGGGCTGCCCCTCCGACTTCATCGCCTTGGCCTCGCTCTTGAGGATGCGGGCGGACTTGCCCAGCGAACGCGCCATGTCGGGAAGCTTCTTCGCCCCGAACAGCAGGAGGATGAGCAGCGCGATGATGATGATCTCGGTGGGGCCGATCTGTCGGAACATAACTGTGTCTACCTTCTCACCGAGGCGGCTTGGGGCTTTGGCTTCGGGCCGCCTCGGACCGACGTCCGAGAGCGACCGCCAGCGATCGTAACTCGGACGGGTAAACGCAGGGCAATCCCTGTGCATACACCCGTCAGCGGTCGGCGCCTCATCTCCGGTGCCGCCACCAGCAGCGTACCGCTCGGATCAGCGCCGCAGCAGAGTGCGTCGGTGATCTCCGTCCACCGTCCCGGGGCGGCTCAGCGCAGCGTCTTCCCGGTCTGCGCGAGGCATGTCGCCGCCCGCTCCAGGTCCTCGGCCGCCCGGTCGATCCGCTCGGCGGTGCGGGCGACCTCACGGCCCAGGCGCTGGGCCTCGACGAAGACCTTGATACCGAGGACGCCCAGGACGGCGACGCCGAGGAAACCGAGGGCGATGGCGAGCATGGGCCAGAACATGCGACGAGCCTAGACCGTCCTCAGCCGGTGCTGTGCAGGCGCAGGGTGCGCACGCCGCCGCCGGTCAGCAGCTCGACGATGCGCTCGCCGGCCGGCTTGCGGACGGCGGAGCCGCACTCGGGGCAGGTGAACGAGTAGAAGGTGGTACGGCGGCTGCCGCCGATCGCCAGCCGCAGGGCGCCCGCGGACAGCTCGAACCGCGCCCGGCAGTCGGGGCAGGCGGCCTTGAAGAGGACCGGCAGGGCGGCGTCCGGGACGGTGGGCAGCACGGTCACGCGATGGCTCCTCGGTCCTCGCCGTCGTAGGCGGCGAGCGCCTCCTGTGCCGCTGCCCGCGCGCTGGCAGCCAGCTCCGGCGGGGAGACGATCCGCCCGTCCCGGCCCAGCCGCAGCGCGAGCCTGCGCAGGGAGGCGGGCGCCGGTGTACGCAGGGTGATGCGCAGTCCCCCGTCGGCCAGCTCCTCGGCGCTGTCGTGCGGGTAGTACTCGGCGACCCAGCGTCCGCCGGGGCCGACCTCGACGATCACCTCGGGGTCGTCGGCGGAGGGCTGCACGAGCCCTTCGGACAGGTCGCGCAGTTCGATCTCGGGCGGCGCGGCCGGGGCGTCGAGGAGCCGGATCTCGGCCACGCGGTCCAGCCGGAAGGTCCGGCGCGCCTCGGAGAGGCGGCACCACGCCTCCATGTACGTGTGGCCGACGGCGAAGAGGCGGATGGGGTCGACCTCGCGCTCGGTGAGCTCGTCGCGCGCCGGCGAGTAGTAGCGCAGCCACAGCCGGCGGCGCTCGGAGATGGCCCGGTCGACGTCGGCGAAGACGCCGCCCTCGGACTCGAAGGTCACCGACAGCCTGGAGCTCGCTCCGGCTGCCTCGCCGGCGGCGCCCTCGATCTTCGCGGTGGCCCGCAACAGGGCGTCCCGGTCGCCCTCCCGCAGGCCGGGCAGGGTGGCGACGGCCCGCGCCGCCACGAGGAGCGCGGTCGCCTCGTCGGCGGCCAGTCGCAGCGGCTCCGCGGTGGACTCGCCGGAGGCATCGGGGTTGCGCCACCAGATGCGCTCGCCGTCGGTGTCGATGTCCAGCAGGTCGCCGCCGCGGAAGCTGGTCCCGCACATGGGCAGGACGTCGAGGTCGGAGATCAGCTCGTCCTCGCTGATGCCGAAGGCGCGGGCCACGTCGGCGACGCGCGCGCCGGGGCGCTCACGCAGATACGTCACCAGCGACAGCATGCGCCGGGTCTGGTCGATGGCGTTCGCGGCCATGGTCGTCCCCCTCAGCCCTTGGCCACGGCACGCAGCCGGTCCACCACGTCGGCCCGCAGGTCCGCGGGCTCCAGCACGACGACGTCCGGGCCGAACTCGACGAGCCAGGCGTCCAGTCCGTGTCCGTACGGAATCTCCAACTCGTCCCAGCCGTCGCCGAGTTCCCGTACGGCCGTGGCCCGTGAGCGCAGCGGGTATCCGCAGCCGGAGCGCAGGCGGATCCGGGCGGAACGGGTGGCGGTCTCCCCCGCCCAGCTCTCGACGGTCTCCCGTACGGTGACGACGTCGGGCACGGGCACGGTGAAGGCGCCGGACCGCGAGGAACGGACCTTGCCGGTGATCCGGGACAGCCGGAAGACCCGCTCGGCCCCGCGCCCGCGGTCGTGACCGGCCAGGTACCAGTGGCCGCGCCAGCATTCGAGGGCCCACGGCTCGACATGGCGCTTCTCGGGCTGCGCGGCGTTGGCCTTGCGGTAGTCGAAGAGGACCGGGCGGCGGTCGCGGCAGGCGAGCATCAGCGGCTCGAACGCCGACTCGTGGACGGGGATGCGGGGTTCGAGGGCGCTGTGGTGCGCCTCGTAGGCGTCCTCGGTCTCGGGCATGCCGGCCGCGCGCAGCTTCTGCAGGGCGCCGCTGGCGGCGCCGGCGAGGCGGGCCTGCTGCCACACCTTGGCGGCCAGGCCCAGGGCGGCGGCCTCCTCGGCGTCGAGGGTGATCGGGGGCAGACGGTTGCTGTCGCGGCGGGCGAGGTAGCCGATCTCGCCGTCGAGGGACTCCACCGTCTCGATGACCAGGCCGAGTTCGCGCAGATCGTCCTTGTCGCGCTCGAACATCCTGTTGAAGGAGTCGTCGGAGCCGGCCGCGCCCTCGCCCGGCCGGAAGGCCTCGACGTATGCCTCGATGGACCCGCGCAGCTCACGCTTGCTGAGCGGGCGCCGGGTCCCGAGCAGACACAGCGCGAGATTCATCAGCCGCTCGGCCTTGGCAATGGCCATCGACGCCCGTCACCTCATCTGATGGAGTCCTTACGACCGTCGACCGTACCGCCCCTGGGTGTCCGGACAAAAGCGAGGGCCCGTGCCTGGGCCCCGGGCGGAGTCCGGGGAAGGCACGGGCCCTGTCACGCTGTGCAGCGCTGTGGAACGCTCCGTCAGGCGGCGACCAGGTCGCAGACGAAGATCAGCGTCTCGCCGGGGGCGATGCGGCCGCCGCCGGCGCCGCGGTCGCCGTAGGCCAGGTGCGCGGGGATGGTCAGCTGGCGGCGGCCGCCGACCTTCATGCCCTGAACGCCCTGGTCCCAGCCCGGGATGACCTGGCCGGCGCCGAGCTGGAACTGCAGCGGGGTGCCGCGGTTCCACGAGGCGTCGAACTCCTCGCCGGTGGAGAAGGCCACGCCCACGTAGTGGACGGAGACGGTGTCGCCCGCCTTGGCCTCCGGGCCGTCGCCCACCCAGATGTCCTTGATCTCCAGGTCGGCCGGCGGCTCGCCGCCCGGGAAGTCGATCTCGGGCTTGTCGATGCTCACGGATGTCGCTCCTTGCGTTCTTGGTGCGAGTCAACCGGGACAGTCTTACAGAACCGCCAGGATGTCGACGGAGAAGACCAGCGTGGACTTGGCGGGGATGCCCTGCTGCTCCTGGTCGCCGTAGCCCATGTCCGGCGGCACGACAAGCAGGACACGACTGCCGGCCTTCTTGCCCTCCAGGCCCTTCTGCCAGCCCGGGATCACCTGTGCCAGCGGGAAGTTGACCGGCGCTCCGCCCCTGGCGTAGCTGCTGTCGAACTCCTTGCCGTCCTTCCACAGGACGCCCTTGTACTGCACGGCCAGCGTGTCGCTCGCCTTCACCGCGGGTCCGGTGCCCTCGATGATGTAGGTGGACACGAGCGCGGTCGGCGCGTCCTTCTTGGGCACGGTGATGGTCGGCGCCTTGCCGTCGGTGTTGGTGCCGACCTTGGGCAGGTCGATGTTGTCCTGGGCGACCTCGCTGCCCTTGGCGGTGGCGGGCAGGGTGGTGCCCTTGACGATGTCCATCACGAACACCAGCGTCGCGTTGGCCGGGATCTCGCCCTGTCCCTGGGCGCCGTAGCCGAGCTCCGGCGGGATGGAGACCTCGATCCGGCTGCCGACCTTCTGGCCGTCCAGGGCCTTCTGCCAGCCCTCGATGACGCCGCCGCCACCGATCGTGACCGCGAACGGCTCACCGCGGTCGAAGCTGTTGTCGAACGGCTTGTCGCCGTCCCACAGCTGCCCCAGGTAGTCGACCTTGGCGAGGTCGCCCTTCTTCAGGGCCGGGCCGCCGCCCTCGCTGATGACGTTGACCTTCAAATCCTTGGGCGGCTCGCCCTCGCCCTTGGCGAGGGTCGGCTTCTCGCCGAACTTCTTGCCGGCGGTGATCGTGGGCAGCCCGTTCGTCATCGAGACGGCCGAGGTGGAAGCGGAATCGGAGTCCTTGTCTTCGCTGCCGCAAGCCGCTGTCGACAACAGCAGCAGGGGCACGACGAGAAGGCCGGCAAGTCGGCGCACGTGTTCCTCAGATCTCTTACGGCTCAGTAGTTGCGGACACTCTAGGGCGTGCCACGGGCCCCGCACGAGAAACGTACGGGGCCCGGGTGACGTTCCGACCGTCGATGCTGACGCGCCTCACATGCCGGCGATGAGCTTCTCCACGCGGTCGTCCACCGAACGGAACGGGTCCTTGCACAGCACGGTGCGCTGCGCCTGGTCGTTGAGCTTGAGGTGCACCCAGTCGACCGTGAAGTCCCGCCGCTGCTCCTGTGCACGGCGGATGAAGTCGCCGCGCAGCCGGGCCCGGGTGGTCTGCGGGGGCACCGACTTGCCCTCGAAGATCTTCAGGTCGTTGCAGATGCGGGCGGCCTGTCCCTTCTTCTCCAGCAGGTAGTAGAGCCCGCGCCGGCGGTGGATGTCGTGGTACGCGAGGTCTATCTGGGCGACCCGCGGGTGCGACATGGTCATGTTGTGCTTGGCGCGGTAGCGCTCCAGGAGCTTGTACTTCATGACCCAGTCGATCTCGGTGCCGATGCGGTCGAGGTCCTCGGTCTCGATCGCGTCGAGCGTGCGGCCCCAGAGCTCGAGGACCTGGGCGACCGTGCCGGTGCGGATGCCCCGGCGGTCGACGAAGTCGACGGCCTTCTCGTAGTACTCCCGCTGGACCTCCAGGGCGGAGGCCTCACGGCCGGAGGCGAGGCGCACCTTGCGCTGGCCGGTGATGTCGTGGCTGACCTCGCGGATGGCCCGGATCGGGTTCTCCAGGGTGAGGTCGCGCATGACGGTGCCCGCCTCGATCATGCGCAGCACGAGGTCGGTGGCGCCGACCTTGAGCAGCATGGTCGTCTCGGACATGTTCGAGTCGCCGACGATGACGTGGAGGCGGCGGTAGCGCTCGGCGTCCGCGTGCGGTTCGTCGCGGGTGTTGATGATCGGACGGGATCGGGTGGTGGCGGAGCTGACGCCCTCCCAGATGTGCTCGGCGCGCTGGCTGACGCAGTAGACCGCGCCGCGCGGCGTCTGCAGCACCTTGCCCGCGCCGCAGAGCAGCTGCCGTGTCACGAGGAAGGGAATGAGGATGTCGGCCAGCCGGGAGAACTCGCCGTGCCGGGCGACGAGATAGTTCTCGTGGCAGCCGTAGGAGTTTCCCGCCGAGTCGGTGTTGTTCTTGAAGAGATAGACGTCGCCCGCGATTCCCTCCTCGTGCAGGCGGCGTTCGGCGTCGACGAGCAGGCCTTCCAGAATGCGCTCGCCGGCCTTGTCGTGCGTGACCAGCTCGGTCACGTTGTCGCATTCCGGCGTTGCGTATTCCGGATGCGAGCCCACGTCGAGGTACAGGCGGGCGCCGTTCCGCAGAAAGACATTGCTGCTGCGGCCCCATGACACGACACGGCGGAAGAGGTAGCGCGCCACTTCGTCAGGTGACAGTCGGCGCTGTCCCCTGAACGTGCACGTGACGCCGTACTCGTTCTCCAGCCCGAAAATGCGGCGGTCCATGTCTGAACATTACGCCTCGCGGCCTGAACTGAAACCGGGTTGGGCGGCCCCGTTTCGATCATTTTCCAATGAGTCCGGAACCGAGCCCGTAATGCCGTCGGTACGGCCCGCGACGGCGAGCACGCGCTGAGTGGCCGTCAGGACGAGCAGGGCGGCGAATCCCCCTGCGCCGGCGACGGCGAAGCTCCACGCGGTGCCGCCGATCTCGACGGCGGGACCGGCGACCGCCGTACCGACGGCCGCGCCCACGCCGAAGGTGGTCACCAGCCACGAGAACGCCTCGGTGACGGTGCCGCGCGGGGCGTGCCGGTCGACGACGATGAACGCGCAGGCGATGGCGGGGGCGAGGAAGACGCCGGCGAGCGCCGACAGGGCGGTCATCGCGAGGACACCGGGGGTGAGCACGAGCGGCAGGTACCCGAGGGCGAGCAGCGCGACGATGGCCCGCAGCCTGGTCTCGGGCGCTCCGGCCCACTGCCGCGCGCCGTACAGGGTGCCGCCGACGAGGGCGCCGAGGCCGAGGGCGGCCATGAGCCAGCCATAGACGGCCTCGCGGCCGTGGTCGTCGGCGTAGGCGACGCCGGCGACGGTGATGGAGCCGAGCGCGAGGCCGACGAAGAAGAACGCGCCGAGCAGGACGAGCAGCCCCGGCGAGCGCAGGGCGCCGAGCCAGTGGGCCTCGCGGGGGGCCGAGCGCCAGGCGCGGGACGGCTGGGACAGCACGACGGACAGGGCGCCCACGACGCCTATGGCGTTGATGACGAGGAGCGCGGCGGCGGGCGACCAGACGGACACCAGCAGGGTGACCAGCAACGGGCCGACGGTGAACATGATCTCCTGCGCGACCGCGTCCATGGCGTAGGCCCGGTGCACGCGGTCCTCCTGGCCGAGCACGCTCGGCCACAGGGCGCGCAGGCCGCCTTCGAGCGGTGGCGTGAACATTCCGGCGACGATCACCGCGGCGTACGCGAGGGGCAGCGAGCCCGTCCCGGTGACGGCCAGCAGCAGCATGCCGAGCGCCGAGACGACGGCGGAGGGGAACTGGACCCTCGGCTGTCCGTACAGGTCGACGGCGCGGCCGAGCAGCGGCTGTCCGACGGCCGTGGCGATTCCGTACACGGCGGCGAGGGCGCCGGCGAGGGTGTAGCTGCCGCCCTCGGCGCGCGTGAACAGGACGATGGCGATGTGGGCGGTGGCCGCGGGCAGCCGGCCCACGAGGGTGCCGGTCAGCAGCCGTGCCGCGTGCGGCGCTCTGAGGATGTCTGCGTATCCGGCGGCCATCGGGGATCCCCTCTCCCCCGGACGCTGCCGAGGTTTTACGTATAACGTGCTCCTCCATACGTACCATGTCGACAGTCCGCGGGTCCACCGTGCCGCCGCCCCGGACGCTCGCGGAACACAGCGCGGCCGAGGACGGCACCGCATGGCACACCCGATCCCCGAGGGCCGTCCCGTTCCGCCGGACGTGGGCCCCGCCCGGCCCACCAGCAAGGACGTGGCCCGCGTCGCCGGGGTCTCGCAGGCCACGGTCTCCCTGGTCCTGGGCGACAAGTGGCGCGGCCGCGTCTCCGAGCGCACCGCCTCTGTGGTGCGCGACGCGGCCCGGGAGATCGGGTACCGGCCCAATCTCGCCGCCCGCAATCTGCGCCTCGGACACACCAGGACGGCGCTGCTCGTGGTGCCGGCCCTCACCAACGAGTTCTTCGCCCGCGTCTACACCGGCGCGGCCGCCGTCGCCGCCCGCCACGGCTTCGGCGTCGTCCTCTATCCGTCCCCCGAGGGCATCGGGCCCGCCAAGGACCCGTTCGCCTCCGCCCGCGCGGCTCTCGACGGCGTCATCGCCTCCTCGATGGCCGCCGGTGCGCTCGCCGAGATCCGCGGCAGCGACCTGCCGCTCGTGATGCTGGACAGCGACCCGTCGGACACCGGCGTCGCCGCCCACGTCAACCTGGACATCGCCGACGGCATGCGGCAGGTGACGGACCATCTGCTCGGGCTGGGACACCGGCGGTTCGTCCATCTCGCCTCCGGCGTCGCCTCCTGGACGTTCGACGTGCGCGCGCGGGCGCTGCGCTCGGCCCTCGCGGCCGTGGCCGACGCGGAGCTGACGACGGTCGCGGCAGCGCTCGACGTGGACTCCGGCCGCGCCGCGGCCGAGCGGGCACTCACCGCGCCGGGCCCCCGGCCGACCGCGCTGGTCTGCGACGACGACATCCTGGCCGCGGGCGCCTGCAAGGCGGTGCGCAGGCTCGGGCTGCGCGTCCCCGAGGACGTGTCGGTCACGGGTTTCGACGACCTCGCGCTGGCCACCGCGGTGGAGCCGGAGCTCACCACGGTCCGCCTCCCCGCGGAACGGATCGGCGAACGCGGCATGTCGGCGCTCCTCGCGGTGCTGGACAACCGGTCGCTCGAACAGGACGTGCTCCCGGTCGAACTGGCCGTACGCGGCTCCTCGGCGCCCCCGCCGCACAGCCGCCCGGCGTCCCACGGCGCGCCGCGACCGGCCACGGAGGACCGGCCGTCCGGCTGACCGATTCGCTGCGTCCGCGCTTGAGGCGCCGCGACGGCCCGTGGAACGATCGCGATCATGACCAGTGCCGCCCAGCGCCCGATCGACGCGACGCTGCTCGGCGGCGTACGAGCCGCGGGCTCGGTGCACCTCGTGTCCGGCGGGCGGCTCGGCGTCCGGCACGAGGACCGGCTGGAGCTGCACGACCGTACGGCGTTCCTCGCGGGCGGACCGTCGCTGCTGCACTCCCTGGCGCTGCCCCGTCCGGCGCGGGCCGCCTCGCTGCCCGACGGGTCGGTCGTCGCGGCCGAGAGCGCCCGGATCCGGGCGGTCGGCCCCGACGGGCACACCCGCTGGGCGCTCCCCCATCCCGTCTGGCACCACGGCTCACGCGGGCCGCGGCCGCCGGGTGCTCCGGTCGTCAGCCCCGACGGCCGCCTGGTCTGCGCCGTCGTGCCGACGCTGGGTCCGGACACCGAGGAGCGCGGGTACGGCCGGGACACGCTGCTGCTCCTGGAGGCCGCCACCGGTGCCGTCCTCGCCGAGCGGCCCGTCGGCTCGATCGCCTCCGGCACGACCGGCGCCTGGCACCCCGACGGCCACCTGATGGCGCTGTCCTGCTGGACGGCCTGGGCGAGCTGGACGACCTGGTGGGTCGAGCCCCGCCACGACGGACTCCACATCCGCGGCGGGGTCGGCATGCACGAGGTCGTCGGTTTCGTGCCCGGCACCAGCCGGGCCCTCACCCTGCGGCGCGCGGAGCACATCGCCGTCAACGACGACCGTGACGAGCTCGCCGCGCACGACGCCGCGAGCGACGAGCAGACCGCGCTGTTCGACCTGTCCGCGCTCGCGGCGGACCCCGAGAACGACGAGTTCACCGCGGCCAGCCTGATCGACGGCGCCCACGTCCTGGTCGTAGGCCGGGTCTTCCCGCGGTGCAGGCCGCCCGCCACCCGCCACTGGCTCTGCGACGCGCGGACCCTCGCGCCCCTGGGCAGGCTGCGCTATCCCCGCCGGGTCGGCACGGCCGTCACCGCGCTCGGCGACGGCACCTGGCTGACCCGCCACGGCGACGAGATCCACCACTGGGCACTGCCCGCCCACCCTGCGCCCGGCAGGCCGCGCCTGACGCCGGAGGGCTCCCTCCGGCCCCCGCACAGCAGTGCCCCGGACCGCACGGGCGGACCGGGGCACCGGCGACAGGGATGCCCGGCGCGCTACTCCGTGCCCTCCTCCGTGTCCTCGGTGTCCGAGGGGGCGTCGGTGGGCGCCGTGGCGGCCTCCTGGGCTTCCAGCAGCCGCGCGAGCTGCCGCCCGATGATCCGCTTGAACTTCCGCGCCTGCGGCCTCGTACGGTCCAGGACCGCGACCTCCAGGCGCTCGGCGGGGATCTCGCGGTCGGTTCCGTTGGCCTGGCTGGACAGGGCCTGGACGGCGAGCTTCAGCGCCTCGGCCAGCGACATGCCGTCGCGGTGCCGCTGATCGAGGAAGCTGCTGATCTGCTCGGCGTTGCCGCCGACGGCGACCGAGCCGTGCTCGTCCACGATCGAACCGTCGTGCGGGAGCCGGTAGATCTGGTCGCCCTCGGGGGACGCGCCGACCTCGGCGACGACCAGCTCCACCTCGTACGGCTTCTCACCGGCGCTGGAGAAAATGGTGCCGAGCGTCTGCGCGTACACGTTGGCGAGGCCGCGGGCCGTGACGTCGTCACGGTCGTAGGTGTATCCCCGCAGGTCCGCGTAGCGCACACCGCCGATGCGGAGGTTCTCGTACTCGTTGTACTTGCCGGCCGCGGCGAAGCCGATCCGGTCGTAGATCTCACTGAACTTGTGCAGCGCGCGGGACGGGTTCTCGCCGACGAAGACGATGCCGTCGGCGTACTGCATGACGACGAGGCTGCGGCCGCGGGCGATGCCCTTGCGGGCGTACTCCGCCCGGTCGGCCATGGCCTGCTGGGGTGAGACATAGAACGGCGTCGACACCGGCTATCCGTCCCTTTCTGTCAAAGGCGAGTACATGGATCAGAGCAGCGCGGCACGCGGGCCGTCGGGGAGGGCCAGGCGGCCTTCGAGGATCGAACTGGCGATCTCGGAGGTCTCGGCCTCGGTGAGCCTGCGGAAGCCCTCGTCGGTGATGACCGTGACGATGGGGTAGATCCGCCGGGCCACGTCCGGGCCGCCCGTCGCCGAGTCGTCGTCGGCGGCGTCGTAGAGCGCCTGGACGACCAGCGTGGTGGCCTGCTGCTCGGTCTGGTCCTCGCGGTAGAGCTTCTTCATGGCGCCGCGCGCGAAGATCGAGCCGGAGCCGGTGGCCGCGTACCCCTGTTCCTCGGAGCGGCCGCCCGTGACGTCGTACGAGAAGATGCGGCCCTTGTCCCGGTCGATGTCGTAACCGGCGAAGAGCGGCACCACGGCCAGGCCCTGCATGGCCATGCCGAGGTTGCTGCGGATCATGGTGGAGAGGCGGTTGGCCTTGCCCTCCAGGGAGAGCTGGACGCCCTCCACCTTCTCGAAGTGCTCCAGCTCCAGCTGGAACAGCTTGACCATCTCCACGGCGAGGCCGGCGGTGCCGGCGATGCCCACAGCCGAGTACTCGTCGGCCGGGAAGACCTTCTGCATGTCGCGCTGGGCGATCATGTTGCCCATGGTGGCGCGGCGGTCGCCTGCCAGCACCACGCCGCCGGCGAACGTCGTCGCGACGATGGTGGTGCCGTGCGGGGCCTCGAAGGCGCCCTGCACCGGCGGCAGCGAGCGGTTGCCCGGGAGCAGCTCCGGTGAGTGCTCGCCGAGGAAGTCCATGAAGGACGAGGAGCCCGGCGTCAGGAAGGCTGCCGGCAGACGCCCGGTGCTACGAGGGTTGGCTTCCACGCGTTTCCTTCCGGGTAGGCGGCGGCCCGCCTCTGCACGCGCGGGCCGATCTTTCGAACTGTGCACGGACCTTACCCGCGCCGTGGCCGGTCATCCGTCCCGGTCCCCCCGGCTTTCGCCGGGGGAATCCGGGACGGACAACCGCCGCTACTCGCCGCCCTTTTGGACGAAGGAGCGCACGAAGTCCTCTGCGTTCTCCTCGAGGACGTCGTCGATCTCGTCCAGTACGGAGTCGACGTCGTCCGACAGCTTCTCCTGGCGCTCCTTGAGGTCTTCGGCAGCCTGCGCGTCCTGCGCCTGCTCCTCGACCTCCTCAGTGGAACGCGTGGCCTTCTGCTGTCCGCCGCCGGTGTCCTTGGTCGCCATGTCCCTCACCCCGCTCGGTTTGCCCTGACGTGAGTTCGTTCGGTCAAGATCAGACCCTACAAGCCGGGTCCGACATCGGCCCCGCACTTTCGCTCAACGTCCGGGGACCACCTCGATGATTCCCGGACGGGAGGACTTTCAGCCCCCGGTCAGCCGCCGGACAGCACGCGGACCAGCTCTTCGGCCGTGCGGCAGCGGTCCAGGAGTTCCTTCACATGATTACGTGTACCACGCAGCGGTTCCAGCGTGGGCACTCGTTGCAGAGAGTCACGACCGGGCAGGTCGAAGATGACCGAGTCCCAGGACGCGGCGGCCACGTCGTCCGCGTACTGCTCCAGGCAGCGGCCGCGGAAATAGGCCCTGGTGTCCTCCGGAGGGCTGGCCTCGGCCCGTTCGACGGCCTGCTCGTCCAGGAGGCGCTTCATCTTCCCGCGGGCCGCCAGACGGTTGTACAGGCCCTTGTCCGGCCGCACGTCCGCGTACTGCAGGTCCACGAGGTGGAGCCGTGCCGCGTCCCAGTCCAGGCTGTCGCGGCGCCGGTAGCCCTCCATGAGCTCCCGCTTGGCGACCCAGTCCAGCTCGCCCGACAGGCTCATGGGGTCGTTCTCGAGGCGGTTGAGCGCGTCCTCCCAGCGCGTGAGGACGTCCTTGGTCTGTTCGTCGGCGTCGGCGCCGAAGCGCTCCTCCACGTACTTGCGCGCGAGCTCGAAGTACTCCATCTGCAACTGGACGGCGGTGAGTGTCCGACCGCTACGGAGCGTGACGAGGTGCTGGAGGCTCGGGTCATGCGAAACCTGGTGCAGCGTGCGCACGGGCTGCTCGACCGCGAGGTCGACCGCGATGAACCCGTCCTCGATCATCGAGAGCACCAGGGCCGTGGTGCCCAGCTTGAGGTACGTGGAGATCTCCGACAGGTTCGCGTCGCCGATGATCACATGGAGCCGGCGGTACTTTTCGGCGTCCGAGTGCGGCTCGTCGCGGGTGTTGATGATCGGGCGCTTGAGGGTGGTCTCGAGTCCCACTTCGACCTCGAAGTAGTCGGCGCGCTGGCTGATCTGGAAGCCGTGCTCGTGGCCGTCCTGGCCGATTCCCACCCGGCCCGCGCCCGTGATCACCTGGCGGGAGACGAAGAAGGGCGTCAGGTGGCGCACGATCTCCGAGAACGGGGTCTCCCGCTTCATCAGGTAGTTCTCGTGCGTGCCGTAGGACGCGCCCTTGTTGTCGGTGTTGTTCTTGTACAGGTGGATGGGCTGCGCCCCGGGCAGCTGGGCCGCCCGCTCGGCGGCCTCGGCCATGATCCGTTCGCCGGCCTTGTCCCACAGGACGGCGTCACGCGGATTGGTCACCTCGGGCGAGCTGTACTCGGGGTGGGCGTGGTCGACGTAGAGCCGTGCGCCGTTGGTGAGGATCACATTGGCCAGGCCGATGTCCTCGTCCGTGAGCTGGCTGGAGTCGGCGGCCTCGCGGGCGAGGTCGAAGCCGCGGGCGTCCCGCAGCGGATTCTCCTCCTCGAAGTCCCAGCGGGCGCGGCGCGCCCGGTGCATCGCCGCCGCGTAGGCATTGACGATCTGGGACGAGGTGAGCATGGCATTGGCGTTCGGGTGGCCGGGGACGGAGATGCCGTACTCCGTCTCGATGCCCATTACTCGCCGTACGGTCATGCGGCCCTCCTTGCCCGGCGGCGCTCCCACCTGGGAGCGGCGCTCAGATACCGCTGGCTCTCCGGTGCGCGTGCGGTGCCCGTCCCCGCACTCCGCGACTCGGCGGTACCGACGAGCCTAGAACGCCGCCGCGTGGGTGGGGAGATCAATTCGGTCATTGCTCCGGTGTGGTCCCACCTGGCCGGAAAGCATCCGGCTGCGGATGCCCGCCCCCTGCCGTCGCGGGGACCGCGGCATCCGCAGCCGGTACGCCTGCCTATTACAGGTACTGACCGGTGTTCGCCACCGTGTCGATGGACCGGCCGGTGTCGGCGCCCTGCTTTCCGGTGACGAGGGTGCGGATGAAGACGATCCGCTCGCCCTTCTTTCCGGAGATCCGGGCCCAGTCGTCCGGGTTGGTGGTGTTGGGCAGGTCCTCGTTCTCCTTGAACTCGTCCACGCAGGCCTGGAGCAGGTGGGAGACGCGGATGCCCTTCTGGTTGTGGTCGAGGAAGGCCTTGATGGCCATCTTCTTGGCCCGGTCGACGATGTTCTGGATCATCGCGCCGGAGTTGAAGTCCTTGAAGTAGAGGACTTCCTTGTCGCCGTTGGCGTACGTGACCTCAAGGAAGCGGTTCTCCTCGGACTCCGCGTACATCTGCTCCACGACCGACTGGATCATGGCGTGAGCCGCGGCGTCCTTCGATCCGCTGTGCTCGCCGAGGTCGTCGGCGTGCAGCGGGAGGGAGGGTGTCAGGTACTTGGCGAAGATGTCCTTGGCGGCCTCCGCGTCCGGACGTTCGATCTTGATCTTGACGTCGAGCCGGCCGGGCCGCAGGATCGCGGGGTCGATCATGTCCTCGCGGTTGGAGGCACCGATGACGATGACGTTCTCCAGGCCCTCCACACCGTCGATCTCGGCCAGCAGCTGCGGGACGATGGTGTTCTCCACGTCCGAGCTGACGCCCGATCCACGCGTGCGGAAGAGGGACTCCATCTCGTCGAAGAAGACGATGACGGGGGTGCCCTCGCCCGCCTTCTCCCGGGCACGCTGGAAGACCAGGCGGATGTGCCGCTCGGTCTCACCGACGTACTTGTTGAGGAGCTCGGGGCCCTTGATGTTGAGGAAGTAGCTCTTCCCCGCGGGCTGACCGGTCACCTCGGCGACCTTCTTGGCAAGGGAGTTGGCGACGGCCTTGGCGATGAGCGTCTTGCCGCATCCGGGCGGGCCGTAGAGCAGGATGCCCTTCGGCGGCCGCAGTTCGTGCTCCTTGAAGAGGTCGGGGTAGAGGTAGGGCAGCTCGACCGCGTCGCGGATCATCTCGATCTGGTTGCCCAGGCCGCCGATCTTGTCGTAGTCGACGTCCGGGACCTCTTCGAGGACGAGCTCCTCGACCTCGCTCTTCGGGATCACCTCGTACACGTAGCCGGAGCGCGGCTCGAGCAGCAGGGCGTCGCCGGGGCGGATGGTCATGTCCAGCAGGGGCTCGGCGAGCCTGACCACCCGCTCCTCGTCGGTGTGCCCGAGCACCAGGGCGCGCTCGCCGTCCTCCAGGATCTCCTTGAGGGTGACGATGTCCCCGGCGCGCTCGAATTCCATGGCGTCGACCACGTTGAGCGCCTCGTTGAGCATGACCTCCTGGCCGCGCCGGAGCTCGTCGAGCTCGACGCTGGGGCTCACGTTCACCCGGAGCTTGCGGCCCCCGGTGAAGATGTCGCACGTGCCGTCCTCGTTCGCCTGCAGGAAGACACCGAAGCCGGCCGGCGGCTGCGCGAGCCGGTCGACCTCCTCCTTGAGGGCCACGATCTGGTCGCGGGCCTCACGGAGCGTGTTGGCGAGTCGCTCGTTCTGTGCGGACACGCCGGCCAGGTTGGTCTGCAGCTCGACGATCCGCTCCTCGAGAATCCTCGTATGACGCGGAGAGTCGGCGAGCTTGCGGCGCAGGACGGCGATTTCCTGCTCGAGATAGGCAACCTGGCCGGCAGGGTCTTCAGACCCCCGCCCCGGCCGGATGCCGCGGTTGATGTCGTCGTCGTGGGCTGCCACGGTCCTCACCTCCTCCAAGGGGAGCTGGACGCTTCCTGACCCTACCTGTGTGGGTGGTGATTGAAACCCCTAGATCACAAAGACGGAAGGGGTGTGTCCGATCTTCACCCTTGCGCTCTCCCTCGTGCCAGGGGAATACCCAGCAGATACCCACCCGGCAACATCGGAAAGCGGTCGGTTGTATCGTCGAAGCGTTCAACACCCGTCAGGGCTGGCGCGACTTGTATCACTTGCTGCGCCCGACGAAGGAAACGGCAGGAGATATGACCGTGCAGCACGAGGTTCCCACCGACGGTGCCGCCGAGGCGCTCGAGGTCTGGATCGACCAGGACCTCTGCACCGGCGACGGAATCTGCGCGCAGTACGCCCCCGAGGTCTTCGAGCTCGACATCGACGGCCTCGCCTACGTGAAGTCCGCGGACGACGAACTGCTCCAGGACCCGGGCGCGACAACGCCCGTTCCGCTGCCGCTGCTGAACGACGTCGTGGACTCGGCCAAGGAGTGCCCGGGCGACTGCATTCACGTACGTCGAGTTTCGGACAGGGTAGAGGTCTACGGCCCCGACGCTGAGTGAGCGGTCACATACTGGGCGCTTCCGGCTGGGCCGAGCGCACGAACTTCCCGCCCTGCCACCGCCATTCGACGCTTTCCCGCTCGTCGGGGCAGCAGCTCGGCACCTCGGGCGACGAGTAGCCGAGCAGAGTCGCCGTGATCGCTCCGTCACGTACGGCGAGCGAGTCGACGCTGGATTTCTCTGTCGGCTGAACCAGCGTCGCCACGACGCGCGCCGCGGTCCCGCGGCCGGCCGCGAGGACGTACACGCCGCTGGGCGGGGTGCCCGATCCGGCGTCGCACCGGGCCGCCACGACGGTCTCCGGTTCGCCGTCGCCGTCGAGGTCGCCCGTGGCCCGCTCGGTGACGACGCTTTCGACACCGCCGCATTCCAGGGGCAGCTCGACGCCTGCCGGGTCGGGGGCCGGCGCGGGGGCAGGCGCTGTCACGGTGCGTGATGCCGAGCCATGCTGGGATGCCGTGGCGGCGTCGGGCTGGACGAAGCCGGCGGCGGCCACGACCCCGGCCATCGCCGTCGCGGTGGCCAGCCAGTGCACCGGGCGGGCATGGGTGTGCGCGAGGTCCGGGACGGCTGCGGAGTTCTGCACGCGGGGAGTCTCCTGAGAGGCCAGGGCTTGTGGGGGTGGCCAGCATCGTGCCATACGTCACACGGGACCGGAACAGCGGGGTCCGTAAGCCTCCGGTAAAGAGCCCGGGATGGGCGCCCCCAGGCGCGGAAGGATCGCCGACGCGGGGTCAATGCGACGGCGCCGCCGTGGAGTTCCGGCCGGGGTACGGGAACTCGACGGCGGCGCCGACGTGTTGTACGGGTGGGGTCAGCCCTTGTTGGGTCCCTCGTAGTCCTCGCCGTACGCGCCCTTGGCGGGGCGGCGGCGGCGCATCGGGGGCTCCACGCCGTCGGCGAGACGGCGGGCGGTGACCAGGAAACCGGTGTGGCCGATCATCCGATGGTCGGGGCGCACGGCCAGTCCCTCGACGTGCCAGTTGCGGATCATCGACTCCCAGGGCTGCGGCTCGGCGAAGCAGCCGATCTCGCGGATGGACTCGACCGTGCGCGCGAGCTGGGTGGTCGTCGCGACGTAGCAGCACAGGATGCCGCCGGGTACGAGCGCCTTGGAGACGGCCTCCAGGCACTCCCAGGGAGCGAGCATGTCGAGGATGACGCGGTCGACGTCGGAGTCGGTGAGGTTGTCCTGGAGGTCGCCGACGGTGAGCTGCCAGGCGGGGTGCGGGCCGCCGAAGTAGCGCTCCACGTTCTGCTGGGCGATCTCGGCGAAGTCCGCGCGGCGCTCGTAGGAGTGGAGCATGCCGTGGTCGCCGATGGCGCGCAGGAGGAAGCTGCTCAGCGACCCCGAGCCCACACCGGCCTCCACGACGCGTGCGCCGGGGAAGATGTCGGCGAAGGCCAGGATCTGCCCCGCGTCCTTGGGGTAGACCACGGCGGCGCCGCGGGGCATGGACAGGACGTAGTCGGGGAGCAGGGGGCGCAGCGCGAGGTAGGCGACGTTTCCCGTGGTACGGACAACACTGCCCTCGGGAGCGCCGATCAGCTCGTCGTGCGGGAAGGAACCCTTGTGGGTGTGGAAGTTCTTCCCGGCCTCGAGCGTGAACGTGTAGTGGCGTCCCTTGGGGTCGGTGAGCTGGACCTGGTCCCCGACCTTGAAGGGCCCGCGACGGCGGGCGGCACCGGTCGGTTCGGACATGCGACCAGCCTACCGGCCCCGACCCCCGCCCCGGACCACGCCCCGGGCACCTCGACGGATGCGCCGGGCGTCCATGCGCGCAGGGCAGCAGGTGCATGCCGCCCAGGGCGCGGGGGGCCGAGCACGGGCATCCGACTCCCCGACCGGGCCGAGGAGGCGCGTCCGACTCCCGGACGGGCCCGGCACAGGCATCCGGCTTCCCGACCGGGCCGCGCATGGGCATCCGACTTCGACCGGGCCGCGCACGTGGGCGAGTGAGCCGAAGGGGCGCGGCGTTGTCGAAAGGGAGAACGCGCGGAGGTCCCGAGGAACGAGGGACCGAGCACGAACGACCGTCGGCACCGTCTTAGGCGCCCCGGAGGAGAATCGAGCCCTCAAGAAGAAGCAGGCCGCGCCATCGCCGCGACGAAGGCCCGTTCGACGTCCGCCGTGGACAAAACGCCGTAGATCTCGCCGGTCTCCTCCACCACCAGGTACTCCGTCGCGGGCGCCGCGCGCAGTCTGTCCAGCAGGGCCTCGCCGGCGAGCTCGGCGGGGACCTTCATGTCCTCGGTGAGCTCCTGGGACAGGCCGCTCACCGCGACCCAGGGCCGGCGGTGCTCGGGGACGCCGACGATCGCGGCCTCCCGCACCAGGGCCGTGGGGTCGCCGTTGCCGTCGACGACGACGAGGGCGCGGGCCCCGGCTGCGTTGGCGCGGCGCAGCGCCTCGGAGAGCGGGGTGTCCGACTCGACGGGGACGGCGCGGCGGGTGAGCGCGCGGGCCGCGAGTTCGGGCAGGTGCTCGCGGAGGCGGGCCATGCGCAGGCTGTTGCCGGCGCCGGTCCAGATGATGGCCGCGAGGATCGCGGCGAGCAGCGCGTCGGTGACGGTCTCCATGCCGCCGATGTCTTCGGTGGCGTTGCCGAGGGCGCCGGTGTGGGTGAGCAGCGGGAGGCCGATGAGGACGGCGACCGCGAGCGCGCGGCCGACCCAGGCGGCGGCGATGGTGCCGGTCATGGGCTTGCCGCTGATCTTCCAGACGACGGCGCGCAGCATCCGCCCGCCGTCGAGGGGCAGTCCGGGCAGCAGGTTGAACGCGGCGACGATCAGATTGGAGATCATCAGTCCGGCGAGCAGCACGCCGGGCACGGTGCGGGGCTCCACGGCCGTCATGCCGAGGTAGAACAGCCCGGCCAGGACGAGGGAGAGCAGCGGGCCCACGAAGGCGAGGACGAATTCGCGGCCGGGGGTCTCGGTCTCCTTCTCGATCTCGGAGACGCCGCCGAAGAACTGGAGCTGGATGCGCCGCACCGGCAGCTTGAACCGGAGCGCGGCGACGGTGTGGGCCAGTTCGTGGACGAGGACGGAGGCGTAGAAGGCGACGGCGAAGAACAGCGACACGAGGTAGCGGGCGCTGCCCAGTTCGGGTAGGACGCGGTCCAGCTGGCCGCCGAAGACCCAGGTGATCAGGGCCGCGACGACGAACCAGCTGGGGGCGACGTACACGGGCACGCCGAAGGGGCGGCCCATGAGAATGCCACCGCCCGGTTCGTCCGAGCCACGCTTCTTGCCACCGCCCGCAGGGGTTTTGCCCGCTTCGGACCGCGACCGCTCGCGCTCGCCGCTCGTGTCGTCCTCGTTCACGGGGTCCCTTCGTAGCCGAGGCTCTTCGCAAAACGTGTGGCTCGCTCGATCATGCACGCGCGAGGCTCTGTCGTCGATGGTATGCCGATCGCTGTCAGTGGCGGGCCGTAGGGTCTGAGTCATGAGTACGAGCCAGCAGCCCGTCAGCGGGCCGTCCGCCGCTGCCGCCGAGCCCGGGTCCGAGCCCGGGACGGAGGGTGCGGTGAGCGGTGTCGTGGAGCCGAGGCCGGCCGCGGAGCCGATGTCCCTGTCGCCTTCCCGGGCCGGCGACTTCATGCAGTGCCCCCTGCTCTACCGGTTCCGGGTGATCGACCGGCTGCCGGAGAAGCCGAGCGAGGCGGCGACCCGCGGGACGCTGGTGCACGCGGTGCTGGAGCGCCTCTTCGACGATCCGGCCCTCCAGCGGACGGCGCCGCGGGCCAAGGCGATGATTCCCGGCCAGTGGCAGAGGCTGCTGGAGACGAAGCCGGAGCTGGGCGAGCTGTTCGCCGACGACGCGGGCGGCGAACGGCTGGCGCGCTGGCTCGGTGAGGCGGAGCAGCTCGTGGAGCGGTGGTTCTCGCTGGAGGACCCGACCAGGCTGGAGCCCGCCGAGCGGGAGATGTTCGTCGAGACGGAGCTGGATTCGGGGCTGCGGCTGCGCGGTGTGATCGACCGGGTGGACATCGCGCCGACGGGCGAGGTGCGGATCGTCGACTACAAGACGGGCAAGGCTCCGCGCCCGGAGTACAGCGAGGGCGCGCTGTTCCAGATGAAGTTCTACGCGCTGGTGATCTGGCGCCTGAAGAACGTGCTCCCCCGCCGGCTCCAACTGGTGTACCTGGGCAGCGGTGACGTGCTGACCTACGACCCGGTGATGGCGGACCTGGAGCGGATGGAGCGCAAGCTGCACGCCCTGTGGGACGCGATCCGGCAGGCGACGAGGACCGGTGACTGGCGGCCGCGCCCGACCAAGCTGTGCGGCTGGTGCGACCACCAGGAGTTCTGTCCGGAATTCGGGGGCACTCCCCCGGTTTATCCGCTGACGGTTTCCCCGGCCCCGTCCGCCGAGGATGGGCAGGGCAGAATGGGCCCGGTCTAAAGAAGGAGTACCTGTGGCTATCCGCGTCCTACTGGTCGACGACCAGCCGCTGTTGCGCACCGGCTTCCGGATGATCCTGGAGGCGGAACAGGACATCGCGGTGGTGGGCGAGGCCGGGGACGGCCTCCAGGCCCTCGATCAGGTCCGGGCGCTGCAGCCCGACGTGGTGCTGATGGACATCCGGATGCCCCGGATGGACGGTGTCGAGGCCACCCGGCAGATCACCGGACCCGGCCGGGACGGCCCGGCGAAGGTGCTCGTGCTGACGACGTTCGACCTCGACGAGTACGTGGTGGAGGCGCTGCGCGCCGGGGCCAGCGGCTTCCTGCTGAAGGACGCCCCGGCCAATGAGCTGGTGCAGGCGATCCGGGTGGTCGCGGCGGGCGAGGCGATGCTGGCGCCGAGCATCACCCGGCGGCTGCTCGACAAGTACGCCGACCATCTGCCGTCGGGCGAGGAGCCCCTTCCGGACACGCTGCACACGCTGACCGACCGCGAGGTCGAGGTGCTGAAGCTGGTGGCCCGGGGTCTGTCGAACGCGGAGATCGCCGCGGATCTCTTCGTGAGCGAGACGACCGTGAAGACGCATGTCGGCCATGTGCTCACGAAGCTGGGTCTGCGCGACCGCGTCCAGGCCGCGGTGTACGCGTACGAGAGCGGCCTGGTGCGCCCCGGGGCGCAGTGAGCACGGGCCTGACGCGCCCCGGCCCTCAATGAACGGCGGTCTGTGCGCCCCGTGCACAGTGACTCGAGGTTCGACGCGCCCGGCGCTCAGTAAACGGCGGTCTGACGCGCCCCGGCGCTCGGCGCGCTCCGTGAACGCGCGGGCCGTACGACGCAGAAGCGGCCGGTGTCCGGCGGTGGAACCCACCGCCGGACACCGGCCGTTCGCGTCTGCGCGCGTGCGTCGGATCAGGCGCCGCTACCCCGGGCCAGCTCCCACAGCTGGAGGTCGGAGCTGGCGTTGAGCGCCCATTCGACGCCCGTGATGTCGTCGCGGGCGGCGACGTACTGCTTGCCCTGCCACAGCGGCAGCACCGGCACGTCGTCGGCCACGATCTCCTGGATCTCCTTGAAGGCCGGGGAGGCCGCGGTGCGGTCGGCCTCACGGCGCGACTGCGGGATGAGGTTGCGCGCCTCTTCGCTCACGTAGGGCGAGTTGAGGAAGTTGCCCTTGTCGAGGAAGGGGGCGGTGTAGTTGTCCGGGTCCGGGAAGTCGGGGAACCAGCCGAGACCGTAGACCGCGTAGTCGCCGCGCTTCTGGGCGGGGCGGAACTTGGCCCACTCGGTGCCCTTGATGGTGACGTCGAAGAGCTCGGTGGCGTTCAGCTGGTCGCGGAGCGCCTCGAACTCCTTGGCCGTGCCCGGGCCGTAGTGGTCCGTGGTGTAGTTCAGCTCCAGCTCGACGGGGGTCTCGATGCCCGCGTCGTCCAGGATGGCCGCGGCCTTCTTGCGGCTCGGCTCGCCGTACTTGTTGTAGAACGAGTTGGTGTGCGCGGCGATGCTCGTCGGGATCAGCGAGTAGAGCGGCTCGGCGGTGGAGCCGTACACCTGGCCGGCGATCTGGCCGCGGTCGACAACGGCCGCCATCGCCTGGCGCACGGCCTTGTCCTTCACCGACGGGTGGTTCGTGTTGAAGGCGAGGTAGCGGATCTCCAGGCCGGGGACCTCGGTGAGCGTGATGCCCTCCTTGGGAGCGGTGGAGAGCTCCTGGATCTGCTGGGGGGACATCGCGCGGGTCATCATGTCGATGTCCCCGGACTCGAGGGCCTTGCCCATCGACTCGGCGTCGGCGAACGACCGTAGTTCGACCCGGTCGTTGCGGAGCTTGACGTCGCCCTTGTAGTGGGGGTTCTTGGTGAAGACGACCTTGGAGACATGGTCCCCGTCGCTCTCGGTCTTCATGGTGTACGGGCCGGAGCCGTCGACCTCGAAGCCCTCGCGGAGCTTCTTCCCGTCGTACTGCTCGCGGCTGACGATGGCGGCGACCGGCGTCGAGAGCTTGTACGGGAAGGTGGCGTCGGGCGTGGCGAGGTGGAAGATGACCTCGTTGTCGCCCTTGGTCTCGATGGTGTCGATGTTCGCCAGGAGGGCGGCGGTGCCGTTGTCGGCGTCGATGTCGAGAACGCGCTGGATGGAGAACTTCACGTCCTCGGCGGTCACCGGGGTGCCGTCGGCGAACTTCAGTCCGCTGCGCAGCTTGCAGCGGTAGCTCTCGCTGGCGGTGTCCGTGAAGACACAGGACTCGGCGGCGTCCGGGACGGGCTCGCCGCCGCCGCGGGGCGGGTGCATCAGCGTCTGGACGGTCTGGCGCAGGACGTTCCAGGCGCCGGTGTCGTAGGCGTAGGCCGGGTCGAGCGGCGCGGGAGCGTCGGCGTTGGCGACGAACTGGTCCGTGGTGCCCACGACGATGGCGTCACCGCCGCCCGACCCGCCGTCCGTGGTGCCGCAGGCGGCGAGCACGGGCGCGAGCAGGCCGATCATGGCCAGCGGCACCAGAGTCTTACGGTTCATCCTGGACGTACTCCCTCATCCATCCGGCACTGGGATACAGCGTTGCGTGCAAGTCACTCCACCGCTTCCACCCGGTCGGGGCGGCGCGATCGGGCCGGGGATACAGAGCGATCGGTCCGGTGTTTCCGACGGCTTGGTGGCCGGCGGGACACGACGGTGACGCGGCGAAGTTCTCGCGATGAGATTAGTCGGCGGCACCAGGGAACCGTGAACGAACCCGAGTTGGGCGTAATCGCTGAGTGATCACCAACGCCTGACACAGGGGCGGTCCGCACACGGAGGAAACATGCACTCCTTCCGTAAACCGGACAGAAAACGGCGCCCGATCCCGGTCGAACGGGACATCGGGCGCCGGTGACGACCCACCAGGACGGCACGCACGGTGACGAACGTCACGGTCGGGAACGTATTCTCGATTATCGAACAGTAATCACCACGGTCACGGAAAAGGCATGACCGGCTGCCCAGAGTTTCCATAGTGCATTCGAGAAACACGGACAGTACACCTATCAGTGCGGTGAGGTGATGAGCGTGCGCAGGAAAAGCAGGTCGACTTCCTCGAGCGACTGAACGACGATTCGGCCTGCGGCCGGCGCGATCGGGGCCACCGAGGGCACCGCGACGACCCGGCAGCCGGCCGCCTCGGCGGCGGCCACCCCGGTCGCCGTGTCCTCGACGACCGCGCATCTCAGCGGGTCGGCGCCCAGCCCCTGGGCGGCCAGCAGGTACGGGTCGGGGTGCGGCTTGGTCCGCGGCACCTCGTCCCCCGCGACGGACAGGGCGAAGTTCTGCGGGCCGAGGGAGGCCATGACGCGGTCGATGATGCGGCGGTGGGAGGCGGAGACCAGCGCCGTCGGCACGTTGTGCGCGGCCAGCTCGGCGAGCAGCCGCTCCGCCCCCGGCATCAGGGGCACACCGCGTCCGATCCGGTCCTCGAACTTGTCGTTGAGCAGCACGGTCAGCTCGGCCAGGCTGATGTCCGCGCCCGTCGCCTCGATCAGGTAGCCGGCGCTGCGGGTCATGGGCCCGCCGACGACGACGTCCCGCCATGCCTCGTCCAGCTGGTGCCCGAGGTCCGCGAAGACCTCCACCTCGGCGTCCCACCAGAACCCCTCGGTGTCGACCAGAGTGCCGTCCATGTCGAGGAAGACGGCCTGGAGCGCCGCCCCATCGGCCGAACGGGTCAGGGACGCGGGGACCGTGCTGGTCATCGGCACACCTCCGGAAGGGACGAGAAGGCCGGCCACCTCACCCTGCGGCTCATCCCGCAAGATCTGGTGACCGGCCTGCACTGGACCGACCAGTGTACGACTCGTCCGATCAGCGTGCGTTGAAATACTTTGCCTCGGGGTGGTGAATCACGATCGCGTCCGTGGACTGCTCCGGGTGGAGCTGGAACTCCTCGGACAGCTGCACGCCGATCCGCTCGGGCTGCAGCAGCTCCGCGATCTTGGCGCGGTCCTCCAGATCCGGGCAGGCGCCGTAGCCCAGCGAGAACCGGGCGCCGCGGTACTTGAGGGCGAACATGTCCTCGACGTCCGCCGGGTCCTCGCCGCCGAAACCGAGCTCGGCGCGGACGCGGGCGTGCCAGTACTCGGCGAGGGCCTCCGCCAACTGGACGGACAGACCGTGCAGTTCGAGGTAGTTGCGGTAGGAGTCGGCCTCGAAGAGCTTCGCGGTCTCCTCACCGATCCTGGACCCGACGGTGACCACCTGGAGGCCGACGACGTCGGTCTCGCCGGACTCCTCGGGGCGGAAGAAGTCCGCCAGGCACAGCCTGCGGCCGCGGCGCTGGCGCGGGAAGGAGAAACGGGTGCGCTCGGAGCCGTCCTCGTTCAGGAGGATCAGGTCGTCGCCCTTGGACACGCAGGGGAAGTAGCCGTAGACGACGGCCGCCTCCAGCATGTTCTGCGTGTGCAGCTGGTCCAGCCAGCCACGCAGGCGCGGCCGGCCCTCGCTCTCCACCAGCTCCTCGTACGACGGCCCCTCGCCGGTGCGGGACTGCTTGAGGCCCCACTGGCCCTTGAAGAGGGCGCCCTCGTCGAGCCAGGAGGCGTACTCCTTGAGCTGGATGCCCTTGACGACGCGGGTACCCCAGAAGGGCGGCTCCGGCACCCGGTTGTCCGTGGCCACGTCGGAGCGGACCGCGCCCTCGGCCGGGGCGGTCTCCTCCACCACCGCGGAGGCAGTGGCCCGCACCCGGCGCTGCTTGAGCTCGGGCAGGACGGCGCCGGGCACGCCGCGCTTGACCGCGATGAGGGCGTCCATCAGGCGCAGGCCCTCGAAGGCGTCACGGGCGTAACGGACCTCGCCCTCGTAGATCTCGTGGAGGTCCTGCTCGACGTACGCGCGGGTGAGGGCGGCGCCGCCGAGGATGACGGGGTAGTCGGCGGCCAGCTTGCGCTGGTTGAGCTCCTCGAGGTTCTCCTTCATGATCACCGTGGACTTGACGAGCAGACCGGACATGCCGATGACGTCGGCCTTGTGCTCCTGCGCCGCGTCCAGGATCGCGGCGACGGGCTGCTTGATGCCCAGGTTGACCACGTTGTAGCCGTTGTTGGACAGGATGATGTCGACAAGGTTCTTGCCGATGTCGTGCACGTCGCCACGGACGGTGGCCAGCACGATGGTGCCCTTGCCCTCGTCGTCCGACTTCTCCATGTGCGGCTCCAGGTAGGCGACCGCCGTCTTCATCACCTCGGCCGACTGGAGCACGAACGGCAGCTGCATCTGACCCGAACCGAACAACTCGCCGACGACCTTCATGCCGTCGAGCAGCGTGTCGTTGACGATGTCCAGGGCGGGCCGGTCCCGCAGCGCCTCGTCGAGGTCCGCCTCCAGGCCGTTCTTCTCGCCGTCGATGATGCGCCGCTTGAGGCGCTCCTCCAGCGGCAGCGCGAGCAGTTCCTCCGCCTTGCCCGCCTTCAACGACGTGGTATTGACCCCCTCGAACAGGGCCATCAGCTTCTGCAGCGGGTCGTAGCCCTCGGCGCGCCGGTCGTAGATCAGGTCGAGCGCGGTGCTGACCTGCTCCTCGTCGAAACGGGCGATCGGCAGGATCTTGGAGGCATGCACGATCGCCGAGTCCAGACCCGCCTTCACGCACTCGTCGAGGAAAACGGAGTTGAGCAGGATACGGGCGGCCGGGTTGAGACCGAAGGAGATGTTCGACAGACCGAGCGTGGTCTGCACATCCGGGTGACGCCGCTTCAGCTCACGGATCGCCTCGATGGTGTTGACGCCGTCCTTGCGGGACTCCTCCTGCCCCGTGCAGATCGTGAACGTCAGCGTGTCGATGAGAATGTCCGACTCGCGGATGCCCCAGTTGCCGGTGAGGTCGGCGATGAGCCGCTCCGCGACCGCCACCTTGTGCTCGACGCTGCGGGCCTGGCCCTCCTCGTCGATCGTCAGCGCGATCAGCGCGGCACCGTGCTCCCGGGCCAGGCGGGTGACCTTCGCGAAACGGGACTCGGGGCCGTCACCGTCCTCGTAGTTCACCGAGTTGATCACCGCACGGCCGCCCAGCTTCTCCAGACCCGCACGAATGACCTCGACCTCGGTCGAGTCCAGCACGATCGGCAGCGTCGACGCGGTGGCGAACCGGCCGGCCAGCTCCTCCATGTCCGCCACACCGTCACGGCCGACGTAGTCGACGCACAGGTCGAGCATGTGGGCGCCCTCGCGGATCTGGTCGCGGGCCATCTCCACACAGTCGTCCCAGCGGCCCTCCAGCATGGCCTCGCGGAACTTCTTCGACCCGTTCGCGTTCGTCCGCTCACCGATGGCCAGGTACGCGGTGTCCTGCCGGAACGGCACCGTCTGGTACAGCGACGCGGCACCCGGCTCCGGACGCGGCTCACGAACCGTCGGACGGACGCCGCGCACCCGCTCCACCACCTGGCGCAGGTGCTCCGGAGTCGTACCGCAGCAGCCGCCCACCAGCGACAGGCCGTACTCCCGCACGAACGTCTCCTGCGCGTCGGCGAGCTCGGACGCCGTCAGCGGATAATGGGCCCCGTCCCTGCCCAGGACCGGCAGCCCCGCGTTCGGCATGCACGACAGCGGGACGCGGGAGTGGCGGGCGAGGTAGCGCAGGTGCTCACTCATCTCCGCCGGACCGGTCGCGCAGTTCAGACCGATCATGTCGATGCCCAGCGGCTCCAGCGCGGTCAGGGCCGCGCCGATCTCCGAGCCGAGCAGCATCGTGCCGGTCGTCTCCACCGTCACGGAACAGATGACGGGCAGACTGGTGCCGGTGGCCTCCAGCGCACGGCGGGCACCGAGGATGGCGGCCTTCGTCTGGAGCAGGTCCTGCGTCGTCTCGACGAGCAGCGCGTCGGCCCCACCGGCGATCATGCCCTCGGCGTTCTGCTGGTAGGCGTCGCGCAGGGCCGTGTACGGGGCGTGGCCCAGCGTCGGCAGCTTGGTGCCCGGGCCCATGGAGCCCAGCACCCAGCGCTGCTGCCCGGTAGAGGCCGTGAACTCGTCGGCGACCTCGCGGGCGAGGCGCGCGCCCGCCTCGGACAGCTCGAAGACGCGGCCGGCGATGTCGTACTCGCCGAGCGCCGCGAGGTTCGCGCCGAACGTGTTCGTCTCGACGCAGTCGACACCGACCTCGAAGTACGCCTCGTGGACGGAACGGACGATGTCCGGGCGCGTGACGTTCAGGATCTCGTTGCAGCCCTCGAGGTTCTCGAAGTCCTCCAGGCTGGGGTCCTGGGCCTGGAGCATCGTGCCCATCGCGCCGTCGGCCACCACCACACGAGTGGCGAGCGCTTCGCGCAGTGCGTCGATTCGGGTCCGGCTGTCAGCGGAAGGGGTCGGCGACGAGGCCATGGAATGTGCTCCCTGGGATGCGACGGCTGTCGGCTTTGCGTCTTCCGGTGGAAGGCGCACGCAGCCAGAGTAGCCGTGCGGCTCGTTCCTGCGGGGAGGTGTCCCACAAGCCGGACGGAACGGCGCAGGGCGGGTTTCCGTGGGTAGCCCGGCCGGGGGATACTCACTCCGCGATGACCTAGGTCGGCATGGACCGATAGTGTTCAGCATTGTCGAACCCCAGAGCCAAGCTCGCCGAACCGCAGTGGAGAAGGGCCGATCCGATGGCGAAGAACATTCAGTCCCTTGAGCGCGCGGCCGCGATGCTGCGACTGCTCGCCGGCGGCGAGCGCCGGCTGGGACTGTCGGACATCGCCTCTTCCCTCGAACTGGCCAAGGGGACGGCCCACGGCATTCTGCGCACCCTTCAGGCCGAGGGCTTCGTCGAGCAGGACGCCGCGTCCGGCCGCTACCAGCTGGGCGCTGAGCTCCTGCGGCTCGGCAACAGCTACCTGGACGTGCACGAGCTGCGGGCCCGCGCCCTGGTGTGGACCGACGACCTCGCGCGCTCCAGCGGCGAGAGCGTCCATCTCGGCGTCCTGCACCAGCACGGCGTACTCATCGTCCACCATGTCTTCCGGCCGGACGACAGCCGGCAGGTCCTGGAGGTGGGGGCCATGCAGCCGCTGCACTCCACGGCCCTCGGCAAGGTGCTGGCGGCGTACGACCCGGTGGCGCACACCGAGGCGGTCGAGGCCGACCGCAAGGCGTTCACCCCGCAGACGGTGACCGAGCTCGACGAGTTCGAGACCGTGCTGGACCACACCCGGGCGCGCGGCTGGGCGGCCGACGTGGAGGAGACGTGGGAGGGCGTGGCGGCCGTCGCCGCCCCGATCCACGACCGGCGGCGCATGCCCGTCGGCGCGGTGGCCATCACGGGTGCCGTGGAGCGTGTCTGCGACGGCACCGGTGAGCTGCGGTCCGAGCTGGTGGCCGCGGTGCGGGAATGCGCCCGTGCGGTCTCCCGCGACCTCGGTGCCGGGCGGTTCTGATCGCCTTGGCGCATCATCGGTAACGATCCGGTTTTCGCCCCACCCAACTCTTGACGCCGTGTTTACCAGAGGGCAAAACTGCCGTTCACCGGTCGACATTGCCGAACACCTAACGGCAATACGCGCTAGAGTGTGGCAACGCCAGGCCGGAACGCCCTCAGCTGAGGGCGCGGACCACCGGAGGGACCCGGGGTTCGCCTTCCCCCTGGACGAAGGACAAAGGAGTCGCGGGTGTCCAACTCCGACATCTTCATCGGCGAGATCATCGGTACCGCCGTTCTCATCCTGCTCGGTGGCGGCGTCGTCGCAGCCGTCGTGCTCAAGCGCTCGAAGGCGCGGAACGCCGGCTGGCTGGCCATCACCTTCGGGTGGGGCTTCGCGGTCATGACCGCGGTCTACATGACCGGCGTTCTCTCCGGCGCCCACCTCAACCCGGCCGTGACCCTCGGCATCGCCATCAAGGACAACGACTGGGGCAACGTCCCGGTCTACGTCGCCGGCCAGCTCCTCGGCGCCATGCTCGGCGCGACCCTGGTCTGGATCGCCTACTACGGCCAGTTCCACGCGCACCTCACCGACCGCGAGATCGTCGGCGACCCGGCCGAGAAGGCCATCGAGGGTCCGCACGACGGGGGCGCCGCCCATGCCGGGCCCGTGCTCGGCGTCTTCTCCACCGGCCCGGAGATCCGCAACGTCTGGCAGAACCTGGCCACCGAGACCATCGGCACGGTCGTGCTGGTCCTGGCCGTGCTCACCCAGGGCCTCAACGACAGTGGCAAGGGTCTCGGCCCGATCGGCGGACTGATCGTCGCCTTCGTGGTCGTCTCCATCGGTCTCTCGCTCGGCGGCCCGACCGGCTACGCCATCAACCCGGCCCGTGACCTCGGCCCGCGCATCGTGCACGCCCTGCTCCCGCTGCCGAACAAGGGCGGGTCCGACTGGGGCTACGCCTGGATACCCGTCGCCGGTCCCCTGATCGGTGCGGCTATCGGTGCGGGTATCTACAACATCGCGTTCGCCTGAGCCGTCATCGCATCACGAGCCGTATTTCCAGAGACCTGAGCAGGAGCACACCGTGACCGACGCACACACCACCGGCCCGTTCATCGCGGCCATCGACCAAGGCACCACCTCCAGCCGCTGCATCGTCTTCGACAAGGACGGCCGGATCGTCTCCGTCGACCAGAAGGAGCACGAGCAGATATTCCCGAAGCCGGGCTGGGTGGAGCACAACGCCGCCGAGATCTGGACGAACGTCCAGGAGGTCGTGGCGGGCGCCATCGACAAGGCGGGCATCACCGCGGCCGACGTCAAGGCCATCGGCATCACCAACCAGCGCGAGACCACGCTGCTGTGGGACAAGAACACCGGCGAGCCGGTCCACAACGCCATCGTCTGGCAGGACACCCGCACCGACGCCCTGTGCAAGGAGCTCGGCCGCAACGTGGGCCAGGACCGCTTCCGCCGCGAGACCGGCCTGCCGCTCGCCTCGTACTTCGCCGGCCCCAAGGTGCGCTGGCTGCTGGACAACGTCGAGGGCCTGCGTGAGCGTGCCGAGCGTGGCGAGATCCTCTTCGGCACCATGGATTCCTGGGTCATCTGGAACCTCACGGGCGGTGTGGACGGCGGTCACCACGTCACCGACGTCACCAACGCCTCCCGCACCATGCTGATGAACCTGCACACCATGGAGTGGGACCAGAAGATCCTGGAGTCCATGGAGGTCCCGGCGGCCGTGCTGCCGGAGATCCGGTCCTCCGCCGAGGTGTACGGCCACGTCAAGGGCGGCATCCTCGACGGCGTTCCGGTCGCCTCCGCACTGGGCGACCAGCAGGCGGCCCTGTTCGGCCAGACCTGCTTCTCCGAGGGCGAGGCCAAGTCCACCTACGGCACCGGCACCTTCCTGCTGCTGAACACCGGCGACAAGGTCATCAACAGCTACTCCGGCCTGATCACCACCGTCGGCTACAAGATCGGCGACCAGACCCCGGTGTACGCCCTGGAGGGCTCGATCGCCGTCACCGGCTCCCTGGTGCAGTGGATGCGCGACCAGATGGGCCTGATCAACTCCGCCGCCGAGATCGAGACCCTCGCGTCCTCGGTCGAGGACAACGGCGGCGCGTACTTCGTACCGGCCTTCTCCGGCCTGTTCGCCCCGTACTGGCGCTCCGACGCCCGCGGTGTGATCGCCGGACTGACCCGGTACGTCACCAAGGCGCACATCGCGCGCGCCGTTCTCGAGGCCACCGCCTGGCAGACCCGCGAGATCACCGACGCCATGACCAAGGACTCCGGCGTCGAGCTGGCCGCCCTCAAGGTCGACGGCGGCATGACCTCCAACAACCTGCTGATGCAGACGCTCTCGGACTTCCTGGACGCGCCCGTGGTGCGTCCGATGGTCGCCGAGACCACCTGCCTCGGCGCCGCCTACGCCGCCGGCCTGGCCGTCGGCTTCTGGCCGGACACCGACGCGCTGCGCGCCAACTGGCGCCGGGCCGCCGAGTGGACCCCCCGCATGGACGCTGACAAGCGTGAACGCGAGTACAAGGACTGGCTCAAGGCCGTGGAGCGGACCATGGGCTGGATCGACGAGGAAAACTGACGAGGAGCAATGATGACCACCCTGCAGAGCGTCCCCGACCACGGGACGCGCCCGGCCTCCGGCTCGACTCTGTCCTCCTTCAAGGCAGCGAGCCGCGCCGAGACTCGGGAGCAGCTCTCCACGGCGACGTACGACCTCCTGGTGATCGGCGGCGGCATCCTGGGCATCTCCACCGCCTGGCATGCGGCGCAGTCCGGGCTGCGGGTGGCCCTGGTGGACGCCGGCGACTTCGCCGGCGCCACCTCATCCGCCTCCTCCAAGCTCCTCCACGGCGGTCTGCGCTACCTGCAGACCGGCGCGGTGAAGCTGGTCGCGGAGAACCACTTCGAGCGGCGTGCCGTATCCCGCCAGGTGGCGCCGCACCTGGCGAACCCGCTCACCTTCTACCTGCCCGTCTACAAGGGCGGACCGCACGGTGCCGCGAAGCTCGGCGCGGGCGTCTTCGCCTACTCCGCGCTCTCCGCCTTCGGTGACGGGGTCGGGCACCTGCTCAGCCCGGCGAAGGCCGCGGCCGACGTGCCCGAGCTGCGCACCGACAACCTGAAGGCCGTCGCGGTCTACGGCGACGACCAGATGAACGACGCGCGCATGGCCCTGATGACCGTCCGCGCGGCCGTCGAGGCCGGTGCGACCGTCCTCAACCACGCCGAGGTCACCGGCCTGCGCTTCACCCGCGGCCGGGTCACCGGCGCCGAGCTCAAGGACCGCACGGACGGCACCGAGTTCGGGGTCGACGCCCGCCTGGTGCTCAACGCCACGGGTCCGTGGGTGGACCACCTGCGCCGCATGGAGGACCCGGACGCCGCTCCGTCCATCCGCCTGTCGAAGGGCGCGCACCTCGTCCTCAAGCGCACCTCGCCCTGGAAGGCCGCGCTCGCGACCCCGATCGACAAGTACCGCATCACGTTCGCCCTGCCCTGGGAGGACATGCTGCTGCTCGGTACGACGGACGAGGAGTACGAGGGCGACCCGGCGGACGTCGCGGTCAACGAGAAGGACATCACCCAGATCCTGGACGAGGCCGCGTTCTCGATCCGCGACCAGCAGCTGTCGCGTGATCTGATCACGTACTCCTTCGCGGGTCTGCGCGTCCTGCCCGGCGGTCCCGGCGACACGTCCAAGGCCAAGCGGGAGACCGTCGTCACCGAGGGCCGCGGCGGCATGCTGTCGGTGGCCGGCGGCAAGTGGACGACGTTCCGCCACATCGGCCGCACGGTGATGAACAAGCTGGCGACGCTCCCGGGCCTGCCGCTCGCGGAGGACATGGAGCCCATCGCGCAGCTCCCGAAGAAGGTGCCGCTGCCCGGCATCGCCAACCCGAACGCCGTGGCGCACCGTCTCCTCGTCGACGGCGGCACGCCCGGCCCGCGCATGGCGGCCGACACCGCCCGCCACCTCGCCACGCACTACGGCTCGCTGTCGTTCGACATAGCCCGCCTGGCGAGCGAGGACCCGGCGCTGGCCGAGCGCATCCACCCCGACGCGCCGGAGATCTGGGCGCAGGTCGTGTACGCGCGCGACCACGAGTGGGCCGAGACGGCGGACGACGTGCTGCGCCGCCGTACGACGCTCACGATCCGGGGTCTCGCGACGGACGAGATCCGCGGGAAGGTGGAGGATCTGCTCGGCGAGAAGTAACGACCGGTACGCGAGGGGGCGGCACACGTCGGGTGTGCCGCCCCCTTGTCATGCGTTGAGCTCCTCCAACGTCCTGCCCTTGGTCTCGACGGCGAGCAGGGCGACGACGGCACCCACCGCCGCCACCGCCGCGAACTGCGCGAAGACCATGGCCAGGCTGCCGCCGGCACCGAGGATCGCCCCCAGGGTGACCGGCCCGAGGATGACGCCGAGCCGGTTGCACAGGCCACCGAAGGCAGCGCCCTTGGCTCGGTTGCGGGTCGGGTAGAGCTCGGGCGAGTACAGGTAGAGCCCGGAGTTGACCGTGTAGAGGAAGAAGGCCGTGCCGGAGGCGAAGAGGGCGACCTGGAGGCCGGAGGTCGCACCGGCGAGAGCCAGCATGCCGAGGGCGACCGCGGTGCCGCCGAGCGCGGTCACGAGGGCGGGTCTGCGGCCCACCCGGTCGATCACCAGCGCGACGACGAAGGTGCCAAGTAGTCCGGTGACGTTGCCGAGCAGGGTGTAGCCCAGCGCGGTGCTCAGGTCGAGGCCGAAGTTCTTGGTGTAGAGGGACGGCAGCCAGGTGGAGATGCCGTGGTTGACGTAGTAGGCGACGAACCAGAGCACGGAGACGACCACCGTACGGCGCAGGTAGCGGCCCCCGAACAGCTCCCGCAGCCGGCCCCGCGACGTGTCCTCCTCGGACCGCGCGGTCGGTGCCGGGGCGGGCAGCGGTGTGCGCGTGGCCTCGGCGACCTCCGCCTCGATGCGCGCGACGACCTGCTCGGCCTCCTGTGTGCGGCCGCGGGCCAGCAGCCAGCGCGGGGACTCGGCCACGTGGCGCGGCAGCAGGACGGCGAACAGGACGGGCACGGCGCCGATGACGAACATCGCGCGCCAGCCGAGGGTGGGGACCACCCACACGGCGACGAGACTGGCCGCCGCCAGGCCGGCCGGGAAGATCATCTCGTAGAGGAGCACCAGGCGGCCGCGGTTGTCGGAGCGTGCGATCTCGTTGATGTAGGTGGCGGCGACGGGGACGACGCCGCCGATGCCGATGCCCTGGACCAAGCGGAAGAGGGAGAAGGCCTCGATGCCGTTCGAGAGGGCCACGGCGAGGGAGGCGAGGCCCGTCACGGCGACGCCGAGGGCGACCGTGCGTACGCGGCCGATCCGATCGCCGAGCCAGCCGGCCGCGAGAGCGCCGAAGAGCATCCCGATCGACGCCGCCGTCAGAGCGAGGGTGGCCCCTGCCGTCGTCAGGTTCCACTCCTTCCTCAGGACGGGGAGCGCGGAGGCGGCCAGCAGCTGGTCGAACGCCTCGAAGAAGGTGACGGCACCGATCAGGAAACGGACCTTGACGTGCCAGCGGGAGTGAGGAAGCCGCTCGAGTCGCGCGGCTATCGAGTAATGGACAGGCGGGTTGGCCACAGTCGTCATGAGGGATCCTCCCGCGAACGGGAATCTGCGGAAACGGGGGACGGCAGACTGCGTCAACTTACGCCACGTGCGGGGTGGCGGTCGCCGGAATGCGGGGACCATGGGTGGCCGCAGGCGGCATAATCGTCGATACATCGGATGTATGGAGGCCGCCCGTGGCTGTCACCGACGAAGCCATCGAAAAGATCAAGGGGATGATCGTCTCCGGCGCACTGCGCCCGGGCGACCGGCTCCCCAAGGAGAGCGAACTGGCCGCGGAGCTGGGCCTGTCGCGGAACTCGCTGCGGGAGGCGGTGCGGGCACTGTCCCTGATCCGCATCCTCGACGTGCGGCAGGGCGACGGCACGTATGTCACGAGCCTGGACCCGCAGTTGCTCCTGGAGGCGCTGAGCTTCGTCGTGGACTTCCACCGGGACGACACGGTGCTGGAGTTCCTCGCGGTACGGCGGATCCTGGAACCGGCGGCCACGGCGATGGCGGCGACGCGGATCAGCGAGGCAGAACTGGCCTTGCTCGGGCGGCAGTTGGACGCGCTGGGGGCGCAGCCGTCGGTGGAGGAGCTGGTCGCGGCGGACCTGGAGTTCCACCGCGGCATCGTGCAGTCCTCGGGGAACTCGGTGCTCTGCTCCCTGCTCGACGGCCTCTCCGGCCCGACGACCCGGGCCCGCATCTGGCGGGGCCTGACCCAGGAGGACGCGGTGAGCCGCACGCTGCACGAACACCGGGCGATCCTGTCGGCGCTGCGGGACCGTGACGCGGAGGCGGCGAGGTCGTGGGCGACGGTGCATGTGGCGAGTGTGGAGCAGTGGTTGCGGTCGACTCTGTGACGGTGACGTCGGCCTTCAGCGCGAGGACCCCGTCCGGAGTTCCGGACGGGTCGCGGTCCAGGACGGCGACGCGGGCGCCCCGGTCCCGCAGCGCGGCGACGGCCGCTCCGATGCCGGAGGCTCCCCTGGTCACCATCGCGCCCAGTCCTGCCCCCGGCGACCGCGCCGGCCGTCATGTGCATCACGCCCTCCTCGGGGCCCGGGCCGGCGCAGTTGGGAGGTGAGGTCGGCGTGCAGCCGCGGCGAGGGCGGCGGCGGTGAAGGGGCGGGGCGGCGGATGGCGTGGACCTCGAACTCCGTGACGGCCTGGCTCATGCACGCACCCCGTGAGGCGGGACATCGGATCTCTTGGGCGGACATCCGATGTATAGCGTCGGGGTCACGCGACAGCCCAGGGCGCTGACAAGGATTTCCCCGCACAGCTCGGGATGAATTGACGTTTCGCCCTTTTCTCGCCTCGGCATATGCCCGGCTCCGGGAGTCACCCGGGCGTGCCAGGGGGCTGCGGCGGGGCACCCGGTAAGCCGTAAGGTTGGGACGTAATAAAGGGAACTTCGGAAGGAGGCCTGGGTGATCGAGCTCGAGGGGGTACCCGAGCTGATCGACCCGGTCATGGTGGCCGCGTTCGAGGGCTGGAACGACGCCGGCGACGCCGCCTCCACCGCGGTCGCTCACCTGGACCGGGAATGGAAGGGCGAGGTGTTCGCGGCGCTCGACGCCGAGGACTACTACGACTTCCAGGTCAACCGGCCCACGGTGTGGCTGGACGGCGGTGTACGGAAGATCACCTGGCCCACCACCCGGCTCTCCGTGGTCCGCGTCGGCGGCGACAAGCCGCGCGACCTGGTCCTGGTCCGCGGCATCGAGCCGTCGATGCGCTGGCGTTCGTTCTGCAACGAGATCCTGGGCTTCGCCCACGAGCTGGGCGTCGAGATGGTCGTGATCCTGGGGGCGCTGCTCGGCGACACCCCGCACACCCGGCCGGTGCCGGTCAGCGGCATCACCTCCGACCACGATCTCGCGCGCACGATGGACCTCGAGGAGACGCGGTACGAGGGGCCGACGGGCATCGTCGGCATCCTCCAGGAGGCGTGCACCCACGCCGGGGTCCCCGCGGTGAGCCTGTGGGCCGCGGTCCCGCACTACGTGTCCCAGCCGCCCAACCCCAAGGCCACGCTGGCCCTGCTGAACCGCCTCGAGGACCTGATCGACCTGCGCATCCCCCTCGGTGAACTCCCCGAGGACGCACGGGCCTGGCAGCTGGGCGTGGACCAACTGGCCGCCGAGGACAGCGAAGTGGCCGAGTACGTCCAGACGCTGGAGGAGGCGCGGGACACCGCCGAGCTGCCCGAGGCGTCCGGCGAGGCCATCGCCCGGGAGTTCGAGCGCTACTTGCGGCGGCGCGACGGCGGGCACGGCGGCCACGCGACCGACGGCGGCGAGGGCGGCTCGTACTTGCGCGACACCTCCAGCGGGCGCACCCGCCCGCCGGCGCCGCCCCGGCCCGAGCCGGGTGCGGCGGAGCCCGAAGGCGAACGGGGCTCCGAGCGCGAGCCGGGCCGGGAGGACGACGGCGGCGGCGAGGCGACCGGGACGCACGGGGACTGACGGACACGACGAGCGGGGTGGCGCCGCCAGGCACCACCCCGCGGCACGTCGGGCCGCTCAAACCCGCTCGACGGCGACCACGTCGTAGTCGGTGTCGGGCCCGGGCTGTACGTCGAAGCGCGCGTTGGGCAGATAGATCCGTCGGCCCCACGCGGCGGCCGTGGTGGGGACGCGGAAACGCGCGTCGGTGATCCGCGCGATCGGTGTGCCCTCGGTGCCCGTGTCGTTCAGCCGGACCACTTCGACCCGGTTGAGCCGCTGCTGAACGATGTAGAGATCGCGGCCGAGCAGGAGGAGTCCGTCGCCGCGCGGGATCTTGAGGTCGCCCAGTGCGACTCTCCGTGCCACGCCCGTTCGCGGGTCGACGCGCATCAACGAGCCGCCCGCCACGACGGAGTTCACCACGAGCAGGGCGCGCCCGTCCGGGGTCCGCGTGATGCCGTTGGCGGTGAACTCGCTGCCCTGCTCCCACTCCCCGCCGAGCGGGAGAGTGGCCACCTCGCGCCCCGGCTCACCGTCGCGGTCGACGGGGAGCCGGTAGAGCTGGGGGCGGAGGGAGTCCGTGAACCAGGCCGCGCCGGGCGTGAGGACGACGTCGTTCACCATCGAGCCGGAGCGGGCAACGGAGAAGTTGCGGACGATCTCCCTCGAACGGATGTCGGCGACCCTGATCTCCCGGCTGAGTCCGCCGCTGAGGTAGAGCCGCCGCTCGGCCAGGTCGATCTTGAGGCCGGCGACGGAGCGGTCGCGCCCCAGCCCCTCGATCACGACGCGGCCGCGGCCGGTGGCCAGCTCCGCCCGGTACACGTCGCCGTCGGCGAGGGACCCGAACCAGGCGAACGGTGTGCGGCCGATGGTGATGCCTTCCGGCCGGAAGCCGTTCGGCAGGGCGAAGCGCGTGGGCCAGGCCCGGTCGGGTACGGCGGCCGGCCGGGCCGCCCGGGCGGTCCCCGTCCGGGGGCCGAGTAGCGTGGCTCCGCCCAGTGCGGCGGCGGAGCCGAGCAGTGTTCTGCGGGTGAAGGAACGTTCCATGATGCGTCCTTCCGGCAGCTGGTCGACGACATGCCTCTCAGGGCCTCTCGTGCCAGCTCACCACGCGCCGGTCGCTCACGCCGCGCGAAAGCGCAAGCGCACGCGTGTGCCGGGCGGGTGATGCCCGCCCGGCACAACAGGATCCGTCCCTTCGGGTCCGGCGGATCGTGACGCCTCTAGAGCGCCACACCCAGCAGGGCGTCGACCGCGCGGGAGACCAGGCCCGGAGCGCCCTCGTCCGTGCCGCCCTCGGACTGCTGCAGAGCGGCCCAGCGGTCGACGGCGGCGAGCGCCGCGGGGGCGTCCAGGTCGTTCGCGAGCGCCTCGCGGATCTCCTCCACCAGGCCGTCCGCGGACGGGCCGTCGGGCCGGGAGACGGCCGCGCGCCAGCGCCCGAGCCGCTCGACCGCGTCGCTCAGCACCGTGTCCGTCCACTCCCAGTCGGCCCGGTAGTGGTGCGAGAGCAGGGAGAGCCGGATCGCGGCGGGGTCCACGCCGTCGCGGCGCAGCGTGGAGACGAAGACGAGGTTGCCCTTGGACTTGGACATCTTCTCGCCGTTGAGGGCGACCATGCCCGCGTGGACGTACGCCTTGGCGAAGGGGTGCTCGCCGGTGAGCACCTGGGCGTGCGACGCGCCCATCTCGTGGTGCGGGAAGGCGAGGTCGGAGCCGCCGCCCTGCACGTCGAAGCCCATGCCGAGGTGGTCGAGGGCGATGGCGACGCACTCGATGTGCCAACCCGGCCGGCCGCGGCCGAGACTGCCGCCGTCCCAGCTGGGCTCGCCCGCACGGGCGGCCATCCACAGCATCGGGTCGAGGGGGTTCTTCTTGCCGGGGCGCTCGGGGTCGCCGCCGCGCTCCGCGGACAGCAGCCGCATCGCCTCGGCGTCGAGCCGGGACACTCCGCCGAAGTGGGGGTCCGCCTCCACGGAGAAGTAGACGTCTCCGTCCAGCTCGTACGCGGCACCCGCGTCCCGGAGCCGTTCCACGAGGGGAACGATGCCCGGTATCGCCTCGACGGCGCCGATGTAGTGCTGCGGAGGAAGCATCCGCAGGGCGGTCATGTCCTCGCGGAACAAGGCCGTTTCCCGCTCGGCGAGCTCGGTCCAGTCATGCCCGTCACGGATCGCGCGCTCGAGCAGCGGATCGTCCACGTCCGTCACGTTCTGGACGTAGTGAACCTGCCGCTTGGTGTCGAGCCACACGCGCTGAACGAGGTCGAACGCGTTGTAGGTCGCCGCGTGACCCATGTGGGTCGCGTCGTACGGCGTGATGCCGCAGACGTAGATACGGGCGACGGGACCGGGGTCGAGGGTCACCGGACCGTCGGTCGCGGTGTCGTGGATCCGGAGGTCGCGGCCCTTGCCGGGCAGGGCGGGGACCTCAGAAGCGGGCCAGGCATGCATGCCTCGAGCCTAACCGGACGCATGTTCCGCATACGAACCGGATCACTACTCTTGGCCGGATGGGCGCTCTTGCGGTCGGCCGAGACCTGTGCCTGGCGGCCCGCTACACCGGCGGCCAGGGAATCGCCGGCCACGCGCCCGACGGGACGGGATGGGTCCCCGAGGCCAGCAGCGCCGCCACCCGGGCCCGTACCGCGGCGACCTCGGCCGGGGTGAGCAATTCGGCCAGGCGGGTGGCGAGCGGCTCCCCCTCGGCAAGCGCGGCGGCCACCGACGCGAGCGTCTCGGTCACCTCGGCCGGCAGCGGCTCCCCCGCCCAGCCCCACAGCAGCGTGCGGAGCTTGTCGTCGGCGTTGAACGTGACCCCGTGGTCGATGGCGTACAGGGCGCCATCGACCGTGGGCAGCAGGTGGCCGCCCTTGCGGTCGCCGTTGTTGATCACCGCGTCGAGCACGGCCAGCCGGCGCAGCCGCTCGTCGTCGGCGTGGACCAGCAGGGCCGTGCGCCCCTCGCCGACGTCGGCGAGTCCGACCGCCTTCCAGCCCTCGCCCGGCTCCTCGTCCTCGACGAGCCCGAGCAGTGCGGCCTCGGGGTCGGCCTCGATCCACAGCTGGACCATGCCCTGCCCGTAGGGGCCGTCCCGCAGCACGGTGGGTGGTACGAGACCCCAGCCGGTGACCTCCGAGAGCTCGTACGTCGCCACCTCGCGCTGGGCGAGCGTGCCGTCGGGAAAGTCCCACAGCGGGCGCTCACCGGCGATCGGCTTGTAGACGCAGTACGCCTCCTCACCCTCGTACGCCACGGAGCAGTAGAGGACCGCGTTGGACGCCTCGCGGAGCCGTCCGCGCACGGTGAGCTCGCCCTTCGCCAGCAGCGTGAGCACGTCGACCGTGCTCACGCGCCCCGTCGGTATCCGTTCTGGCGCGGGCATACGTGTCCTTCCGGATCGAGCGGCAGGCTGCACAGCGGGCACGGCGGCCGGCCGGCGTTGACCACGTCCAGGGCACGCTTGGCGAACGCCCTGGCCTGGGCACCGGTGAGCCGGACGCGGAGCATCGGCGGGCCGTTCTCCTCGTCCTGCAGCAGCCGCTCCTCGGCCTCCGCGAGATCCTCCTCGGACTCCGCGTCGAGCTCGACCAGCGCCTGCGCCTCGACGATCATGCGCTGTTCCTCGCCGTCCCACGCCAGCGCCATCGTGCCGACGCGGAACTCCTCCTCGACCGGATTGTCGAGCGGCGCGGTGTCGGCGACGTCCGCGGGTGCCACGGCCGGCACGGGCGCGTTGCCCCCGGTGCGGCGCACCACCTCGTCCAGGAGTTCGTCGATCCGCTCGGCGAGCGCGGCGACCTGGGTCTTCTCCAGAGCGACGCTGGTGACGCGCCCTGCGGCGGAAGCCTGCAGGAAGAACGTACGGCGTCCAGGCAATCCGACCGTGCCGGCCACGAAACGCTCCGGCGGGTCGTAGAGGAACACCTCACGGGACACGTCCTGTCTCCCTTGGGATCGGTCTTCGGATCGGTCTTTCGGCCCGTCCACCCTACTGCGCGCCGCGATCACGGTGCGCCCGCGCCGCCTCCGACGACCGCACGTCCGCTCTCCTCGCTCCGCTCCTCCTCGCCACTCGCGCGCGGCACGAGCGAGTTGAGGTCCCCCGTGTCGCCGAGGCGCAACAGGAAGGGGCGGGTGCGGGTGTAGCGGATCGCGGTGATCGAGCAGGGCTCGACGTGGATGCGCTGGAAGAGGTCGAGATGCATGCCGAGGGCATCGGCGACCAGGGACTTGATGATGTCCCCGTGCGAGCACATCGCATAGAGGGCGCCGTCGCCGTGCTCCTGCTCGACGCGTGCGTTCCAGTCGCGGACGGCGTCGACGGCGCGGGCCTGCATGGCGCGCATGGACTCGCCGCCGGGGAAGGCGGCGGCGGACGGATGCTGCTGCACGACCTCCATCAGCGGCTCGTCGGTGAGTTCGCCGAGTTTGCGGCCCGACCAGTCGCCGTAGTCGCACTCGCCGATCCGCCCGTCGGTCTCCAGAGCGAGCCCTGGCCGGGCGTCGAGCAGTGGCTGCAGGGTCTCGCGGCACCGCTCCAACGGGCTGGAGACGACGGCGGCGAGGGGCACCGCGGCGAGGCGGGCGGGCAGCTCCGCGGCCTGCGCGGCCCCGCGTTCGTCGAGGTGGACGCCGGGCGTCCGGCCGGCGAGCACACCGGCGGTGTTGGCGGTGGAACGTCCGTGCCGTACGAGGATGAGCGTGGCCATGACGGCAAGCGTACGGCGCTCCGGCCCGCAAGCCGGGGTGACCGGGAAGGGACCGTTCGAGACGGTCACGGCACCGTCGCTGCCAAAGTTGCCGACGGCGGAGCAACCGTTCTTGTGTCAGCGGGCGGCATCGCTTTGAGAGACGGCGCGGTCGCGTTCAGTGACAGCGACATCGCCGCCCCGCGGCAACCTCGGACAAGGGAGCCGCCGCGGGCGTTACGGCGGCGAGCCTGGGTATCTTGCGCAGATGATCGTGGATTGCGCCATCTACCGCGACGGACGCCGCACCGAGGGCCCGTCGGACCTCTCCGACGCCCTGGCCGAGGCACGGGCCACGGGCGACGCCTTCTTGTGGATCGGCCTGCACGAGCCGACGGAGATGGAGTTCGAACATGTCTCCGAGGAGTTCGGGCTGCACCCGCTGGCGGTGGAGGACGCGCTCAAGGCGCACCAGCGGCCGAAGCTGGAGGTCTACGACGACTCGCTGTTCGTCGTGCTGAAGCCGGTCGTCTACGAGACCGAGAGCGATGCCGTCAGCGCCGGCGAACTGATGGTCTTCATAGGTGACTCGTTCGTGGTGACGGTCCGGCACGGCGAGGGCGCCCCGCTGCGCGCCGTACGCGAGCGGCTGGAAGCCGAGCCCGCGGTGCTGCGGCACGGGCCGACCGCGGTGCTCTACGCGATCAGCGACGCGGTCGTGGACCACTACATAGACGTGGCCGCCGAGTTGCAGGTGGACCTGGAGGAGCTGGAGACGGAGGTCTTCGCGCCTGGCGGCAAGGACGCGAGGAACACGGCGGCGCGGATCTACACCTTCAAGCGCCAGGTGCTGGAGTTCCGTCGGGCGGCGGGGCCGCTGGCGCCGCCGATGACTCGGCTCGCGGGGGCCGGCGTGCCGTTCGTCGACGAGCACTCGCAGCCGTTCTTCCGGGACGTCAGCGACCATCTGACCCGGGCGAACGAGCAGGTGGAGGGGCTGGACCGGCTGCTGTCGGACATCCTGTCCGCCCATCTCGCGCAGATGGGCGTGCGGCAGAACGACGACATGCGCAAGATCTCGGCCTGGGCCGCGATGGCCGCGGTCCCGACGATGGTCGCGGGGATCTACGGGATGAACTTCGACCACATGCCGGAACTGCGCTGGGTGTGGGCGTATCCGGCGGTCGTCATGCTGATGGCGGGCGCGGTCCTCGGCCTGCACCGGCTGTTCAAGCACCGCGGCTGGCTGTAGATCCGGGCACCGGGCCGGGCGGCGGGCGCGGTCAGACGGCGGGCGCGGGGGTGGGCGGCCCGTCGAGCGCCCCGCGCCGCTCCGGCATCGCGAGGGAGACCATGCGCCGCCAGCCGCCGAGCCGCTCGTACGCGTACATCCCGTGGATGCCCGCGGCGAGCGCCGCCGACTTGGCCTTCGGCCAGCGCAGCAGCCGGTCCATGTGCCCCATCACGGCCAGGCTGACGTCGCGGTAGACGGCGATCTCGGTGAGCGAGCTCTCGCGCAGCACCTGCTGGATCCGGCGGCCGTGCCCGGCCCCGGCGAGGCGCAGCAACTCCTCGTGGCAGTAGGCCAGATGGTTTTCCTCGTCGGCGGAGATCATCCTGATGGCCCTGCCGACCTCCGGATGGTCGCCGAAGTGCGTGACGAGCATGACCATCTGGTCGGCGGCGCGCTGCTCGGTGACCCGGCTGTGCGCGAGGTAGACGACGATGTCCTCTTCGGTAAGCGGCTCGTCGCGGCGCAGCTTGTCGTGGGCGAGTCCGATGCCCCGCTGCTCGAGCAGCATCGTGTAGTCGGTCTCGGGCGGTACGGGGACGGGGTCCAGCTGCCGTTTCCTGAGCAGCGCGTTGAAGATGCGGCCGTGCTTGTCCTCGTCCGCTCCGTGCCGGGTGATCTTGGGTGCCAGATCGCGCATGCTCTCCGGGACCAGGGCCGCGATGCGCGCGTTCTCCCACCCGCCCTGGGTCTCGCCGCTGGCCGCGATGGAGCAGAACAACTGGTAGGTGTCGTCGTTGTCGACGATCTCCTGGAAAATGCTTCGGGCCGAGAGCATGTCTGCCACCTCCGTGAAGGCATCCGCGCAGAACGAGTCAATTGCGGTACGCCGAACGCGGCAACAGGGGGCCCGGGCGACTCGTCCGAACGGACGAGGGCAGGCGCCCGGCGCGGCAGTAACCGCCGCGCCGGTCGCGCGTTGTACCGCGTGACGGCCGTGGCGGGGAAGACCCCCGAGCCCCCACCACGGCCGCAGACTTCTCGCCGGGCCCGTCACGCTTCTCGAAGGCTGTCAGGCTTCTCGCAGGGCGGTCAGGCGACGCCGGCGAGTTCCAGGGCCTCGGTGCCGGCGCGCAGCGCGGCGATGCGCTCGTCGAGCGTGAAACCGGCCGGGGAGAGGGTCAGGGTCGTGACGCCGGCGGCGGCGTAGGCCGTCATCCGGTCGGCGATCCGCTCCACGGAACCGAGCAGCGCCGTCTGGTCGATCAACTGGTGCGGCACCACCGCGGCCGCGCCCGCCTTGTCGCCGGACAGGTACTTGTCCTGGATCTCGGCCGCTTCCTTCTCGTATCCCATGCGCTGGGCGAGCTGGTTGTAGAAGTTCTGCTTACGGCTGCCCATGCCGCCGACGTACAGCGCGGTGTATGGGCGGAACATGTCGGCGAGACCCATGACGTCGTCACCGACGGCCAGCGGGAGGGTGGGGCAGACGTCGAAGCCGTCCATCGTCTTTCCGGCCTTCTCCCGGCCCGCCCGCAGATGCTTGACGGCGGTCTCCTCCAGGTGGTCGGCGGACGGGAAGATCAGCAGGGCTCCGTCGGCGATCTCGCCGGTCTGCTCCAGGTTCTTGGGGCCGATCGCGGCGATGTAGAGGGGGATGTGCTCGCGCTGCGGGTGGACGGTCAGCTTGATCGGCTTGCCGGGTCCGCCGGGGAGCGGGAGCGTCCAGTGCTCCCCCTCGTAGGTCAGACGCTCGCGGGTCATCGCCTTGCGGACGATCTCGACGTACTCGCGGGTGCGGGCGAGCGGCTTGTCGAACTTGACGCCGTACCAGCCCTCGGAGACCTGGGGGCCCGAGACGCCGAGGCCGAGGCGGAAGCGCCCGCCGGAGAGCGAGTCGAGGGTGGCGGCGGTCATCGCCGTCATGGCGGGCTGGCGGGCCGGGATCTGGAGGATCGCGGAACCGACGTCGATCCGCTCGGTCTGGGCGGCGACCCAGCTGAGCACGGTGGGAGCGTCGGAGCCGTACGCCTCCGCGGCCCAGCAGACGTCGTAGCCGAGCCTGTCGGCCTCCTGCGCGACGGCGAGGTTGTCGCCGTCCATCCCCGCACCCCAGTAACCGAGGTTGATGCCGAGCCGCATAACCGCTCCCTCTTACTGATCAGTAACGCCCATGTTCCGGGGACTCTAGCGCGGGCGTGCGGGATCCGGCAGGGGAGGTTGTCCACAGGTTCTCTCGGCGTGGGCCCCTGGCCAGTAATCTCAGCGCCCATGGAGCAGAGGCATCTCGGCCGCACCGGCCTGCGCGTGTCCCGTATCGGACTCGGCACCCTGACGTGGGGCCGGGACACCGACGAACACGACGCCGCCGACGTGTTGAAGGTCTTCTGGGAGGCGGGCGGGACGCTCGTCGACACGGCCGACGTCTACGGCGGCGGGGATGCCGAGTATGTGCTGGGCCGGCTCGTGGAGCGGCTCGTGCCTCGCCGGGACCTGGTCATAGCGACGAAGGCGGGCAGCGTGCCCGATCCGGACCGGCGCTTCGACGGGTCGCGCGGGCATCTCCTCGCCGCGCTCGACGCGTCACTGGAGCGGCTCGGGACGGATTACGTGGACCTGTGGCAGATCCACGCCTTCGACCCCGGCACGCCGCTCGACGAGACGCTCCAGGCGCTGGACATCGCGGTCGCGAGCGGGCGGGCGCGGTATGCGGGCGTCTCCAACTTCTGCGGGTGGCAGCTGGCGAAGGCGGCGACCTGGCAGATGTCGGTGCCGGGGGTACGGACGCGGCTCGCGAGCACGCAGATGGAGTACTCGCTGCTGCAGCGAGGGGTGGAGCGGGAGGTGCTGCCCGCGGCGCTGGACCTCGGCGTGGGGCTGCTGCCGTCGTCGCCGCTGGGGCGCGGTGTGCTGACCGGCAAGTACCGGACGGCCACGCCCGCAGACTCGCGCGGGGCGTCGGAACACATGGCGCCGTTCGTGGAGCCGTATCTCGACGAGGCGGCGAGCCGGATCGTGGACGCGGTGGCGACGGCGGCGGACGGTCTGGCGGCGACTCCGCTGGAGGTGGCGCTGGCGTGGGTCCGGGACCGGCCCGGCGTGGTGGCCCCGATCGTGGGCGCGCGCAACGCGCAGCAGCTCACGGCGGCGTTGTCGGTGGAGGCGCTTAGTCTTCCTGACGAGATCTGCCAGGCGCTGGACGACGTGTCGGCGCCCGTGCACCGCTATCCCGACCAGGACTGGAGCACGCTGTGACCGCGCCCACCCCGGGGCACTCCCCCGGCCCCGCCCCCACCCCGCCCCCCACCGCGCCGGGGCCGGCCCCTGCGCAGGGCGGCGCAGCCGCCGGAAGCGGCGCGGACGGGTCGGTGGTGGGCCCGGGCGGCGCGGGCGACGCAAGCGCGTCGGCGGCAGGTGCGGCAGCCGACACGGTCGCGTCGGCCGCGGACGTGGCAACCGGCACAGGCGGCGACTCGCGCGGCGCGGGCGGGGCCGACGCCCCCAATCCGGCGGACGGCGGTCCCGACATGGGCGACCCAGCCGCCGAAGGCGGCGCAGGCGCGTCGGCCGTCGGCCCGGCGGACGGCGCGGACGGTGCGGACGGCGGCACCATAGGGAGCGAGGTCCCCAATTCGGGGGACGGCAGTCCCGACATAGGCGACGCAGCCCCCGAAGGGCCCAGGGCCCCGAACCCGGCGGACGGTCGCCACGAGCCCGGCGACGCAGACGACGAAGGCGGCCCGGGTGAGGTCGAGGAGGAGATTGCCGCGCAGCGGGAGCTGCGGGCGCGGATCGAGAAGCGGAAGGCCGAGCGGGGCGGGCCCATCGAGAGCGGGGGCAAGCTCAGCGGGAAGGCCGCCGATCTGCTCGCCGCCGTACGGGCCGTGGAGAGCGGCGACGCCGCGGGGTCGGAGTTCTTCGACGCGGCGCCGCCCGAGCCCCGGCGGCCCGTGCCGGTGCCCCCACCCGCGCCCGCCACGCCCGTCCGCGCCACGGCGCACGCGCCGGAGGCCACGCCCGAGACCGTGGCCGCCGTGCGGGCCGTGCTCGTCCGGGGCGGCGCGCCCGAGGCGCTGGCCTCCCAGGTCGCCGAGACCCTTGGCGAATCCGCCGCGGAGCTGCTCGCCGACGACCCCTGGCAGCTGCTGTCCGTGCCGGGCGTCAGGCCCGAGCAGGCGGACGGCTTCGCGCGGGCGCTGCTCGGTGACGCGTGCGGCCCCGGTGACAAGCGGCGCGCCCGCGCGCTCGTGACGTGGCTGCTGGAGCGGGCGGCGCTCCAGGGGCACACGGCCCAGGACGCGTCAGCGGTGCGCGCGGCGCTCGCCGAGCGCACGGTGCCCGACCCAGACGAGGCCGTCCGGCAGGCCGTCGCCGACGGCGCCGTTCTCGTCTTCCAGGAGGGCGTGGAGGACGAGCAGGAGACGAAGCCGGTGACCGTCCTGTTGGGACTCGACCGTTACGCCATGGCGGAGGAGAGCCTGGCCGACGGACTGGCCCGGCTCGTCAGGACCGGCCCGTCCGACGACTGGGAGGGCCCGGAGCTGGTCCGGGCCGCGGGCGCGCACGGGCTCGTCGTGCACACGGGCGGCGAGGCGGCCCGTGCCGAGCCGGTCGACCTCGGGGTGCGGGCGCGTGCGCGTGGACTGCGCGCCGTCGTCGCCACGCACGGGGAGAACGGCAGCCGCAGGCTCGGTGCCGAGGCCGGTGCCGTCACGGTCCCGGCGCTGCTCTCGGGCGCGGCCGGGCCCGGCAGGGACGAGGACGGCGCGCTGGCGCTCGATCTCCTGGTCGTCCTCGACGCGCCGCAGCTGGACGTGGAGACCGCCGCGATACTCGTCGAGTCGATGCCCGACGGCAGCCGCCTGGTGCTCAGCGGCGACCCGGGGGTGCTGGGCTCGGCCGGCGCGGGCCGCGTGTTCGGCGACGTCATCGCCGCGCGCGTGTGCCCGCAGATCGCGTCGCGCACGCCCGACCCGGGCCCGCTCGGGGAGCTGGTGTCCGGCATCGGCGTCGGGGAGCTCAACCAGGTGCCGGCTCCGGAGAAGGAGATCGTGATCGTCCCGGTGCGGGACGCAGGAGAGGCGGTCCACCGCACGGTGCAGCTCGTCGCCGACTCGGTTCCGCGGGCCATCGGCGTACCGGCCGACCGCACCCAGGTGATCACCGTCGGCCACGGCGGCCCGGCGGGCACCCGCGCGCTCAACGCGGCGCTCAAGCAGCGGCTGAACCCGGGCCCCGGCCGGTTCGGCGGCTTCGACCCGGGTGACCGCGTCGCGTACGCCCAGGCGCCCGGCCGGACACTGACCTGCACCGTGGTCTCGGCGGACGCGGAGGGGCTGCACCTGGACTGCGAGGGGACGAGGACGGTCGTCCCCAAGGAGCGGGTCGCGTCGGAGGTCCGCCACGGCTGGGCGCTCACGGCGCACCAGGCGGCGGGCATGCGCTGGCCGGCCGTGGTCGTGGTCCTGCCGAGGGACGCGGCGCAGGGGCTGAGCAGACCGTGGGTGTACACGGCGTTCGGCCGCGCCGAGCGTCATCTGTCCGTGGTGCACGGCGTCGACCAGGCGCTGGCCCGCACCGTGGCGGAGGTGCCGGGTGCGGAGCGGACCACCCGGCTGCGCTCGCTGCTGGAGGCCCTCCTCGCTACCGGGCCCGGGTCGTAGCACGGCAGCGGCCCGGGGCGACGGCGTGGCGTCGCCCCGGGCCGCGGAAGCGTGCCGGAGCAGTGTGGAAGGACGGCACAGGGCCGGGCGGCGTCGAGTGGCGACCCGGCGCCGACCACACCGTCCCGCCGATGACGCCGTCACTCCTCCTGGTCGAGATCCTCCGCCAGGTCCTCCTCGTCGAAGACCGAGCTGACGTCGAAGCGGCAGACGACCCTCTCGGGGTCGGCCTGGTCGAACGGGACGCTCAGCCACTCCCCCGGTTCGGGCAGCTCGTCCGCGGCGGCCACCCAGAGCGTGGAGTCCCCCTCGGCCAGGCCGAACTCCTTGTGACGGGAGGCGATTTCGTCCGGTTCGTACTCCCCGAAGAGCACACCGAGCGCCGCGTGCACGCTCTCGCCGACGACCGGCACGTTGGCGGGCCGGTCCGCCGCGTCCGGATCGAGATCCGCGATGCGCTGCGCCTGGGCGAGCAGCCGCTGCGGCTCCACCACCGCGTAGTCCCGGCGGATCAGCACGCTGAGTGCGTTCGGCTCCTCGGGACCCGCGTAGGGCGGCAGCGAGTCGTCGGCGCCGGGGATCTCGAAGGGCGTCACCTCGTCATAGCGGTCGTAGAGCCTCTCGTCGTAGGCCTCGGCCGCCGCGGCGAGCGCATTGAAGGCGTCGTAGACAGCCGGGTCGTCCTCACCCGTGCGGTTCTCGACCGCCGCGAGGTGACGGTCCAGTGCGGCCTTGACCGCCTCGGCGGCGGCACGTACCTCGGCAGCGGTGGGCTGCGCAGCATCAGACATAGTGCAGACGCTATCCGTACCGGGCCGCTGCCCGCACAATAGATGCGATGCCGGAATACGAATTTGTCGACGTGTACGTCCCTCGCGGGGTCTCCCGCAAGGAGGCGACCCGTCTGCTGACCGACCATGCCGAATACGGACACTGGGAGTTGGACCGACTGACCCTGCACCGGGACGGCAGCCGCCGCGTGCGGCTGCGCCGGCGCATCATCCGACAGGTGCGCGCCACTTGGTGAGCGCACCGGCGAGGTCCGGGCCCGGTCCACGGGCGCAGACGCGAGCCGACCGCAGACGCAAGGAGCGGGCCTGTGGGCCCGCTCCTTCGTGTACCGCCTCAGTCGGGCCCGGTCAGGCCGACGCGCGGGCCCGCCGGTAGAGGACCGCGCCCGCGAGCAGCAGTCCGGCACCGGCAGGGGCGAGCACGTCGACCGCGTCCATACCGGTCTCGGCCAGCTGGGCGCCGCCGCCCTTCGGCGTGACGGTCCGCTCACCGGGGGTGTTCGGCCCCAGTGGGTTCGCCGGCGTGCTGGGGGTCGTGGGCGTCGTGGGGGTCGTGGGCGTCGTGGGGGTCGTGGGCGTCTGGGGGTTGCCCGGCTCCGTCGGCTCCTGCGGGTTGCCCGGCTCCGTCGGCTCCTGCGGGTTACCCGGCTCCGTCGGCTCCTGCGGGTTACCCGGCTCCGTCGGCTCCTGCGGGTTACCGGGCGTGGAGCCGTCGGAGTTGTTCCCGCAGTTGGCGGACGACGGGTTGAGAGCGCCGATGACCGTGACGCTGTTCCCGCACACGTTGACGGGCGCGGCGACCGGCGCCTGCACCTGGTTCCCCGAGAGGATGCCCGGTGAATTGCTTGTCTCCCCGCTCGCCTGGGAACTGCCCGCGTTGCTGCCCGTTCCGGAGCCGCTGCCGGACCCGTTGGCGCACATGTTGCCCACGGCGGGGTTCAGAAGTCCGATGATGTCCACGGTGTTCCCGCAGACGTTCACCGGAACGTGCACCGGCGCCTGGACCGAATTCCCGGAGAGCACGCCGGGCGAATTCGACGCCCCGCCGTTCGCCACGGAATCCGCCTGTGCGTAACCCCCGCCGAGCGCGAGTACGCCACCCGCGGCCGCCACAGAGATCAGACCCTTGCGCGTGACCTGTCGCATGTCTTGTTTCCTGCCTTCCAGCAGCTGTCAGAATGCCCCGGTGTACTTCCCGGAGCTGGAAGAACCGGGCGGCTCCGGAGTGCGGGCACGCACTCCCGAGCCGCCCGAATCAAACCCGGGGTCTCCCGGGTCGAGTCACAACGCTCAGAGGTTGGCGCATTCGTTGGCGAAGGCGGGGTTGAGCAGCCCGATGGCGTCGACCGTGTTGCCGCACAGGTTGACCGGCACGTGGAGCGGCACCTGGACGGCGTTGCCCGACAGCACGCCCGGGGACTGCGAGGCGGTGCCCATGGCACCGGCGTCGGCCACGGCCACACCCGCGCCCGCGAGCACCAGACCGCCAGTGGCAGCCGCAGCTGCGACGACCTTCTTGATCATTATTCCTCCTTGTTGGCATACGGCCCCAGCCGCGGACCGCATCACCTGTAACGAGGAGGGCGCATGACGGCTACGAGACGAAACCTCCATTCACTCTTTCCGGTCATCGCCGCACACGCGGACGATTGCGGGAACGTCATTCCCTCGCTTCGGCCCCTTTTCGGCGGCTGCCGGTGGCCGCGATGCGTCAGCAGTGGTCGAGGAATCGGTCGAGAACTCGGACACCGAATTTCAGGCCGTCGACCGGGACCCGCTCGTCCACGCCGTGGAACATGCCGGCGAAGTCCAGCTCCGGGGGCAGCTTCAGCGGCGCGAAACCGAAACAGCGGATACCGAGGTCGTCGAAGGACTTGGCGTCCGTTCCGCCGGAGAGCATGTAGGGCACCGCCCGGGCGATCGGGTCCTCGGCTTTGAGAGCCACCTGCATGGCGTCCACGAGAGCCCCGTCGAAGCTGGTCTCCAGCGCCTTGTCGCCGTGGACGTCCTCGCGCCGGACCCGGGGGCCGAGCAGCCGGTCCAGGTCCGCGAGGAACTCCTCCTCGTAGCCGGGCAGGAAGCGCCCGTCGACGTGCGCGGTCGCCTGGCCGGGGATGACGTTCACCTTGTAGCCGGCGCCGAGCATGGTGGGGGCGGCGGAGTTGCGCAGGGTGGCGCCGACCATCTTGGCGATGCCGCCGAGCTTGGCGAGCGTGGCGTCCATGTCCTCGGGGTCGAGCGAAGTGCCGAGCGCGTCGGACAGCTCGTCGAGGAAGGAGCGGACGGTCTTGGTGACCCTGACCGGCCACTGGTGGCGGCCGAGGCGGCCGACGGCCTCGCACAGCTCGGTGATGGCGTTGTCGTTGTTGGTCATCGAGCCGTGGCCGGCCGTGCCCTCGACGGTCAGGCGCATCCAGTGCATGCCCTTCTGCGCCGTCTCGACCAGGTAGAGGCGCAGGTTCTCGTTGACGGTGAAGGAGAAGCCGCCCACCTCGCCGATCGCCTCGGTGACGCCCTCGAACAGGTCCGGGTGGTGGTCGACCAGATGGCGGGCGCCGTAGGTGCCGCCGGCCTCCTCGTCGGCGAGGAACGCGAGCACGACGTCGCGGGGCGGCTTGCGGCCGCTGCGCAGCCTGTCGCGTACGACCGCCAGCGTCATCGCGTCCATGTCCTTCATGTCCACCGCGCCGCGGCCCCAGACGCAGCCGTCGGCGATCTCGCCCGAGAACGGGTGGTGGGTCCAGTCGGCGGCGTTCGCCGGGACGACGTCGGTGTGGCCGTGGATGAGCAGCGCGGGGCGGGACGGGTCCTCGCCCTCGATGCGGGCCACGGTGGAGGCCCTGCCCTTGTGCGACTCGAGGATCTGCGGTTCCAGCCCCACCTCGGCGAGCTTCTCGGCGACGTACTCGGCCGCGGCGCGCTCGCCCGGGCCCGAGTGGTCACCGTAGTTGCTGGTGTCGATCCGGATCAGCTCACGACAGAGGTCGACGACCTCGTCCTCGCCCGACACGGCCCGGGCGGTGTTCGACTCGCTCACGCTGAATTCCTCCCACTGTCGCTGCTGGTGGTCCGCCCTCATCCTCCCGCCATGCGGGTCAATGCCCAAGGGCGGCCTTCGGACGTCACGGGGCGTTCACGGAACCGGGGGTGTGATCGAGGGGGGCCGAATGTTTGCTATGGTTTTCCACGTCGGAACGGCCCAGGGCCGAGAGACAGACACCTTGTCCGGGTGGCGGAATGGCAGACGCGCTAGCTTGAGGTGCTAGTGCCCTTTATCGGGCGTGGGGGTTCAAGTCCCCCCTCGGACACCAGTGAGATCCCCACGGCGTGCCGTGGGGATCTTCGTGTGTTCCGGGGAGGTGCGATGGATTTCCTGCTGGTCGCGGGCGCGATCGCGTCCGAGGTGATGGCCACTCTGGCGCTGCGTGCCTCGCACGGCCTGAGCAGGCCGGGCGCCAGCGTGCTGGTCGTCGTCGGGTACGGCGTGGCGTTCGTGATGCTGGCGCAGGCGCTCAGGTCCCTGAACGTCGGTCCGGTGTACGCGGTGTGGTCGGGGGTCGGGACGGTCGGGGCGTTCTTCGGCGGCGTCTGGCTGTTCGACGAACCGGTCAGGCCCGCGACGCTGATCGGTGTCGCGCTCGTCGTCATCGGCGTGGCCGTGATGTACCTCGGCGGCGGGATGGAGCACTGACCGGCCGAGGCCGCCGGTGCGGTGGGCAGGGGTGGACTGACGGCCCGCGGCCGGCGGCGAGGTGGGCACGGGGGCACTGACCGGCCCGGGCATCGGCGCGGTGGGCATACAGTCTCGTCGGTGAGACGCAGAAACAAGGCCCCTCGGTCGCCGCTCCCCCAGCGCGACGGCATCGACCCGGTGCGGCTGCGGCTGCCCGCCGATCCGGACGGGCTGTGGGCCACCGTGCGGGACCATCTCGTGGAGCGGTACGCGAACGCCATCGGGGCCGAGCAGGTCGACGCCATGCTCGACGAGGGCCGTATCGTCTCGGCCGACGGCCCGGTCACGGCCGGTGACCCGTACGAGGCGGGGCGGTACCTGTTCTTCCACCGGGATTTCGCCGCCGAGGAGCGGGTGCCCTTCGAGGTGGGCGTCGTGCACCGCGACGAACGCCTGGTGATCGCCGACAAGCCGCACTTCCTCGCCACGGTCCCGCGTGGCAGCCACATCACCGAAACGGCGCTGGCGCGGCTGCGCCGCGGTCTCGGGCTGCCGGAGCTCCAGCCCGCGCACCGGCTGGACCGGCTGACCGCGGGGCTGGTGCTCTTCGTCGTACGGCCCGGGGACCGGGGTGCCTACCAGACGCTGTTCCGGGACCGGCGGGTGCGCAAGGAGTACGAGGCGATCGCGCCGTACGACCCGTCGGTCGCCCTGCCCCGTACCGTACGCAGCCGGATCGAGAAGGAGCGCGGGGTGATCGCCGCCCGGGAGGTGCTGGGGGAGCCGAACAGCAAGAGCCGGATCGAGCTGGTGGAGGCGCGCGGCGCGCTCGGCCGGTACCGGCTGCTGCCGGCCACCGGCCGAACGCACCAGCTGCGCGTGCACATGAACTCCCTGGGCCTGCCGATCCTGTACGACCCGGTCTACCCCGAAGTACGCGCCCCGGGGCCCGAGGACTACACGCGCCCCCTGCAGCTCCTCGCCCGGGCCTTGGAGTTCACCGATCCGGTGACGGGTGAGCCGTGCCGCTTCGAGAGCCGGCTGCGGCTGGCGGCGTGGTGACCGGCGGCGATCACAGGACGACGACCGAGCGCAGGACGTCGCCCTCGTGCATCCGCGCGAAGGCCGCCTCGACGTCGCCGATGCCGATGGTCTCCGTGACGAACGCGCCGAGGTCGATGCGGCCCTGCTGGTGCAGGTCGATGAGCATCGGGAAGTCACGGGAGGGCAGGCAGTCTCCGTACCAGGACGACTTGAGCGCCCCGCCACGGCCGAAGACGTCGAGCAGGGGCAACTCCAGCTTCATGTCGGGGGTGGGCACACCGACGAGGACGACCGTGCCGGCCAGGTCGCGGGCGTAGAAGGCCTGCCGGTACGTCTCCGGGCGGCCGACCGCCTCGATGACGACGTCCGCGCCGAAGCCGCCGGTGAGGTCGCGGATCGCTTCGACGGGGTCCGTGGAGCGGGAGTTGACGGTGTGGGTGGCGCCCATGGAGCGGGCGGTCGCCAGCTTGCGGTCGTCGATGTCGACCGCGATGATCTTCGCCGCGCCGGCGAGGCGTGCGCCGACGACGGCCGCGTCACCGACGCCGCCGCAGCCGATGACGGCGACCGTGTCGCCGCGGCCGACCCCGCCCGTGTTGACGGCGGCGCCAATGCCCGCCATGACCCCGCAGCCGAGCAGTCCGGCGACGGCCGGGGAGACCGCGGGGTCGACCTTGGTGCACTGGCCTGCGGCGACCAGGGTCTTCTCGGCGAAGGCGCCGATGCCCAGGGCGGGCGACAGCTCGGTGCCGGAGGCGGTGAGCGTCATCCGCTGCCGGGCGTTGTGGGTGTCGAAGCAGTACCAGGGCCTGCCGCGCAGGCAGGCGCGGCAGCGGCCACAGACGGCGCGCCAGTTCAGGACCACGAAGTCGCCCGGCGCGACGTCGATGACGCCGTCGCCGACGGACTCCACGACGCCGGCCGCCTCGTGGCCCAGCAGGAAGGGAAACTCGTCGGTGATCCCGCCCTGCTTGTAGTGCAGGTCGGTGTGGCAGACGCCGCACGCCTGCACCCGCACGACGGCCTCGCCCGGCCCGGGGTCGGGAACGGTGATCGTCTCGACCCGCACCGGCTCGTTCTTCCCGGGTGCGATCACGCCTTGCACCTGCTGGGGCATCGCAGGACCTGCCCTTCCTCGTGGCCTGTCACGGCGGCACGCCGCGATGGCTCGCACGGTATGCCGAGGAGGCCGCAGAAGGGGGCGTTTTCCGCCTGGCGCGTGGCGTCGGGCGCGGCCGCCCACGAGTACGTCGGCGCGGGCGTGGACTGCATCCGCCGGCCGATCGCGGCCGCCCCGCGTGCGGACACGCTCGCGACCGACCCCGCGCCCGGCGGGGACACGGTCAACCGATCCGCCCCCAGCCGGTCACAGCGGGAGACGTCCCATCGGCATGGCCCGCGGCCGCCCGGGTGGGAACGCGCACGCGGCCGGCCCCGTGTCCAACTGCGGCGCAGGCAGCAGATACGCCCCCCCGGGGCGAATCACGGCCACCGGGCGCAAGCGTGTCCGCACGCCGCCCAGCCGGGCGTGGCCCGTGTACGCCGCGAGGACGCGGCCGGCCCGCGTGCCGACACGCTCCCGGGCGACCCCCGCGTCCGACGGGGACACGGGCAACGGAGACGGCCCCCACCAGGCGGGACAGCGGGGGAACCGTCGGGGCCGGGGCACGGCGAAGGCCGGGCCCCGCGGGGCCCGGCCTTCGGGGGGTCAGGCGTGGGCGTCCTCGCGCTCGGCCGCGATGCGGCCGACGCGCTTGCGGACCACGTACCAGCCGCCGACCAGCGCGGCCGCGATCAGCGGCAGGCAGTTGACGGTGGTGCGGCCGATGCCGCCGTCCATCCACATCAGGACGAGGACGGAGCCGAGGAAGAACAGCGTGACGATCTGGGTGTAGGGGGCCCAGGGCAGCTGGTAACCGGGGCGGGTGACCCGGCCGTCCTTGGAACGGTGCCAGAACAGCAGCGAGCAGACCATGATCATCGCCCAGGTGCCGATGATGCCGATCGAGGCGAAGTTCAGCACGAGCTCGAAGGCCTCGCCCGGCATGACGTAGTTCAGGAAGACGCCGATCACGCCGAAGGCGGCGGTGAGCAGGATGCCGCCGTAGGGGACACCGCCCTTGTTCATGACGCCGGTGAACTTCGGCGCGGAGCCGGACAGCGACATCGAGCGCAGGATGCGGCCGGTGGAGTACAGGCCGGAGTTCAGGCTGGACAGTGCCGCGGTGAGGACGACGAGGTTCATGACGCCGGCCGCGCCGGGGATACCGAGCTTGTCGAAGACGGTGACGAAGGGGCTCTCGTCGCCGGAGTACGCGGTGTACGGCAGCAGCAGGGCGAGCAGCACGACGGAGCCGACGTAGAAGAGACCGACACGCCACATGATCGAGTTGATCGCCTTGGGCATGATCTTCTCGGGGTTCTCGGTCTCGCCCGCGGCGACGCCGCAGAGCTCGACGGAGGCGTAGGCGAAGACGACACCCTGGATCAGCAGCAGCATGGGCATGACGCCGCTCGGGAAGATGCCGCCGTTGTCCGTGACGGTGGCGAGGCCCGGCGTGTGGCCGCCGATGTCGTGCGAGGTCACGACGAGGAAGATGCCGATCAGCATGAACAGGACCAGGGCGGCGACCTTGATGATCGCGAACCAGAACTCCATCTCGCCGAAGTACTTCACCGAGATCAGGTTCGCGGTGAGGACGACGGCCAGGGCGATCAGCGCGAGGACCCACTGCGGGATGTCGCTGAACATGGCCCAGAAGTGGGCGTAGGTCGCGGCAGCGGTGATGTCGGCGATCGCGGTGGTCGACCAGTTCAGGAAGTACAGCCAGCCGGCCGTGTAGGCGCCCTTCTCGCCCATGAACTCACGGGCGTACGAGACGAAGGCGCCGGACGAGGGCCGGTAGAGCACCAGCTCGCCGAGCGCACGGACGACGAAGAAGGCGAAGACGCCACACACGGCGTACGCGATGAAGAGGGACGGACCGGCGTTGGCCATGCGGCCACCGGCGCCGAGGAAGAGCCCCGTACCGATGGCGCCGCCGATGGCGATCATGTTGATGTGACGTGACTTGAGGTCCTTGCGGTACCCGGCGTCACCGGCATCTACGTGGGGGGTGCCCGTCGCGGGGGCGACAGGCGTGTCGGCCGCAGCCATGGTGCGGTCACTCATTGAGGTGTTCGCCTTCGTGAGGGGGTGTGCGGTACCCGGCCTTGTGCGCCGGCGGCTCTGTGCGGTGTGCCGCGGCACGGCGTGGGTGCCCAAGAGCCTGACGGCTCATAGTCAGGGCAACCCTGGGATTTTGGCAGTGGCCAACCTCACTCAGATATAGATCTGAGGTATTTCAGAGGTTTCGCCAATATGAAGCAAGGATGCCATGCAATTCAGGGTGCGAGGACATCCAGCTCTTCCAGGGCGCCCGCCGCGATCTGCTTGGTGAGCCCCTCCGCACGCGCCGCATCGCCTTCGCGAACGGCTTCGGCGAGCTGTACATGGAGCGTCACGGCCGCCGGATCCGGGTCGTCGAACATCACGTGGTGGTGGGTCCGGCCCGCCAGGACCTCCGCGACGACGTCGCCGAGCCGGGCGAACATCTCGTTGCCGGAGGCGTTGAGCACGATCCGGTGGAAGGCGATGTCGTGCTCCAGATAGCCCTCCAGCTGGTGGCCCCGGGAGGTGGCGACCATGCCGATGGCCTCCCGGGTGAGGGCGGCGCACTGCTCCGGGGTGGCGTTGACCGCGGCGAGGGAGGCCGCGACCGGTTCGATCGCGGAGCGCAGCACGGTCAGGGAGCGCAGCTGGCGCGGCCGGTCGGCGCCGGCGAGGCGCCAGCGGATGACACGCGGGTCGTAGACGTTCCACTCCTCGGTAGGCCGTACGGTCACGCCGACACGGCGCCGCGACTCCACCAGGCGCATGGACTCCAGGACCCTGACCACTTCGCGGACGACCGTCCGGGAGACGTCGAAACGCTGGGCGACCTCGTCGGTGCGCAGGACGCTCCCGGCCGGGTAGTCGCCGGCGGTGATCGCCAGACCGAGGGTGTCGAGCACCTGCGTGTGAAGCCCCCGGCCTTCTGTGGTCATGCGCAAAGCCTACGGGTGGCCGCCGGAGGGAGACGAGCGGACCCGGGAACAAAAAGTATGACGTTTATGTCTCAGACTCTTGAATACGTCGTACCTAATGGGTTCCAGTAGCGCGACGGACCGATGTCGGATGTCGAAGAAGACAGCGAGGCACGTAATGAGCACCCCTCACGTCGTCGTGGTGATGGGCGTGGCAGGCACAGGCAAGACCACGATCGGCCCCCTGCTCGCCGCCGCCCTGGGCGTCCCGTACGCCGAGGGCGACGACTTCCACCCCCCGGCCAACATCGCCAAGATGTCGGCCGGCACCCCGCTCGACGACGACGACCGCCGGCCGTGGCTGGACGCCATCGGCGCCTGGGCCCATGAGCGGGCCGGACACGGCGGCGTGGTCTCCAGCTCGGCGCTCAAGCGCGTGTACCGCGACCGGCTCAGGGCCGCCGCGCCCGGAGTCGTCTTCCTCCACCTCACCGGCGACCGCGCGCTCATCGAGCGGCGCATGAAGGAGCGCAAGGGGCACTTCATGCCGACCGCGCTCCTCGACTCCCAGTTCGCCACCCTGCAGCCGCTGGGCGACGACGAGACGGGTGTCGCGGTCGACGTGTCCGGAACCCCCGAGGAGATCACCGAGCGGGCCGTCGCCGCGCTGCGCGCGCTCGGCTCCTGATCCCCGCCCCCGTACCCCGTCCCCTCCCCCGTCCCTTTCCGTGACAAGGAATCACCGTGACCAGTCTCAGCGTCGAGATGCTGGCAGCGGACACCGTCGAGCCGATCACCTCGGCGGGTAACGCTCAGCTGGGCATCGCCGTCGTGGCGGGCATCGCCGTCATCGTCCTGCTCATCACCAGGTTCAAGCTGCACGCGTTCCTGGCCCTGACCATCGGTTCGCTCGCCCTCGGCGCGTTCGCCGGGGCACCGCTCGACAAGGCCATCGCCTCCTTCAGCACCGGCCTCGGCAGCACCGTCGCCGGGGTCGGCGTCCTCATCGCGCTGGGCGCGATCCTCGGCAAGCTGCTCGCCGACTCGGGCGGCGCCGACCAGATCGTCGACACCATCCTGGCCAGGGCGGGCGGCCGCGCGATGCCGTGGGCGATGGTGCTGATCGCCTCGATCATCGGACTCCCGCTGTTCTTCGAGGTCGGCATCGTCCTGCTGATCCCGGTCGTGCTGATGGTCGCCAAGCGCGGCAACTACTCGCTGATGCGGATCGGCATCCCGGCCCTCGCCGGCCTGTCCGTCATGCACGGCCTCATCCCGCCGCACCCCGGCCCGCTGGTCGCGATCGACGCCATCGGCGCCAATCTGGGCGTGACCCTCGCCCTCGGCCTGCTCGTCGCGATACCGACGGTGATCATCGCGGGCCCGGTGTTCTCCAGGTTCGCCGCCCGCTGGGTGGACATCCCGGCACCGGAGAAAATGATCCCTCAGCGCGCCACCGACGGCCCGGAGAAGCGGCCCAGCTTCGCCGCCACCGTCACCACGGTGCTGTTGCCGGTCGTGCTGATGATGGCCAAGGCCCTCGTCGACATCATCGTGGACGACCCCGAGAACGGGCTCCAGCGCGTCACGGACGTCGTCGGCTCGCCGCTGATCGCCCTGCTGGCCGCGGTGCTGGTGGGCATCTTCACCCTGGGCCGCGCCGCCGGGTTCACCAAGGAGCGGATCGGCTCGACGGTCGAGAAGTCGCTCGCCCCGATCGCTGGCGTCCTGCTGATCGTCGGCGCCGGCGGCGGGTTCAAGCAGACGCTGATCGACATCGGTGTCGGCCAGATGATCCTGGACTTCTCCAAGAACTGGGCCATACCGACGCTGCTGCTCGCCTGGCTGATCGCGGTGGCGATCCGGCTGGCCACGGGGTCGGCGACGGTCGCGACGATCTCGGCGGCCGGACTGGTCGCGCCGCTCGCGGCCGACATGTCGACCGCGCACGCGGCGCTGCTGGTACTCGCGATCGGTGCCGGTTCGCTGTTCTTCAGCCATGTCAACGACGCCGGCTTCTGGTTGGTGAAGGAGTACTTCGGCATGAACGTCGGTCAGACGATCAAGACCTGGTCGGTGATGGAGACCATCATCTCGGTCGTGGGCATCGTCTTCGTGCTGCTGCTGTCACTCGTCCTGTAGCCACTCGGAGTGGTGGTCATGGGCCCACTGGCGCTCGACCGACCCGGTGCGCATGCCACGGCGTGCCTCCCGGTCGGCGAGCGCCATTCCGATGTGTCCGGCCAGCACGATCCCGACGGCCAGCGACAGCCAGTCGTGCACGAACGTCGCGCTGGTGCGCCACACCAGCGGGGTGAGGTGCGTGAACCACATCAGCAGCCCGGTGCCGAGCATGACCAGGGCCGCGCCCGCGATCCAGGCCGCGTAGAGCTTCTGCCCGGCGTTGAACTTCCCGGCCGGGCGTGACGCGAGCCGGTGGTCCCGGCGGCGTACGGCACGCAGCCAGGTGAGGTCGTGCGGGCCGAAGCGGTTGAGCCGGCGCAGGTCGGCGCGGAACGCCGGGGACGCGAGGCCGAGCAGGAACGGCACCGGCAGCAGCACACCGGCCCACTCGTGGACGGTGACCACGAGATGGCGGCGACCGACGAGTTCCGCGATCTGCGGTACGTACAGGGCGGCCGCGGTCACGACGCAGAGGAGCATCAGGGCGGCGGTGGCGCGATGCACCCAGCGCTCGGCCCGGCTGAACCGCCGTACGCGGGCGGGCGGTTCAGCCGGTGGGGGTGTCGCTGCGGCCGTTGGACCGGCCGACCCAGGCGTCGACGTCATAGCCGCGCTCCTCCCAATAGCCGGGCCGCACACGGGAGGTGACGGTGATCCCGAAGAGCCATTTCGCCGACTTGTAGAAGTACATCGGCGCGACGTAGAGCCGGGCGGGGCCGCCGTGGGCGTGGCTGAGCGGCTTGTCCTGCATGCGCAGGGCGACCAGGACGTCGTCGCGACGGGCCTGCGCGAGGGTGAGGCTCTCGCTGTACGTGCCGTCGAAGCAGGTGAACCGGATCGCCCTGCCCTCGGGGCGCACCCCGGCCGCGTCGAGAAGCAGCGACAGCTGCACGCCTTCGAACGGGGTGTCGGGCACGCGCCAGCCGGTCACGCACTGCACGTCGCGCACGATCCGGGTCTGCGGGAGGGCGCGCAGCGCGGCGAGCGTGTAGGTGGTGGGGCGGTCGACGAGGCCGTCGACGGTGAGGCGGTAGTTCGTCGCGTCCCGGCGGGGCACGGAGGTTGCGACCGAGTAGTAGCGGAAGCCGCCGCCGTTGGGGAGCAGCCCGGTGAGGCCGGTGGGGTCCTTGTCGGCGGCGGAGCCGAGGAACGACTCGAGCCCGCGCTGGAGTCCGGGCGCGGCGACGACCGAGGCGGCACCGACGCCCAGCATGCCGAGCACCAGCCGGCGGCCGAGGGGCGAGCCGGTCGTCCCGTCGTCCCGCTCGGCCGGCCCGGCGGGGCCGGTGTGCCCGGTGCGTTCCGCGTCACCGTCGTGTGAGGTCACCCTTCGATTCGAGCACGTGACCGACGCGAGGACCAGGGCAGCGGGCGGTCCGTCGGACTTCCGTCATATTTCCCCGCCGACCCGCGCCCGGCCGGGCGGTTTCGCGGCCGCACGGCCATGCGCGCGGAAGCGCCGTCCGACCGCTCGGAGCACGGACTTCCGTTTCCTCTCCTCTCCCTCTCGTGTACATGCCATCGCCTCTGCTACGTTCCCGCTCAGCCTCCCCCCACCACGGACAGGGCTGTGCCCGACGAGACCGCGGCCCCACAGGGCGAGCCGGGCTCGCCTGGGCAGAGCTCCTCTCGACAGGAGTTCACGTGGTCGTTTCGCACCCACGGTCCCGCAGGCGCACCGCGATCGCCTGCGCACTGGTCGCCGCCGCGGCGGGCGCGCTGCTGCCTCTCGCGCCGGCTTCGTCTTCCGCCGCGGCGGCGGAAGACGAAGCGTTCAGGCCGCAGCTCGTGATGGTGGACACCCCCACCCGAGCAGCCAGAAACAGACTCTCCGCACTCGGGCTCGACCTGACCGAGCATGCGGGGCACGACCGCAGCGAGGTCGTTCTGCACAGCCTCGGCGACGCTCTCGCGCTGCGCGCCGCCGGCTTCACCTGGCAGGTGCGCATCCCCGACCTCGTGCAGCGGGAGTCCGAGATCAACGCGGCCAACCGCGCCTACGCCGCCGCGACCGCCGCCTCGCCCCTGCCGTCCGGACGCGACAGCTACCGCAGCCTGGACGACTACAACGACAATCTCGACCGGCTCGCCGCGATTCGCCCGAGCCTGGTCAAGAAGATCACGCTGCCGCACAAGAGCCTCGAGGGCAAGCCGGTGCACGGCGTGGAGATCGCGCACAACGTCGCGGCCGCGGAGGACGGCCGGCCCGTCTTCCTCATGCTCGGCCTGCACCACGCCCGCGAATGGCCTTCCGGCGAGCACACCATCGAGTTCGCGTACGACCTGGTGAAGAACTACGGCAGCGACCCGCGCATCACCGCGCTGCTGAACAAGGCCCGCGTCGTCATCGTGCCGGTCGTCAACGTCGACGGCTTCCAGAAGTCCTTCGACGACGGGCAGTTGATCGACCTGCGCCCCGTCGACGAGGGCGGCACCGGATCGATCCTGGCCACCCCCGGCAACGCGTACAAGCGCAAGAACTGCCGGATCGTCGACGGATTCTCCCCGCTGCTGAACGAGTGTGCCCTCGCGAGCAGTCCCGGCGGCTTCGGCGCCGGCGTCGACCTCAACCGCAACTACGGGGCGTACTGGGGCGGCCCGGGAGCGGCCGCCGAGCCGGTCCAGGCCACCTACCGCGGCGCCGCGCCGTTCTCCGAGCCGGAGACACAGAACATCCGCGAGCTGATCAGCGGCCGGCAGGTGACCGGGCTGATCACCAACCACACCTTCTCCAACCTGGTGCTGAGCCCCGGCGGCGTCGCGCCCGACACGATCGGCCCCGACGGGCAGCCCGTCGGCAGTCCGCCGGACGACGCCGCGCTGACCGAGCTCGGCGACCGGATGGCCGCCCAGAACGGCTACACGAGCCAGCACAGTTGGGAACTCTACGACACCACCGGCACCACCGAGGACTGGTCGTACAACGCGACCGGCGGCTACGGCTACACGTTCGAGATCGGCCCCGACGAGTTCCACCCGCCGTTCCCGGAGGTCGTCGACGAGTACCTGGGTGCGGGCGAGTTCGCCGGCAAGGGCAACCGTGAGGCGTACCTCGTGGCGCTGGAGAGCGCCATCGACCCGCAGACCCACTCGGTGATCAAGGGCAAGGCGCCCGCCGGTGCGACCCTGCGGCTGCGCAAGACCTTCGCCACACCCACCTGGTCGGGCAGCATCTCGGACACCCTGGACACGACCATGACCGTCGGCAGGGACGGCGCGTACACCTGGCACGTGAACCCCTCCACCCGGCCCGTCGTCAAGGCCCGCCAGATCCAGGTGGTCTCCTCGGAGCCGCTGAAGCGGCAGACCTACTCGGGCACCACCGCACCGGCGCAGCGGACGGAGCAGGAGTTCACCGTCGACCGGGCCGCCGACGTCCTCGAGGTGAAGCTCGACTGGGCCACGCCGGACGACCTCGACCTGTACGTCCTGCGCAAGAACGCCGACGGCAGCCTCACCCAGGTGGGCAGTTCCGCGGGCTCGGTCGGCGAGAAGGAGCGGGTCCTACTCCAGGACCCGCAACAGGGCACCTATGTGCTGCGGGTGGAGAACTGGGCGTCCGTCGCGCCGACCTGGACGCTCACCGCCTCCCTCTACGACGCCACGGAGCAGCAGACGGGCGCCGGCCTGATCGAGAACTGGACCCTGACCTGCGAGAAGAACGGGCAGGTCCTGGAGCGCATCCCCGTCGTCGTGGACCGGGGCCAGCAGGTCAAGGCCGATCTGAAGGCATGCGCGCAGAAGTGGGGCAGGGACTGATGCCGCGTCCCTCCCCTGTCGTGGCCCGTTCCCCGTACTCGGCGGGCCGGTTCCGCCGGACGGCCGTCGCCGCCGCGCTCGCGGTGGCGGCCGCCCTCATCCCCGGCACCGCGGCCGGTGCCGGGGAAGGCTCCGACGTGACGGTCGCCACCGTCGACGGCCGGCAGGTCGTCGACGGTGCCGTACGCGGCCCGCTCAGCGGCACCGTCGAGGTGGCCGGAACGGCACGCACCGGCACGCCCGCCACCCCCGCGCCCTCTCCCCTGCACGCCGACGCCGGCGACAGCTCCTTCGTCGCGGCCGGCGAGAAGGCCGTGCTGCTGGGCAGCGCCTACGGCGGCACCGCTCCGTACACCTGGGCGTGGTCCGCCGAGCACGGCACCGTCGTCGGCGCGGATGCGGCGAGCGCGTCCTATGACACCGAGGGCCTCGCCCCCGGCACGTACGAACTGCGGCTCACCGTCACGGACGCGGCGGGTGCCCGGACGACCGACACGGTCAGGGTCGTGGTCGTCGAGGAGACCTCCGCCACGCTGCTCGACGAGACGAAGTCCGACCCGACGCCCGGCGTCTTCCCCTCCGGCGCGGCGGTGGAGTTCCCCTTCGAGGTCCCGGCCGGTACGGGCTCCCTGGACGTCACCCTGTCCTGGCGGACGACGGCCCAGGACTACGACCTGCGCGTCACCGACCCGTCCGGCGAGGTCGTGGCCACGTCGGAGTCCGGTGACCACCCGGAGAGGACGTCCGTATCGGCCCCTGTCGCCGGCACCTGGAAGGTCGTCGCCGTCAAGTGGGCCACCGTCACGGACGACGTGACCGCACAGGTCGTCGCCCACCGGCGCCCCGCCGACCCGCGGCCGCGGGTCGCGGCCGGAGGCCCGTACACCTTCGAGACGGGCGCGGAGCAGCGGCTCAGCGGCACTGTCTCGGGCGGCACGGCACCCGTCGCCGCGGCCTGGGACCTGGACGCGGACGGGCGGTTCGACGACGCCACCGGCACGTCCGTCGACCCCGGTCTGCCCGACGGGCGGCATCTGGTCACCCTCAAGGCGACCGACGGATACGGCCTGGAGCGGCGTGAGACGACGTCCGTGCTGGTCGGCAGCGCGGACCGGATCGCCGCGAGCCCGCCCGTCACCGTGATCGGCATCGCCGACACCGGGATCAACCCGTACCACCTGGAGTTCTCCGCCCGCACCTACCCGGACCCCGATGTCCTCGCGCTGACCCGGGACTTCACCAGGCACCCCTCGGAGTACATCCCCGGCTACCCGGCCTCCGCCCCGGCGATCCCCGTGACCCTCGGCAAGGGGTATCTGCCCGAGGAGGACAAGCAGCTGTGGAGTGAGCGGGTGCCCGGCGGCACACTGCACTGGATCCCCGGCACGAAGATCATCGGCGCCTACTCGTCGAGCGTGGACGGTGCCCATCCGGTCCTCGACGACCACGGCCACGGCACCGGCTCCGCCTCGGTCTCGGCCGGAAACCGCTACGGCTACTGCCCGACCTGCCTGCTCGTCATGGTGGAGGGCCTCGACGAGACCGTCGCCACGAAGTACCCCTGGGTCGACATCACCTCGCACTCCTTCGGCTACATCGGCGGCGCCCCCGTCGGCCCCGTGCTCAGCGGTGAGGAGGTGACCAAGGAGGCGGCCGAACGCGGCCAGACCGTGCTGTTCGCCGCGGGCAACGGCGTCGGCAACGCCTTCGACGTGCCGGTCAGCACCTGGCACTCCGACCAGACGGGACCCGACTGGAACATCACGGTCGGCGCCCTGCGCCGCGACAACCAGCGGGCCGTCGTCGGCGACGGCATGCCCGTGCACCTGTCGTCGTGGGGCATCGGCAGTCTGCCGTCGGCCTGCCACACCGGGGTGCTGTGCCAGGACCAGTTCAGCGGCACGTCGGCGGCGACGCCGTACACGGCCGGGGTGTTCGGTACGACGCTCCAGCGGGTCAAGGACGCCGTCGGCGACCCGCGGGCCGGGCAGAAGAGCGGTCAGGTCGTGGCCGAAGGCACCGCCGTCCCGCAGAGCGAGTACCTCCACGACGGCAGGCTCACGCGCGCCGAACTGCGCGAAGCCGTGCTGAAGAACGCCTTCCCGCTCGGGGAGGACAACCTGCCGTCAGCGAGCTGGCCGCTCGCCTCGCCCCACACCGCCGGCAACGTCCTCTTCGAGGGCTACGGCGCCGCGACGCCGGAGACCGCGCGCCGCGCCGTGGACGTCCTGCTCGGCCGGTCCCTGCTGCCCGAACGGCCCGTCGAGGACGACTTCTTCGCCGCCGACCGCGCGATCCGGGACAGCATCTGGGGCGGCTACGACCGTGACGGGGACGGCACCTCGGACCCGGCACCGCTGCCCACGGGCGTCTCCGCCGGCCTCGACGACGTGGCCACCCTCGACGGCGCGCTGGGTGTGCTGCGTCGGACGCTCGGCGTCCGGCAGGACGCGGCGGATCCCCAAGGGCCTTATTCGGCAGAGGCGTTCAGCTACTACCTGCACCAGGGGCCCGACTGCTCGGCTGAGCGGACCATGGACCGCACCGACCACGGCGACGACGCGGACGGCTGCCCGGTCGGCGACACCCTGTCGACAGCGGCGCCCTATCTGCCGACGGCCGCGCACCCCGCGACCGACACGCTGACCGAACCGCTCGCCGCCGGTTCGCGGGTGCGGGCCGAGCTGTACCTGCGCACCCGGGCGCCTGCCGCCGTCGTGGCACCCACGGTCGTGCTCCTCGCCACCGACCGGGAGATCGGCCGGGGCAAGGCGGCGAGCCGGCCTGTCACCGGCGGCTGGACGGCGTTCACGATCGAGTGGGAGACGGCGCGGCACGCCTTCACGGGGGAGCAGCTGTCGGTGCAGCTGCTGTCCGACACGACCGCGCTCGCCGAGGTCGGGTACGAGGACGGGCACGCGTCGCGGCTGACGCTCGACCCGGCCCCGCTGCCCCCGTCCACTCTCGCGTTCGGCGCCACGATCGCGTCCCCGGCGGACGGCGCCGAGACCGGCGAGGGCGAGACGGTCGTCGCGGGCGGCCGGTACGCGTTCCCGGACCTCGGCTCCGACCCCGAGGGCGTCGGCGGCAGGCCGGAGACCCGGCGGGTGCAGGTCTCCGTGGACGACGAGACCTTCGCCGCGCCCACCTCGGCCGAACTCGACGAGTCGACCGGCACGTGGAGCGCGGACCTCGGCCGCCTGGCCGCGGGCGACCACGTGCTGTACGCGAGGGCGGTGCGCGACGGCACGCCGTCGCAGGTGGCCGCATCGGCGTTCCGGGTGGTGCCGGACGCGCGGGTCGAGTGGCAGGTGGTGCGGCGCAACGGCCCCGTGGATCCGGGCGCGTGGCGGCCGGCCACGGGCCGGGCCGCGTGGTCGTTCCCGCTGACGACCGCGTCGTACGGCACCGGGTACCGGACGATCGTGGTCCGGCTCGTGGAACGGGGGGTGCAGACCGCCCAGGACACGGTGCGAGCCACCTTCCGCTGACCGCCCCGCGAGGCCGCACCGGTGCCCGGTGCGGCCTCGCGCGATCTCTGTGTGCCTGCCATGGCCCCGGATGCTTGTATGGCTGCCATGACTCCGGCAGACGATCCCGCAGAAGAGATCCTCGACATCGTCGACGAGCAGGACCGGGTGATCGGGCAGGCACCGCGCGGCGAGGCGTACGCGCGCGGGCTGCGGCACCGGTGCGTGTTCGTCCTCGTACGCGACGGCGACGGGCGCGTCTTCGTGCACCGGCGGACCGCGACCAAGCTCGTCTTCCCCTCGCTGTACGACATGTTCGTCGGCGGTGTCGTCGGCGCGGGCGAGACGTACGACGACGCCGCCCTGCGCGAGGCCGAGGAGGAGCTCGGGGTGCGCGGGCTGCCGCGCCCCGTCCCGGTGTTCACGTTCCTGTACGAGGGCGACGGCGACCCCGCGCAGACCTGGTGGTCGGCCGTCTACGAGGTGCGCTGCACGCTCCCCGTGCGACCGCAGGCCGAGGAGGTCGCCTGGCACGGTTTCCTCACGGAGGCCGAGCTGGAGGAGGGCCTGCGCGAGTGGGAGTGGGTGCCGGACGGCCTCGCCGCGTGGCACCGGCTGAGAGCCCATCGGTCGGGGTGACGCCGCGGGTAGGGTGCTCGCCGTGAGCGACTTCGTACAGAGCCTGCGCCTGTGGCTCGCGCCCCGGCGGCTCCGGGAGGAGGGCGAGACCCCCGACTACCGCTTCTCGCTCGCAAACGAGCGGACCTTTCTCGCGTGGGTCCGCACGGCACTGGCGCTGATCGGCGGCGGCTTCGCCGTCGACCAGTTCCTGCCGGATCTGCGCTGGTGGGTGCGGGCGGGTCTCGCCCTCGCGCTGATCGGCGCGGGCGCCATGTGCGCCGTGCGCGCCGTGAACCACTGGGTGCGGTGCGAGCGGGCGATGCGCCGCGGCGAGGACCTGCCGGTGTCCCGTTTCCCGGCGCTGCTGGCCCTGGTCGTCGCGGTCGTGTCCGTCGCCATGGTGATCGTCGTGTCCTGGGGCGACGTGTGACGGCCCCCGAGCGGGATCCGGGGCTGCAGCCCGAGCGGACCCGCTTGGCGTGGCGGCGGACCACCTTGGCGTGCACGGTGGTGGCGGTGCTCGCGGCCCGGCAGACGACCGGGAACGCCTGGCCCGCGGTCGGACTGAGCGTGGCCGCGTGGCTGGTCTTCCTGGCGGTGGCGCACCGGCGCATGAGGGCGATGGACGCGGCCCGGCCGCCGGCGCTGTCGTTGCGGGGCGCCGTCGCGACGGTGGGCTGCGTCCTCGCGCTCGCGGCCTTCGCCGTCGCGATCGTGACCTGAGCGCCGGAGCGTGCCCCGGCGCCTCGACGGAACAGGCGCCGCGCAGGCCGTCCCCGAAGGCGCATTCCGGGGCGGGCGCGTTCACGTGTGTGATCCAGACATCGGTTCCCGGGGCCCACTGGACGACATACCGACTGGTCGGTCATCATGAACGCGTTCGCCAGGACGACGACCAGGACCGCCTCCGGAGGTGCGCACCATGAGCCCAGCCCCACAGGGCCTCGATCCCGAGCAGCTGCGCGGACATCTCGACCGCGAGCGGCCGGGACTGGTCAGCGGCCCCCTCAGCGCACGGTTGATCCAGGGCGGCCGCTCGAACCTCACCTACGCGGTCACCGACGGCACCACCCGCTGGGTCGTCCGCAGGCCACCGCTCGGCCACGTCCTGGCGACCGCCCACGACATGACGCGCGAACACCGGGTGATCAGCGCGCTCGCACCGACCGAGGTGCCGGTCCCCCGACCGGTCCTGCTGTGCGAGGACGAGTCGGTCATCGGATCGCCGTTCTACGTCATGGAGTTCGTCGACGGCACGCCCTACCGCACCGCCGAACAGCTCGCCGCGCTCGGTCCCGCGCGCACCCGCGACGCGGTGCTCTCGCTCGTCGACACGCTCGTCGACCTGCACGCCGTGGATCCCGCGTCGGTGGGGCTCGGCGACTTCGGCCGTCCCGAGGGCTTCCTCGACCGGCAACTGCGCCGCTGGGGCAAGCAGTTGGACGCCTCGCGCAACCGGGAGCTGCCCGGCATCGACGAACTGCACGCCGCGCTCGGGCGCTCGCTGCCGGCCTCCCCCGCCCCCACCGTCATCCACGGCGACTACCGTCTCGACAACGTCCTGATCGGCGAGGACGACCGGATCACGGCCGTCCTGGACTGGGAGATGTCCACGCTCGGCGATCCGCTGACCGACCTCGGGCTGATGGTGATGTACAGCCGCCGGCTGGAACTGCCCGGCTCCCCCATCAGCACCACCGCGGGCGCCCCCGGCCACCCGTCCCCCGACGAGCTGATCGAGCGGTACGCCGCGCGCTCCGGACGGGACACCTCGGCGATCTCCTGGTACACGGCGTTCGCCTGGTTCAAGCTCGCCGTGATCCTCGAGGGCATCCACTACCGCTACACCCTGGGCCAGACCGTCGGCGCCGGCTTCGACCGCATCGGCGATCTCGTCCCCCTCTTCATCGAGCACGGCCTCACCACCCTCCAGGAAGGCTGAGAACCTGATGGACTTCGCATTCGACGCCCGTACGGAAGAACTCCGCGCCAAGCTGCTCGCGTTCATGGACGAGCACGTCTATCCGGCCGAGCGGATCGAGCACGAGCAGCGCGCGCGGCTGGCGTCACCGTGGGACACCCCGGCGATCGTCGAGGAGCTGAAGGCCGAGGCGCGCAAGCAGGGGCTGTGGAACCTCTTCCTGCCGGACGCCGAGTACGGCGCGGGCCTGACGAACCTGCAGTACGCGCCGCTCGCCGAGATCACCGGCCGCAGCCCGCACCTGGCGCCGACGGCCCTGAACTGCGCGGCCCCGGACACGGGCAACATGGAGGTCCTCGCACAGTTCGGCAGCGACGAGCACAAGAAGCAGTGGCTGGAGCCGCTGCTCGCCGGGGAGATCCGCTCGGCGTTCGCCATGACGGAGCCCGAGGTCGCCTCCTCCGACGCGACGAACGTCCGGACCCGGATCGAGCGCGACGGCGACGACTACGTCATCAACGGCCGCAAGTGGTACATCTCCGGTGCGATGAACCCGAACTGCCGGATCTTCATCGTCATGGGCAAGACCGACCCGGACGGCGACGACATCCGCCGTCAGCAGTCGATGATCCTGGTGCCGCGCGACACCCCGGGCGTCGAGGTCCGCCGAGCGATGCAGGTCTACGGCTACGAGGACCACTCGCACGGCGGCCACGCCGAGGTCGTCTTCACCGAGGTACGGGTGCCCGCCTCCCACCTGATCGACGAGGAGGGCAGCGGCTTCGCCATCGCGCAGGCGCGGCTCGGACCGGGCCGTATCCACCACTGCATGCGGCTGATCGGCATGGCCGAGCGGGCGATCGAGCTGATGTGCCGCAGGGCGGTGTCCCGCGAGGCGTTCGGCAAGACGATCGCCCAGCAGGGCGTCGTGCAGAACTGGATCGCGGACGCGCGGGTGACCGTGGAGCAGCTGCGGCTGCTCGTGCTGAAGACCGCGTGGCTGATGGACACGGTCGGCAACCGGGGCGCGCACACGGAGATCCAGGCGATCAAGATCGCGACGCCGCGGGCGGTGGTGGACATCCTGGACAAGGCGGTGCAGGTGCACGGTGCGGGCGGCGTGAGCCAGGACTTCATGCTGGCGGAAATGTGGGCGGCGGCGCGGACGCTGAAGCTGGCGGACGGGCCGGACGAGGTGCATCAGCGGTCGCTGGCGAGGCGGGAGCTGAAGCGGTACGTGTGAGGTGGGCGGGGTGGTTTCCCCCACCCCGCCCCTTCCCGTAACTGGGGGCTCCGCCCCAAGACCCCCCTGCCGGGGGGAGCGCTCCGGGGGCTGACGCCCCCGGCCCCCCACCCGGCGGCAGCTCCGCGCCGCGCCAACGCCCAACAAATCCAGCCCCCGCCGCTCGGGGGCAGAGCCCCAACGGCAGCGCCGCGCGGACGACCCGCCGCACACCAGCCCCGCCGGCGTTTGAGGCGCGGGGCTCGGGGCAGCGCCCCGACGGCAGCCGCGCAGACGACGTGGAAACGGAAGCGAGCGCGCCGCGCGGGGCGTCAGGGGCGGAGGGCGCGGAGGAGCAGGTCCGCCAGGTGGTCCGCGACCTGCTGCTTCGTCAGGGGGCCGTCCGGGTGGTACCACGTCGACAGGTGGTGGACCGACCCGAAGTGGTAGTCCACCACCAGGTCCGCCGGCGTCGCCGAGGAGAAGACGCCGCTCTGCTGCCCCTCCTCCACCAGCGCCCGGAACCGCTCGTGGTAGCGGCGCCGCTCGGCCCGCACCTGCTTGTGCTTCTCCGGGCTCAGGTGGTGCATGGAGCGGAAGAAGATCGCCGCGTCGTCCAGGTTGTCGATGGTGGTGACGACGACGTCCGCCGCCGCCTCGCGCAGCCGGTCCTCCACGGGATCGTCCGCGTCCGCGAAGGCGTCCAGCCGCTCCTGCTGGAGACGCAGCACACGGGAGTAGACCTCCTGCAGGAGGTCCTCCTTGGACCCGAAGTAGTGGTAGAGCGCCCCCTTGGTGACGCCCGCCGCCTCCACGATCTCCTGGACCGACGTGCGGTCGTATCCCTGCTCCGCGAACAGGCGGGTGGCGGCGGCCAGCAGCCTCTGCGGTACGGGGGTCGCCTCCCCGTCCGTCGTCCTGGCCATCGCCGCCACCTTCCCTTCCTGCCGAAACAACCGTGCCTCACACCCGGGAACGCAGTTCCCGCCTGAGGATCTTCCCACTTGTGGTCTTCGGGAGCTCCGGCAGGATCACCACTTCCCTGGGGTATTTGTAGGCGGCGAGCCGCTGCTCGCAGTAGGCGGCGAGCTCCTCGGGCACCACACCGGCCCCCGGCCGGAGGCTGACGTACGCCTTGACCGTCTCGCCGCGGTAGGCGTCCGGCACACCCACGACGGCCGCTTCGCGGACCGCCGGGTGCGTGTAGAGGACGTCCTCGACCTCCCGGGGCCAGACCTTGAACCCGGAGGCGTTGATCATGTCCTTCTTGCGGTCGACGACGTAGAGCCAGCCGTCGGCGTCCATGAAGCCTATGTCGCCGGTGCGCAGTTCGCCGTCCGGGAACGCCTCGGCGGTGGCGTCGGGGAGCTGCCAGTAGCCGGGCACGACCTGGGGGCCGCGCACGGCGATCTCGCCCTGTTCGCCGAGGGGCACGTCGTCGCCCTTCTCGTCGACGATCCGCACCACGGTGTCGGGGCCGGGCACGCCGACGGACAGGGTGCCGGAGGCCGGGTCGACCGGCGCCTCCTTCTCCGGGGGCACGGCCGCACAGGGCGCGGTGCACTCGGTGAGCCCGTAGCCGTTGCGTATGTACGGCCCGAAACCGGCGCGGAACTTCTCCACCAGCGCGGGCGGCACGGGCGCGCCGCCCGAGTTGATCACGGCGAAGGAGGCGAAGTGCTCGCGGGTGGCGGCGGGATGCGCCGCCAGGGCCATGAACGCGGTCGACGGGCCGACCGTGTACGCCGGCCGGTGCTCGGCGAAGGCGTCGAGCACGACGCCCGCATCGAAGCGGTAGGCGAGCGCGAGGGTGCCCGCATTGGCCATGCAGGCGGCGAGCTCGCAGACCATGCCGGTGATGTGGAAGAGGGGCGCGAGGGCGAAGTAGCAGGCGCCTTCGGGGACGGGGTGGCCGGTGCGCTGGCGTTCGGCGTTGTAGGTGATGCCGCCGTGGAGGTTCATCGCCCCCTTGGGCGTACCGCTCGTGCCCGACGTGTAGCTGATCAGGGCGACGTCGGCGGCGCCCGGTTCGCGTCCGGAGGGCGCCGGGAGGCCGCGGCGGGCGACGTCGAGCAGGTCGTCGGCGTCCTCGGCCCGCGGTGCGCGCTCGAAGGAGAGGACCCGCTCGTCGTGCCGCGTCTGGAGGTCGAGCTCGCAGGCGGTGAGCACGACGCGTACGGACGAGGCGGCGGCGCAGTCCCGCAGGTACGCCTCCCATGCCCGGTCGGAGCAGATCAGCGCGCCGGCCCCGGAGTCGGCGAGGACGTGGGCGACCTCGCCCGCCTTGTACATCGGGTTGAGGGGGACGACGATCGCGCCGGCCTTCCAGGCGCCGAGCAGCGCGATGACGAAGTGCGGGCTGTTCTGGAGCATGAGGGCGACGCGGTCGCCGCGGGCGACACCCCGCTCGGCGAGGTGGGCGGCCACGGAGTCGGAGAGCTCGTCGGTCTCGCGGTAGCTCAGGCGGCCGTCGAAGTAGGCGAGCGCGGGGTGTTCCGGGGAGCGGGCGACGGCCGCGCGGAAGGCGTGCACGACGGTCGGGTGCGGGGAGACGGGGGCGCGCTGGGCCTCGGTCAGCTGCCCGAGCCACGGCTGCGCGGCGTAGCCGGAGCTCATCGGCCCGCCTCCTCCCACTTCTGCTGGATGTGGTTCATTCCGGCGATCCAGCGGTCCGTCTCGGTGGCGCGCGCCGCGTAGTAGCCGGCGACCTCCGGGTGCGGCAGGACGAGGAAGCGGTCCTCGTCGATCGCGTCGAACAGCGCGTCGGCGACGTCCTCGGGCTCGATCGCGGTCGGCTTGAGGACGATGTCGCCGGCCGATCCGGTGGCGGCGAGCATGTCGGTCCGTACGCCCTGCGGGCAGATGGCGTGGACCTTGAGGCCGCGGTGGCGGTAGGTGAGGGAGAGCCACTCGGCATAGGCGAGCGCTCCGTGCTTGGTGACGCTGTAGGGCGCGGCCCCGATCATCGTGAGCAGTCCGGCGGCGGAGACGGTGGAGACGAAGCGGCCGCTGCCGCGCTCCAGCCAGTCGGGCAGCAGGGCGCGGCTCGCCCGGACGTGCGCCATGACGTTGACGTCCCAGGCCGAGGCCCAGACGTCCTCGTCCGCGAAGGCGTCGCCGCCGGAGCCGAGGCCGGCGTTGGCGCAGTAGACGTCGACGGTGCCGCCGAGGGCGTCCCGGGCCTCGTCGACCACGTCCGAGGCGTCGCCGGGTACGGCGGTGCCGCCGATCTCGTCGGCGACCGCCTTGGCCTTGCCGGCGTCGATGTCGTTGACCACGACCCTGGCGCCCTCGGCGGCGAACCGGCGGGCCAGGGCGGCGCCGATGCCGCCGCCCGCTCCCGTGACAACAACTCCTGCGCCCTGCACCGTGCTCATCAAGCTCCGCCTTTCGCAGCGTCCCGGCCGTGCAGGCAGACTAACCGGTCGGTATGCCGCGCGGAAGGGGGCGGTCCGACGGCCGCGCCCGGGTCGTTCCCCCGGGGCGTCAGGAGCGCTAGCGTGCGTGGCCATGACAGACGGCGATCACGGAGGTAGCTCGATGAGCCTTTCCAGACGGGGTTTGCTGGCCGCGGGCGGCGCGGTGGGGGCACTGGCCGCGACATCCGCCGCACCCGCCGCCGCCCATGCGGGCCGTGGCCGGGTGCGCACCGGTTTCGAGCGGCTGGCCGCCGACGGGTACGCGGTCCTGGCCGGCGAACGGATCGGCGTGGTCACCAACCCGACCGGCGTCACGCGCGACGTGCGGCACATCGTGGACGTCATGCACGCTGACGACCGCGTCGACCTGGTCGCGGTCTTCGGCCCCGAGCACGGTTTCCGCGGCACGGCGCAGGCGGGCGGCTCCGAGGGCCGCTACGACGACCCCGCGACCGGGCTGCCGGTGTACGACACGTACCTCAAGAGCGGCCGGCCGCTGGCCGACATCTTCACCGCGTCCGGCGTGGACACGATCGTGTTCGACATCCAGGACGCCGGGGCCCGTTTCTACACCTACATCTGGACCCTCTTCGACTGCATGCAGGCCGCCGAGCTCGCGGGCAAGCGGTTCGTGGTGCTCGACCGGCCGAATCCGGTGACCGGCCGGGCGGCGCTGGGGCCCGTGCTCGACAAGGCGTTCGCGACCTTCGTGGGCCGGGAGCCGATCTCGCAGGCGCACGGCATGACCGTCGCCGAACTGGCGCTGCTCTTCAACGGGGAGTTCCTCACGCGGCCGGTGGAGCTGGAGACCGTGAGGATGACGGGCTGGCACCGCTCCGACTTCTACGACGAGACCGGGCTGCCCTGGGTGCCGCCGAGCCCCAACATGCCCACGCCCGACACCGCACTCGTCTACTCCGGGACCTGCCTGTTCGAGGGCACGAACCTGTCCGAGGGCCGGGGCACCACCCGCCCCTTCGAACTCCTCGGCGCCGAAGGTGTCGACCGCCGCTGGGCCGAGGCAGTGAACGCGCTGGACCTGCCCGGCGTCCGCTTCCGCGAGGCGTACTTCGCGCCGACGTTCTCCAAGTTCCAGGGCAGGACGATCGGCGGCGTCCAGCTCCACGTCCACGACCGGAAGTCCTTCGACCCCGTGCGTACCGGCATCGCGCTGCTGGTGACGGCGAAGCGCAGTTGGAGCGGGTTCGCCTGGCGCGCCGACAACTGGATCGACAAGCTGACCGGTTCCACCAAGGTGCGCACGCTCATCGACGCGGGGGCGGACACCGACGAGGTGGTGGGCGCGTGGCGGGACGAGCTGGCCGCGTTCCGCGCCGTACGGCGACGATACCTGCGGTACTGAGCACCCAGGGCTGGGAACGGCCCGACCGTGCCCGGGGGCCCGCCCCCCGCGCGGTCCTGATCGCGTCCCGGCCCGCGAGTGGCTGGGAGTGGCCCGTCCGACGAGGAACGCCGGCAGAGCATGGCCGGCCGGGGGCCGGGCCCGTGCGGCTGGTCACGTCGCACGTCGTCCCGGTCCCGCTGCACGGGACGGGAGCGGCCGACCGGCTTCGACCGCTTCCGGGGTATGGCCGTTTCTCGCCTTGCGAAGGATCCTGTGGTGACGGGCCAAGGGGAGGGGCGGGCCATGTCGGGGACAGGTGTGCGGCCGTACCGGGAGATCACTTTCGACGCGGACGGCGATGTGCTGGGACCGTACGGCCCGCTCGCGGACCGGGACGTCACCGACCTGGTGGTGTTCGCCCACGGGTGGAACAACTCCCCGGGCACGGCCCGGCGGCTGTACGCGTCGTTCTTCGCCCCCTTCCCCAAGCTCGTGGCGCAGACCCCGCAGGCACGGCTCGGATACGCGGGCGTCGTCTGGCCCTCGATGCGGTTCTCGGACGAGCCGATCCCCGACGTCGAGCCGCCGGCCGCCGGCGCCCAGCCGTCGGGCCCCGGTCTCGACGGGCCGACCCGCGCGGTGCTCGCCGACCTGTTCCCCGGGCATCGCGAGACCGTGGAGCGGCTCGCGCGGCTGCTGGACGAGCAGCCGGAGTCGCGGGCCGCCTTCGCCGAGTTCGGCAGGCTGGCACGGCAGTTGGCGGCGGTGCCGCCGGGCGGTCTGGAGGCCGGCTTCGCCGAGGACCTGCCGCACGACGAGCAGAGCCCGCCCGCGGTGCTGTACGAGGACACGCTCACCCTGTGCCGCAGGCTGGCCGTCGCCCTCGACGCGGAGTCGGGGTCCCTGTACGGCGCGCTGCCGTTCGGCGGCGGGCTGCGCTCCGCGTGGTGGGGCGCGAAGGAGCTGCTGCGGCAGACGACGTACTACGCGATGAAGCGCCGCGCGGGAACGGTCGGCGAGTTGGGGCTCGGGCCGCTGCTGGGCCGGCTGGCCCGTACGGCGCCGCGGCTGCGGGTGCACCTCGTCGGGCACAGCCAGGGGGCGCGGCTGGTGGCGTTCGCGCTGCGGGGGCTGCCCGAGGGCGCGGAGAACGTGAAGTCCGTGACGCTGCTCCAAGGGGTGCTGTCGCACTACGCGTTCGCGTGCGGCCTGCCCCACGCGCCGCACAGCGCGGGCGTGCTCGCCGCCCTTCAGGAGCGGGTCGACGGGCCGGTGGTCGCCTGCTACTCACGGCACGACAGCGCGCTCGGCGTGTTCTACCCGCTGGCCTCGGCCCTCGCCGGGGACTCCGCTTCGGCGGCCGGCGGCGACCGGCGGTGGTGGGCGATGGGCCACGACGGCATCCACGCCGTCGCGGGCACGGCGCGGCTGACGCTGGAGGAGGCGCTGCGCGACGGCCTGCCGGACTCGGGATGCGTCAGTGTGGACGCGGCGCAGGTGGTCCGGCGGGGCGGGCCGCCCGCGGGTGCGCACAGTGACATCTGCCACGAGGAACTGGCCCGGGTGGTGCTGACGGCGGGGCGTGTCGGCCGCTGACACATGGGCGGGATCCGGTCGACCTGACACGTCACGATTTTCGATGGAGCCGAAACGGGCACTCCTACGTCCATTCCTCAACGCCGATGTACCAGCGACGGAGGTGTCGACGCGATGGCCGGTTTCCGGAGTCTTGCGAGACAGGTGCGGGACGTGCGGTGCGACCTGGCGCTGCGGCGCTACTCACTGCGCAAGTGCCTGGAGAGGTTCGCCCCTTATGGGCACCGGGCCACCTGGGACCACCTGTGCGTGAGGCACAGGATCGAGCCCGAGGACAGGGCCCCCGATCCGGCGCGGCTGGTGGCCGCGCTGGAGGAGTTGGAGCAGGCGCGGGCGGTATGGCTCGCGTACGAGGAGAACTTCGCGGACCGCCGCAAACGGGAGAAGCACGAGGGGCTGCGGCGGCCCGGCCACATCGACGACTGGCACCGCAGGACGTGGGGCGGGAACGGGGTCGCGCGCTGCGACAGTCCCGGGACGCATCCCTCGGAGCCGCTGGACGAGGTGCTGCGCAAGCTGATCGGCGCGCTGGAGACGGAGCCCGGGGACGCATGCCCGGTGTGCAGGGGAACGCACATCGTGTGGCGGCAGGACCTGGCGCACGAGCCGTTCGCCGGCCCGGTCTGCGCCGGCTGCGGGATCGTGGTGCCGCAGCCCGTCCTGACGCGGGAGGCGGTCACCGCGGCGAAGCGCGCGGCGCGGCGGGAGCTCGCCTCGGTCGCGTGAGGGACGCCGGTCCCGGGTCGGGGGCCCGGGACCTCGCGCGACCCGGCTCAGGCGTGGTCCGGCTTCGCGCTGCGGCGTTCCGGAAGGAGACGGGAGCCGGTCAGCCGCTCGCCGAAGACGTCGTCCGGGTTGGACAGCACGCAGGTCTGCAACGAGAGGCAGCCGCAGCCGATGCAGTCCGTCAGGTGGTCCCGCAGGCGGCCCAACTGCTTGATCCGCTCGTCCAGTTCGCTGCGCCACGCCGCCGACAGGCGGGCCCAGTCCGCGCGGTCGGGGGTGCGTTCCTCGGGCAGTTCGGCGAGGGCGTCGCGGATCGTGGCGAGCGGGATGCCGACGCGCTGCGCGGCCCGCACGAACGCGACGCGGCGCAGCGCGTCCCTGCTGTAGCGGCGCTGGTTTCCGGCGGTGCGGCGGCTGCTGATCAGGCCCTTGGACTCGTAGAAGTGCAGGGCGGACACGGCCGCGCCGCTGCGCGCGGCGAGCTGGCCGACCGTGAGCTCGTGGATCTTCTCGGGAATCTGTGGCACTCCTCGAAGCCTACTCGTCGTCCGTTGACAAGTCGGCCGCTCCGCCAGCATGCTGAGCAAGCGCTTAGACATGGGTTTCGGAGACGTGAGAGGCAGGGACCAGCACCATGGCAGAGCCGAGGATCTTCACCTCCCCCGAGGAGTTGCGCGCCGGGGTCGACGAGCAGCTCGGACACAGCGACTGGCTGGAGGTCGACCAGAAGCGGATCGACCTCTTCGCCGACGCCACCGGCGACCACCAGTGGATCCACATCGACGCCGAGCGCGCGGCGAGCGGCCCCTTCGGGACGACGATCGCCCACGGCTATCTGACGCTGTCGCTGCTGCCCGCCCTGGTGCCGCAGGTGCTGCGGGTCGAGGGCATGAAGATGGGCATCAACTACGGCACCAACAAGGTGCGTTTCCCCGCCCCGGTGCCGGTCGGCTCGCGGCTGCGCGCCACGGCCGTCCTCCAGGACGTGGTGGAGGCGGGCGGCGGCGTGCAGGTGACCGCCCTCGTCACCGTCGAACGGGAGGGCGGCGACAAGCCGGTGTGCGTGGCGGAGTCCGTGTCCCGCTACTTCTTCTGAGCCCCCACCATCCGCAGGACGAGGTCGGCGTAGAACACGCCGACCTCGTCGGGCGTCCGCCGCCCCTGCGTGTTGAACCACCGCGCCACGTCGATGCAGAGCGACAGTACGGCGACGGTGGTGCCGGGCACGTCGGGCACGTCGAACTCGCCCGCCGCGACGCCCTCTTCGAGCAGGCGGCGCACCACGGCGTCGGTCTCGCGGCGCAGCGCGATGATCTCGGTGCGGTGGGCGTCGCCGAGCGCGTCCAGTTCGTACTGCACGACCCGCGCCGTGGTGTGCCGACCGGCGTGCCAGCGGACGAAGGACCGTACGGCGTCGGCGAGCCGCTCGGTGGGCGTGCCTTCGCCCTCGTACGCCGCCGAGAGGATCTCCAGGGCCTTGTCGTGCCCGATCCTGCTGATCCGGTGGAGCAGCTCTTCCTTGGTCTTGTAGTGGATGTAGAGCGCCGCCGGGCTCATGCCGGCCCGGCCCGCGATGTCACGGGTCGTGGTCGCATGGTAGCCGCGCTCCGCGAACGCCTCGACCGCGGCGACGAGCAACTTCCGGGCCGCCTCCGGGGTGACCTCGTCCCACGGCTTCTCGTCTTCGGCCGTCTGGTCCGCCGCACTCATCGCTCGCCCCTTCCCTGGTCAGGCGAACACCATACCGTGACGGTGAGCGGGCGCTTAGAGCTTCTGGAACGGGTCGTGCTCGGCCAGCAGCTTCTCCAGCCTGGCCTGGTCGACGCGGCTGACGATCTGCCCGGCCTCCTGCCGGTCCCTGACCACCTTGGCGAGGGTGAAGGCGGAGGTGGTCAGGTAGAGGACGGCGATGCCGAGGAAGGCGCGCACCCAGGCGTCGGCCTCCAGGTTGAAGATGCCGACGGCGACGGCCCCGAGCGCGATGGCGAAGGAGGCGACCGCCTGGCCGTAGTACGCCGCGGTGTTCTGCTGCTTGACCGGTGTCTCACTCATGGGCACAGGGTCGCGCCCGCGCCGGCGGCCCACATGCGCGCTCGTACTCAGACGGCGTACTCACCCGCCGCCCGCGGCGCGCTCAGAACGCGGAGACCCCGGTGAGCGCCCGGCCGATGATCAGCTTCTGGATCTGGCTGGTGCCCTCGTAGAGGGTCATCACGCGGGCGTCGCGCAGCAGTTTGCCGACCGGGTACTCGTCGATGTAGCCGTAGCCGCCGAAGACCTGGAGGGCGTTGTTCGCGGCGCGGACCGCGGCCTCGGAGGCGAAGAGCTTGGCCTTGGACGCGGCGGTGGCGAAGTCCTCGCCGCGGTCGACGAGACCGGCGACCCGCCAGGTCAGCAGCCGGGCGGCGTCCACGTCGACGGCGATGTCGCTGATCAGCTCCTGGACCAGCTGGTGGTGCGCAATGGGCCTGCCGAACTGCTCGCGCTCGCCCGCGTACCCGACGGCCGCGTCCAGCGCGGCCTGGGCGATGCCGACGCAGCCCGCGGCGACCGACATCCTGCCCTTGGCGAGCGCGGACATGGCGATGGAGAAGCCCTTGCCCTCGCGCCCGAGCAGGGCGCCGGCCGGCACCCGGACGTCCTCGAGGACCAGCTCGGCGGTGGCCTGGCCGCGCAGTCCGAGCTTGCCGTGGATCGTGCGGCGGGTCAGTCCGGGCGTGTCCGTGGGGACCAGGAAGGCGGATACGCCCTTGTGCCCGGGGGCGTCGCCGGTGCGGGCGAAGAGCAGCACCACGTCGGCCCAGGTGCCGTTGGTGATGAACATCTTGGCGCCGTTGATCACGTAGTCGCCGCCGTCGCGCACGGCCCTGGTGGCGAGGTTCCCCGCGTCGGAGCCGGTGCCGGGCTCGGTGAGGCCGAAGCAGCCGACGGCATCGCCCGCCGTCAGGCGCGGCAGCCACCGGCGCTTCTGCTCCTCGGTGCCGTACGCGGCGACGGTCTTGGCGACCAGTCCGAGCGAGACGGAGACGATGCCGCGCACCGAGGAGTCACCGCGGCCCAGCTCCTCCGTGACCAGGCAGTACGCGAGATGGTCGCCGCCCGAGCCGCCGTGCTCCTCGTCGACGGTGAGCCCGAGGAAGCCGAGCGCGCCGAGCTTCTTCACGATGCCCCGGTCGACGCTCTCGGCGCGGTCCCACGCGACGACGTGCGGGGCGATCTCGCGGGCGACGAAGTCCCGGGCGAGCTGCCGTACGGCCGCCTGCTCCTCACCGAGCTCCAGGTTCATGTGCGGTCACCCCAATTTAACTATCACTGCTAGTTTCTTTTCGGCAGGCCCTACTATGTGCCGCATGGCCCGACCGCGCAAGCCCCTCCTCAGCAGAGAACGCATCGTCGAGACGGCGAGCGCGCTCGTGGACGCGGAGGGACTCGACGCGGTGTCCACCCGCCGCCTCGCCGCCGAACTCGGCGTCAGCGGCCCCTCGCTCTACAACCACTTCCGCAACAAGGACGAGATCCTCGACGCCGTCGCCGACGCGGTCAGCGCCCAGGTCGACCTGTCGATGTTCCGGGAGGACGACCCCCGCGACTGGCGCACGGCCCTGCACGACTACGCCGTCTCCTACCGGGCCACGCTGACCGCCCACCCCCATACCGTCCCCGTGCTGGCCCGCGGCCCCGGCCGCCGGCCGGCGGGCCTCAAGGTCGCCGACGCGGTCTTCGGCGCCATGGTCCGCGCGGGCTGGCCGCCGGCCCAGGCCACCCACATCGGCGCACTGATGCGCTACTTCATCACCGGCTCGGCGCTCGGCTCCTTCGCCCGCGGCTTCGTCGACGACGCGGCCGCGTACGACCCGGCCGACTATCCGCACCTGGGTCAGGCGCACCTGCTCGCCGACCGCCAGGAGAAGGTGGACGAGGGCGCGTTCGAGACCGGGCTGCGCGCGCTGCTCGACGGCCTCGCGATCCAGTACGAGACACTTCGGCCCGCGCCGAACCGTCACTGACGCATCCTGGGGGCATGGCCTCCTCCCGTGACCTCGCCGCCTTCGCCGCGCTCGTCGCCGACGAGACCCGCGCCGGGATCTGCCTCGCGCTGCTCGACGGCCGGGCCTGGACCGCGGGAGAACTCGCGCGGCACACCGGGGTCGCCGCGTCGACGGCCAGCGAGCACCTCGGCAGGCTCGTCGCCGGCGGGATGCTGGACGAGGAGCGCCAGGGCCGGCACCGCTACGTACGGCTCGCCGACGACCGGGTGGCGCACCTCGTCGAGGAACTGGCCGCGTACGCCGCGCCGGAGGGGCCGGCCCGCCCGCCGCGCGGACTGCGCGAGTCGACCGTCGCCGCCGCCATGGCGCGGGGCCGCACCTGTTACGACCATCTCGCCGGGCGGCTCGGCATCACGATCACCGGCGCCATGACGGAGCGGGGCCTGCTCAGCCAGGACGCCGGGTTCGCCCTCACGGAGCGGGGCGCGCGGTGGTTCGACGAACTCGGGGTGCCGCTGGAGCGCACGGGGCGTCGGCCGCTCGTACGGGGCTGCCTGGACTGGACCGAGCGAAAACCGCACCTCGCCGGGCTCGCCGGGGCACGTCTGTGCCGCCACGCCCTGGACGCCGGCTGGTGCGTGCGGATCGGCTCGGAACGGGCGGTGAAGGTGACGGCGGAGGGCGAGCGCGCGCTCGGCCGGCTGCTGGGCATCGAGCCCGCGATACTGCGGTGAGCGCCGAAGGGTCCGGGCCGTACGGTCGCTCCATGACGAATCCGATACGCCGCACGCCGCACGCGAAGTGGCCCGCCCTCGTCGCCGCGGGCGTCACCGTCGTGCTGTGGGCCTCCGCCTTCGTGTCCATCCGCAGCGCCGGCGAGGCGTACTCCCCCGGCGCCCTCGCCCTCGGCCGACTGATCGCCGGGTCCCTCGCACTGGGCTGCGTGCTGCTGGTGCGCCGGGAGGGGCTGCCGCCCCGGGCCGCCTGGCCCGGCATCGCGGTGTCCGGACTGCTGTGGTTCGGCGTCTACATGGTGGTGCTCAACTGGGGCGAGCAGGAGGTCGACGCGGGCACGGCGGCGATGGTCGTCAACATCGGCCCCGTGCTCATCGCCCTGCTCGGCGCGCGGCTGCTGGGCGAGGGACTGCCGCCCCGGCTGGTGGCGGGCATGGCGGTGTCGTTCGCCGGCGCGGTGGTCGTCGGCCTGTCGATGTCCGGCGAGGGCGGCGCGTCCACGCTGGGCGTCCTGCTGTGCCTGCTCGCGGCGGTCGGGTACGCGGGCGGGGTCGTGTCCCAGAAGCCGGCGCTGGCGCACGCGAGCGCGTTGCAGGTGACGACGTTCGGGTGTCTGGTCGGCGCGGTGGCGTGTCTGCCGTTCGCGGGGCAGCTGGCGGACCAGGCGGCCCGTGCCCCGGTGTCCGCCACGCTGAACATGGTCTACCTCGGCGTGTTCCCGACCGCGCTCGCCTTCACGACCTGGGCCTATGCCCTGGCGCGTACGACCGCGGGCCGGATGGGAGCGACCACGTACGCCGTCCCGGCTCTGGTGGTGCTGATGTCCTGGCTGGTGCTGGACGAGGTGCCCGCGCTGCTGACGCTGGCGGGCGGTGCGCTGTGTCTGGCGGGCGTGGCGGTGTCGCGGTCCCGGCCGCGGAAGGGGTCCGCGGCCGGGGCGCCCGTCACTCCGCGGGAGTCGGCTGCTTCACCTCCGGCGTCGCCGGGGCAGCCGCCTTCGCGGCCCGCAAGGCGAGAATCCTGATCGAGATCAGGGCGATCACGGCCAGCCCGATGATGTAGCCGGAGACGGCCATCGACGTGCCGGTGGCCTCCAGCAGCAGCACCATCATGAACGGCGCCAGGCCGCCTCCGAAGACCGCAGCGATCTGGTAGCCGAGCGAGGCGCCGGTGTAGCGCATCTCGGCGGTGAACAGCTCGGCGAACAGGGCGGCCTGGGGTCCGTACATGATGCTGAGGAAGCAGCTCGTGACGAACGTGCCGACGGCGAGCCACAGCAGTGACGCCGTGTCGATGAGCAGGAACATCGGCACCGCCCACAGCAGCAGGCCCACCGCGCCGGCCGCGTAGATGCGCAGCCGCCCGATGCGGTCGGACAGCGACGCCGCCGCGGGGATCAGTGCGAGCTGGGTGAGGCTGATGCACAGGGAGACCGCGAGCACCGCGCTGCGCTTCATCTCGAGCTCGCGGGTCGCGTAGTCGAGCACACCGGTGATGATGATGTAGAACGTCGCGGTGTTGACGGCGAAGGAGCCGCCGGCGAGGAGCACGGTGCCGAGGTGGCTGCGCAGGATGGTGCGCAGCGGCGAACGCCGTTCGCTCTTCTCCTGTGCGGCGAGGGCGCGTTCGGCCTCGCGGAACGCGGGAGTCTCCTCGACGCGGGTGTGGATGTACCAGGCGAGGCCGATGACGAGGAACCCGACGAAGAACGGGACCCGCCAGCCCCAGGAGGCGAACGCGGCGTCGCTGGTGAGCGAACCGGCCACGAGGAAGACGGTGTTGGCGGTGACCACGCCGATGGGGACGCCGAGCTGGACGAGGCTGCCGTACAGGCCGCGCTTGCCCTCGGGGGCGTACTCGGTCGCCATCAGCATCGCGCCGCCCCACTGGGCGCCGACGGCGATGCCCTGGACGATCCGGAGCAGCACGAGGACGACGGGAGCGGCGATGCCGATGGTCTCGTACGTGGGGAGGAGCCCGATCCCGGCGGTGGCGACGCCCATCAGGGTCAGCGCGAGGACCAGCATGGGCTTGCGGCCGTGCTTGTCGCCGAGCTGGCCGGCGATGATGCCGCCGACGGGGCGCGCGAGGAAGCCCACGGCGAAGGTGGCGAAGGCGGCGAGGACGCCGGCGGACGCGCTGCCGGCGGGGAAGTAGAGATCGCCGAGGACGAGGGCGGCGGCTATGCCGAAGACGAAGTAGTCGTACCACTCGACGGCGGAGGCGAGAGCGGCGGCGGTGGCGACGCGGCGGCGGTTCGGGGGTGCGGTGTCCATGCGTGCACTCCATGGATGCGGGGACGAGGAGTGCGGGGACCGTACCGACCGGTGGGTATGGAGTCAACGGTTCACGCATGTTTCCCCACCCCGCCCCTCCCCGACCTGGGGCTCCGCCCCAGGCCCCGTCCCGGCCAGCGACCCGCCGGGGCGCCCGGGGCCGGTCCCTGACCCGGGCCTGAGGCGCCGAGGGTCGCGCGCGGAACCACCGCACGACGGCGAGCGCCGAACGGGGCCCGGCGGAACCGGCCCGTGGGCCCGGACCCGGAGCGGGCGCCGAAAACGGGCGCGCCAGCGTGCCCTGCGGGGTCCGGGGCTTGCCCCGGTAACGGGAAGGGGCGGGCTGGGGGAAGAACACCAGTGCCCACCCGAGCGCACGGGCCATGGGACCCGGCCACGGCCCGCTCGGCAGGCCCCGGAGGCCCACGGCTCTGGGCGCGCCGGGCGCACGGGCCTGTGGGGGCCGGGCCCGCCCGGGGGACGTCAGAACACCACCAGCGCCCGCCCCCCACGGCCCTCGCGCATCGCTGTGAACGCCGACGGGATGTCCTCCAGGCCGATGCGGTCCGTCACCAGCGCGGCCAGGTCGAGGGTGCCCTCGTGGATGTGGGACGCGAGGGCCGGGAGGTCGCGCTCCGGGTCGGAGTTGCCGTAGACGCAGCCCGACAGCGTACGGCCCCAGTGGAAGAGCTCCAGGGCGTTGAACGTGACCTGCTGGTCCTTGCCGCCGATGCCGACGACCGTGGTGCGGCCGCCGCGGCGGGTGGAGTCCCAGGCCGCGCGGATCGTCGTCGCGCGGCCGACGCACTCGATCGCGACGTCCGCGCCCCGCCCGCCGGTCAGCCGGCGCACCTCCTTCGCCGTGGTGTCGGACGCGATCACGTACTCCGTGGCCCCCGCCCGGCGGGCCAGTTCCTCCTTCTCCGGCGAGACGTCGACCGCGATGACCGTGGCCGCACCCGCGATCCTGGCCGCCTGGAGCGTGGCGAGGCCCACCCCGCCGACGCCGTGGACGACGACCGACTCGCCCTCGCGCACACGGGCGGAGTGGTGGACGGCCCCGTACCCGGTGAGCACGGCGCAGCCGAGGAGCGCCGCGTCGATCAGGGACACGCCCGCGGGCGCGGGGAGCACGCAGTTGGCCGCGACGACGGTCTCCTCGGCGAACGCGGCCACGTTCAGCCCGGGATGCAGTTCGGTGCCGTCCGCGGTGACGGCGTGGACCCGCCCCGCGCCGGTCAGGGCGTCGGCGCACAGCCAGACCTCCCCGATCGAGCAGGCGTGGCAGCTGCCGCACGACGGCGCCCAGTTGAGGACGACGCCGTCTCCGGGTGCGACGTGGGTGACGCCCTCGCCGACGGAGACGACGGTGCCGGCACCCTCGTGGCCGAGGACGGCGGGGACCGGCACGCGCATGGTGCCGTCGGACAGGGACAGGTCGGAGTGGCACACCCCGGCGGCGGCGAGGCGGACCCGGACCTGGCCGGGGCCGGGCTCGGGCAACGAGATCTCGGCGACCTCCAGAGGGGAGCCGACGGCGGACAGGACTGCGGCGCGGACCACGATGGTGTCTCCCGGCTCAGAACTGGAGGGACTTGGTCTGGAGGTACTCGGCGAGACCGTGCGGGCCGAGTTCTCGCCCGACCCCGGACTGCTTGTAACCGCCGAAGGGAGCACGCGGGTTGAACCGGCCGCCGTTGATGTCGACCTGACCGGTGTCCATGCGCCGGGCGAACGCGACCGCCTCGGCCTCGTCCGACGCCCAGACGGCGCCGGCCAGTCCGTAGACGGTGCCGTTGGCGATGGCGAGCGCGTCGTCCTCGTCCTCGTACTTCAGGATCGAGACGACCGGGCCGAAAATCTCCTCCTGGGCGATCGTCATGCCGGGGGTGACGTCGGCGAAGACGGTCGGGCTGACGTAGTAGCCGGTCTCCAGCGGCGCGTCGGGGCCGCCGGCCACGAGGCGGGCGCCCTCGGCGATGCCCTTCTCGATGTAGCCGCGGACCCGCTGCTGCTGTTTGGCGTTGACGAGGGGGCCGACCCGTTCACCGGGCACGTACTTGGCGACCGCGGCGGCGGCCACCGCGACGGCCTCGTCGTATCGGTCCTTGTGCACGAGCATCCGGGTCCACGCGCTGCAGGTCTGGCCGGAGTTGGACATGACGTTGGCGATGCCGACGTTCACGGCCTTCGCGAGGTCGGCGCCGGGCAGGATGACGTTCGCGGACTTGCCGCCGAGTTCCAGGGCGACGCGCTTGACCGCGGCGCCGGCGGTCGCGCCGACCTGCCTGCCCACGGCCGTCGAGCCGGTGAAGGACACGAGGTCGACGTCCTCGTGTGCGGCGAGGGCCTGGCCCACGACCGGTCCGAGGCCGGTGACCAGGTTGAACACTCCGGCGGGTATGCCCGCGTCGTGGACGGCCTCGGCGAAGAGCTGTGCGGTCAGCGGGGTGTCCTCGGCGGGCTTGAGGACCACGGTGCATCCGGCGGCGAGCGCCGGGGCGACCTTGGCGACGACCTGGTGCAGTGGGTAGTTCCACGGCGTGATTGCGGCGACGACGCCGGCGGGCTCCATGAGGACCGTGGAGTTGCCGAGCGTCTCCTCGAAGGAGTACTCGGCGGCGAGTTCGGCGTACGAGCCGGCGACCAGCAGCGGCATGCCGGTGTGGACGGCCTGGGCGAGTGCGGGCGGCGCGCCGAGCTCGGCGGTGACGGTCGCGGCGATCAGGTCCTGACGGCGGGCCAGTTCGTCGCGCAGGGCCGTGAGCAGGGCGGCGCGCTCGGCCGGAGGGGTGGCCGCCCAGGCGGGGAACGCGGCGCGGGCCGCGCGTACGGCGGCGTCGACGTCCTCCGCGGTGCCGGCGGGCACATGGGCGATGACCTGCTCGCTGGCAGGGTCGATCACCGCGATGGTGTCGGTGGTGGCGGCGGGCCGCCACTGGCCGCCGATGTACATGCCGTCGTGCGCCTTCATCGCTTTCCTCCACGCGTCGCGGTCGTGTCCGCGACCCAAACTAGCGATGTTAGTTTTCTCGCGCCAGAGGCAACCGGGGCGTCGGGCGGGTAACGGCCAGGCGTACGGGAGCGTCCCGGGCCGCTCGCGGATGCGCCATCGGCCGCCCGGCCGCTACGCGTTCCGGTCGCCGCCCTCGGCCGCGGCGCGGTCCGGGGTCCGTCGGCGGGAGGACGCCGCGGGGTGGCGCGGGGACGGGTGGGGGCGACGGAGGGCGGCCGCCGACGACCGCACCAGCAGCGCCCCGATCAGAATGAACGGCGTGGCGGCCCCCGCGAGGCCGGCGACCAGGCCGGCGCCCGCCGGTGCCGCGACCTGGCCGAGGCGGTTGCCGGTCAGGCGAAGGGCGAGCGCGGTCGACCGCGCGTCGGCCGGCGCCGCCTGCACCACCGTCGTCATCGACAGCGGCTGGCCGGCGCCGAGGCAGAAGCCCAGCAGGATCAGCATCACGGCGAGCGCCCACAGCGGAACGGGCAGCGCGATGCCGCCGCACAGCAGGCCGCCGACGAGGCACGTCGTGGCGAGCAGGCCCCTACGGCCCATGAGCCGGATCATCGGGTCCATCACCAGCCGGTAGGCGATGGTGGCCGCCGCCCGCAGACTGAGCAGCACCCCGACCACGGCGGGCGCGATGCCCCGGTGTTCACCGATCACCGGCAGGTACGCCGTGAGGATGTCGGTCGCGGAGAGCACCGCGAGACTGATGAGGATTCCGGCGGGTACGCCACGGGTGCGCAGGATGCCGCGTACGGGCACCGTGGCGCGATCGGCGCGCGGCCGTGGCGCGGCGCGGTGCTCGATGCGCCACAGCGAGGCGAGGGACACGGCGCCGACGCCGGCCGCGGCGAGCAGCGCCCATCCGCTCGTACGGGCCAGGTCGCCGCCGATCACGGCACCGGCCGCGACCGGCCCCACGAGCTGGCCGAGCGAGGCGCCGATGGTGAAGTGGCCGAAGTTGCGGTCCTGTTCGGCGGGTGCGGACTGCCGGGCGACGATCGACTGGGCGCCGATGACGAAGCACAGGTGGCCGAGCCCCATGACCCCGCTCCACGCGGCCATCGCCGCGAGCGAGCCCGCCGTACCGCTGAGGGCGCATCCGCCGGATATCAGGGCGACGCCGACGGGCAGCAGGGGTGCGCACGAACGCGACGACGAGGCGCAGCAGCCAGCCCCGGGAGTCCGTCACGTCAGATGATTCCGAAGAGCATGCCGGCGCCGAGGACCACCAGCGAGGTGAGCGCGGCCCACTTGACGGTGAAGCGGGTGTGGTCGCCGAACTCGACCTTGGCCATGCCGACCAGGACGTACACGGCGGGCACCAGCGGGCTCGACATGTGGAGAGCCTGGCCGACGAGCGAGGCGCGGGCGATCTCCAGCGGGGAGACTCCGTGGGCGGCGCCGGCCTCGGCGAGGACGGGCAGGACGCCGAAGTAGAAGCCGTCGTTGGACATGAAGTACGTGAGCGGGAGGCTCAGCAGGCCGGTGACGAGGGCCATGTGCGGGCCCATGCCCTCGGGGATCGCGCCGACGAGCCAGTCGGCCATGTGCTCGACCATGCCGGTGCCGGTGAGGACGCCGGTGAAGACGGCGGCGGCGAAGACCATGCCGGCGACGTTGAGGACGTTGTCGGCGTGGGCGGCGATGCGGGCCTTCTGGTCGGTCATGCGGGGGAAGTTGACCGTGAGGGCGAGAGCCGCACCGAGCAGGAAGAGCACCGGGATGGGCAGCAGCTCCATGATCATGGAGGCGAGGAGCGCGACGGTGAGCCCGAGGTTGAACCAGTAGAGCTTCGGGCGCAGCGTGGCGCGGTGGGGGTCGAGTCCCTGGAAGCCCTCGTCGTCGTCCTCGGCTGCGTTCCTGCCGTCGGACGCGTCGCTCCCGGTGTCCGACGCGCCCGCACCGGAACCGCCGCCCGCGGCCGGCTTCGTCCGGTCACCGCCGCCGGTCTTCACCAGCACGGTCTCGGTCGCGGGCTCCAGGACCTCGTCCAGGGAGAGGTAGCCGAGGCGCTTGCGCTCGCGCCGGCCGAGGACGTACGCGAGGACCATCACGAACAGGAGGCCGACGCCGAGGGCCGGGATCATCGGGACGAAGATGTCGCCCGCGTCGAGCTTGAGCGCGGTCGCCGCACGGGCGGTCGGGCCGCCCCAGGGCAGGGTGTTCATGACGCCGTTCGCGGTGGCTGCGATGCCGGTCATGACGACCAGGCTCATCTTCAGGCGCTTGTAGAGCGGATACATCGCCGAGACCGTGATCATGAAGGTCGTCGAGCCGTCACCGTCCAGCGAGACGATGGCGGCCAGGAGCGCCGTACCGATCACGATGCGCAGCGGGTCCGCCTTGCAGAAGCGCAGGATGCCCCGGACGATCGGGTCGAACAGGCCCACGTCGATCATGACGCCGAAGTAGACGATCGCGAACATCAGCATCGCGGCCGTGGGCGCGAGATTGCCGACGCCCTCGAGGACGTAGTCCCCGAGGTGCGCGCCCTTTCCGACGATGACGCAGAACAGCGCGGGGATGAGGACCAGCGCCGCTATCGGCGACATCTTCTTCATCATGATCAGGACCAGGAAGGTCGCAATCATGGCGAAGCCGAGGATTGTCAGCATGGGGGACACCTCACGTTCATCCTTGAACTCCGCCAGGGCGGCGGTCCGCATGACGTTAGGTGTCGTCAATTGCCGTTAACAAGGTGTTGACATGCGAGCAATACGAGCAAAACCCCTGGTCAGCCCATGGGCGCGACCTCGACGGGGAAGCCGTTGAGCACCGCCGTGCCGGACAGGGGGTCGAGCCGGGAGCCGTCGAGCAGCTGGTTGACGTTGACCCCGGGCCGGGCGGAGGCGACCGAGAGCCGGGTGCCCGGGCGGTCGTGACCCCAGCCGTGCGGCAGGCTCACGACGCCCGGGCGGACGTCCTCGGTGATCTCCACGGGAGCCTCCACCCGGCCGCCGTCCGCGGTGATCGCGGCCATCGCGCCGTCCGCGAGGCCGAGGCGGGCCGCGTCGTCGGGGTGGACGTGCAGGGTGCAGCGGTTGGACCCGCCGCCCAGTGCCGGCACGTTGTGCAGCCAGCTGTTGTTGGAGCGCAGGTGGCGGCGGCCGACGAGGACGAGCCCGTCGGGACGCCGGTCGAGGGCGCTGCGGAGCCTCGGCAGATCGGCGGCGATCGGCGCGGGCAGCAACTCGATGCGCCCGCTGCGGGTCCGCAGCACCTGCGGGACGCGCGGCTGGAGCGGGCCGAGGTCGATGCCGTGCGGGTTCTCCAGGAGCTTGGCGAGGGTCAGCTCGTACGGGCCGAGCCGCAGCATCAGGTCCAGCCGGCGCTCGGCTCCGCTGCCGCCGGTGAGCTCGGCGGCGAGCTCGGCCGCGTCCTGGCCGTGCACGGGTGAGTGCGGGTCGGCGACGGCCTTGGCGAGGGAGCGCTGGACGACCATGTCGTCGACGGCGGACGGTTCGGCGCCGTGCATGCCGCCGACCGCGAGGACGAGCCGGGCGTGGATCTCGCACTCGTCCATCAGCCCGTCCTCCAGGGGGACGGCGGCGGGCGTGTAGCGCACCTGGTTGCGCACGGCGAGGGCGTTGAAGGCGAAGTCGAAGTGGGCGCTCTGGGACGGGGGCGGCGGGGGCAGCACCACGTCGGCGTGGCGCGAGGTCTCGTTCAGGTACGGATCGATGCTGACCATGAAGTCCAGGCCGCTCAGCGCCGCGTCGAGGCGGTTGCCGTCGGGGGCGGAGAGGACCGGGTTGGCCGCGATCGCGATGAGGGCGCGGATCCGCCCGTCGCCGGGTGTCTCGATCTCCTCGGCGAGTGTGGCGATGGGAAGTTCGCCCTTGGCCTCGGGGTGTCCGCCGACACGGCTCGACCAGCGGCCGAGTGCGAAGCCCTTGCCGGGCCCGGCGGGCCGTGGGGCCTTGTCGGTGGCGGCGAGGGGGAAGAGGGCGCCGCCCGGCCGGTCGAGGTTGCCGGTGAGGATGGTGAGGACGTCGACGAGCCAGCTCGCGAGGGTGCCGTGCTCCACGGTGCAGCTCCCGATGCGGCCGTAGACGGCGGCCGTCGGCGCGGCGGCCAGCTCCCGGGCGATCGTACGGATCTCCTCGGGGTCCATGTCGCAGGCGGCGGCCACGGCTTCCGGGGTGAAGTCCCGCACCGCCGCCTCGACGTCGCCGACCTGCTCCACGTGCCCGGCGAGGGCGCCGAGGTCGGTCAGCTCCTCCGCGAACAGGACGTGGGCGAGGGCGGCGAGCAGGAGCGCGTCGGTGCCGGGGCGGATCGCGACATGCCGGTCGGCGAGCCGGGCGGTGCGGGTGCGGCGCGGGTCGACGACGGTGAGCGTGCCGCCGCGGCGGCGCAGCGCCTTCAGCTTGCCGGGGAAGTCGGGTGCGGTGCACAGGCTGCCGTTGGACTCGAGCGGGTTGGCGCCGAGGAGGAGCAGGTGGTCGGTGCGGTCGAGGTCGGGGACGGGGATGGCGACGGCGCTGCCGTAGAGCAGTCCGCTGGAGACGTGCTTGGGCATCTGGTCGAGGGTGGAGGCGCTGAAGATGTTGCGCGTGCGCAGGGTGGACAGCAGGACCGGCGGGTAGAGGCCGCCGGCCATGGTGTGCACGTTGGGATTGCCGAGGACGACACCCACGGCGTCGGGTCCGTACTGCTCGATCAGCGGTCGCACGCGGGCGGCGACGAGGTCGAACGCCTCCTGCCACGTCGCCTCGCGCAGGCGGCCGTTCTCGCGCACGAGCGGGGTGCGCAGCCGGTCGGGGTCGGCGTCGAGCTCGCCGAACGAGGCGCCCTTGGGGCAGATGAAGCCCTCGCTGAAGACGTCCTCCCGGTCACCGCGCGCACTCGTGACGCGGGTGCCCTCGATGGTCAGGGTGAGCCCGCAGGTGGCCTCGCACAACGGGCAGATGCGCGGTGCGGTGCGGGCGACTCGATCGGCGGGCGGTGCGTTCGTCGCGGTACGAGCGGCAGGTGCGGTGCGGGACACGGGTCCTCCCCCGGGGCGGGCGGCACGGTGGGCGTGCTGTCCCGGCCGAGCATACCGACCGGTATGCACGGGCGGGAGGGGGTGCGGCGTACGGACGCGAAGAACCGCCCTCCGCAGGAGAATGGGGGGCACGGGGTTCCGCAGGGCGGGCCCTTCACTCCTCCTGCCGAGGTGCGTCCAGCACGTCCGCGAGGTACGCCCGCAGCAGCAGCCGCGTCTCCCCCACGATCCCCTCGTCCCCCGTCCCGCTCACCCGGAAGGCCAGTTGCAGCAGCGCGTCCGCCGCCTCGACCGCGACGAGGACCGCGCGCCGCAGCCGCGCGTCGGGCTCACGCCCCTGGTGGACGGCGAACAGGCGGACGAGCCGGTCGGCGACCTCGTCGTTGGGGCCCGCGACCGGCGCGCCGACCGGGAGCTGCACGCCGAAGTCGATCAGCGCGAATCCGGGGACCGTGCGCTTCATCGCCAGGTACTCGTCGAGCATGACGTCGACGGCGCCGCGCCAGTCGCCCGCCGGCAGCGGGACGAGGCGGCCCGCGACCCGCTCGGCGTACCGGTCGAGATTGCGGTGCCCGAGCGCCTCCACCAGCGCCCGTTTGTTGCCGAAGAAACGGTAGACGGAGCCGATCGGGACACCGGCCCGCGCCGCCACGTCGCGCGTGGACAACTCCTCGTAGCCGCAGGCGTCGAGGAGTTCGGCGCAGGCGTCCAGGATGCGCGCGAGCCGGTCGGCGCTGCGCTGCTGCACGGGCGTACGGCGCAGAGGTGGCTGGGACACGCGGACCATGATGCCGTCCCGTTGCCGTTGACGGGGCGGTCCTGCAATCCTACGGTTGTCCATAGGAATGGGTACGGGAACGGAATCCCTCGGCACCAGGAGCGGGCGATGAGCGGTATCGACGAGACGCGCAAACTTGTGGAGGGACTCGGCGACGAGTCGTTCCTGTCCGGCTTCGGCAACGAGCACAGCTCGGAGGCGGTCCCCGGCGCCCTCCCGCACGGGCGGAACTCACCGCAGCGCGCCCCGCTCGGCCTCTACGCGGAACAGCTCAGCGGCACCGCCTTCACCGAGCCCCGCGCCCGCAACCGCCGCTCCTGGCTGTACCGCATCCGCCCCTCGGCCATGCACCCGGCGTTCGTCCGCACCGACAACGGCCGCATCCGCACAGCCCCGTTCACCGAGACCGTCCCCGACCCCAACCGCCTGCGGTGGAACCCGCTGCCGGACCCCGCGCCCGGCACGGACTGGCTCGCCGGCCTGTGGACGCTCGGCGGCAACGGCGATGTGACCCAGCGCACCGGCATGGCCGTGCACCTGTACCACGCCGACGCCTCCATGGAGCGGGTGTTCAGCAACGCGGACGGCGAGCTGCTCATCGTCCCCGAGCGCGGCGGCCTGCTGCTGGTGACCGAGTTCGGCCTGCTGCCCGCGCGGCCCGGCGAGGTCGCGATCGTCCCCCGCGGCGTGCGCTTCCGCGTGGAGCTGCTGGACGAGACCGCCCGCGGCTACGTCTGCGAGAACTACGGGCAGCCGTTCCAGCTGCCCGACCTCGGCCCGATCGGCGCCAACGGCCTCGCCCATCCCCGCGACTTCCTCGCCCCGGCCGCCGCCTACGAGGACGTCGAGGGCCCGGTCGAGGTGGTCAACAAATTCTGCGGAAACCTGTGGACCGCGACGTACACCCACTCGCCGCTCGACGTCGTCGCCTGGCACGGCAACCACGTCCCCTACGTCTACGACCTGCGCCGCTTCAACGTCATCGGCACGATCTCCTACGACCACCCCGACCCGTCCATCTTCACGGTGCTGACGTCGCCGTCCGACACCCCCGGCCTCGCCGGCGTCGACTTCGTGGTCTTCGCGCCGCGCTGGCTGGTGGGCGAGGACACCTTCCGCCCGCCGTACTTCCACCGCAACGTGATGAGCGAGTACATGGGCCTGATCGAGGGCGCGTACGACGCGAAGGCCGAAGGCTTCGTCCCCGGCGGCGGCTCACTGCACAACATGATGTCGGCGCACGGCCCCGACCGCGAGACCTTCGACCGGGCGAGCTCCGTCGAGCTGAAGCCGCAGAAGGTCGACAATGGCCTCGCCTTCATGTTCGAGACCCGCTGGCCGGTGATCGCGACCGAGCAGGCGGCGAACGCCGACCACCTGCAGAAGGGCTACGACACCGTGTGGCAGGGTCTTGAGCGCCACTTCCGGCCGTAGTACGGAGATGCCGTGACCTCCTTCGCCCCGGACTCGCTCGTCCTGAACCGCAAGCTGCCGCTGTGGTACCAGGTCTCGCAGTCGCTGCGCGCCTCGATACTGGGCCGTGCGCCCGAGGCGCCGCTGCGGCTGCCCACCGAGGAACAGCTCGCCCAGCACTACGGGGTGAGCGTGCTCACCATGCGCCAGGCGCTGAAAGAGCTCGAGGAGGAGGGGCTCATCACCCGCCACCGCAGGCGCGGCACCTTCATCGAGCCGGGGGCGCGGCGGAGCGCCCCCAGGCGGCTGCTGGGCTCGATCGACGCGATCGTGGCCCAGCAGTCGGGCGAGCGCACCACGGTCCTCGGCCACGGTCCGCAGCCGGTCCCGGGCGAACTGGCCGAGTTCTTCCCGGACGAGGACGAGGTCGTGGTGTTCCGGCGGCTGCGCTGCGACGGCGACAGCGGCGAGCCCACCAACTGGGCGGAGAACGCGCTGCGTCCGGAGTTCGCGGGGCGTGTGGAGTGCGCCGACCTGGAGCGCTGGCCGATGACGAAGGTGCTGCGGGACGTGCTGGGCGTCCGGATCAGCCGGATCACGGACACGGTGGAGGCGCGGCTGGCCGACCCGCAGACGGCGGAGCTGCTGCGGGTGCCGCTGCTCAGCCCGATCCTGCACTACACCGGGGTGACGTACGACGAGGACGGCCGGGTCGTCGACGTGGCCCGCATCCGCTACCGCGGCGACCGGTTCTCCTTCACGGTCACCGTGGACGCCGCGGACTGAACGGCCTCATGGGGAACGACCGGGCGGACGAGCTCCGTCGTTCACGGCCGAGAACGTGACTAGCATGCGGACGGTGACTGCTCTCACCGAGGACGACGCGCCGCTGCTCGACGACCTCATGCCCTGGTCCGTGGCGCCGCTGCGGCTGGGCCGGGGCTGGGTGACGGCGCCGGACGCCGCGTCCCTGCGGGCCCGCTGGGACGCGCTCGTACAGGCGGACGGGGCCGAGCGCGAGGCCCTGTTCGGGCCCACCCGGGCGCGTACGCCGCACAGCGCGGTCGCACAGCTGCCGGGACAGCCGACCGGGACCGGGCGGATCGCCCGCGAGCGGGGCCGCTGCCCGGAGCCGGTGCGCGTGCTGCACGGCGCGTTCGACGAGCAGTGGCTGATACCGGACCACCGGCTGATCGATGCGGCCCGGCCGGAGTTGTGGCGCGTGCGCGACGACCGGCAGCTCTTCGTCGTCGAGCAGGGCCACGTGCCCAAGGCCGCCGGGCCCGCGCTCGTCGTGACGGCGCTGCTGCCGGACGGGCGCTCGCCGGCGGGCCGCCCTGGCCGGATCCGTCCCCTGTACCGCAGGCCGGGCGCGCTGGAGCCGAACGTCTCCCCGGGGCTGCTGGAACTCCTCGCGGACCGGTACGGACACGGGGTGGACGCCGAGGACCTGGTCTGCTGGGCCCTGGCGTCGGCCGTCGCCTCCCCGGCGGGGTGCGTCGTGCCGCTGACCGCCGACGCCTCCGTGTGGGCGGCGGGAGTGGAGCTCGGCCGGCGGGCGATGCGGATCCAGCTGCGCGGCGCGCGCGGCGGGGAGCGCCCGAGGCTGCCGGGCGGCCGGCGCCCCTACGTGCGTGCGGCCCTGCCCGCTCGGCCGGAGGCGCTCGCGTACGACGCCGACGAGGAGACGCTGATCATCGGCGACGCGGGCCGCGTCGCGCCGGTGCCGCGCGGCGCCTGGGATTTCCAGGCGGGTGGCGTCCGGGTGCTGGAGCTGTGGTTCGCGCAGCGCACGGCCGTCGGGGAACCGGGCTCCCTGGAGGCGCTGCGGCCGGCGTCCTGGCCACAGGAGTGGACGTCCGAGCTCCTGGAACTGATCACGGTGCTGGCGCTGCTGGCGGAACTGGAGCCGGAGCGGAAGCGGTTGGCGGAGGGCGCCCGGATCGGGGCGGCGGAGCTGCGCGCGGCGGGGGTGCTGCCCCCGCCGGGGCCGGCACGCCGGCCGGCATCGGTCCTGGATCACCCGGAGGAGGGCCCGGACGGCCAGTTCGCCCTGCTGTGACGTTCCCTGCCCCGCGCACATTCAGTCCCGCCGGCGATTGAGGCGCGCGGCTCGGGGCAGCGCCCCGACACACCAAGGCGCAGCGCCCCCCGAGAAGCACACCCGTCAAGGGGACGTCGTGGACAAGTCGGCCGGCCGGCTTCATGAAGGGGTGACAAAGACGGTCGCCGCACATTAGACACGGCCTATGAGCCAACAGCCACTGCCCCTGGACGGCATCACGGTCGTCGCCGTCGAGCAGGCCGTCTCCGCGCCGTTCGCCACGCGCCAGCTCGCCGACCTCGGCGCGCGTGTGATCAAGGTCGAGCGCCCCGACGGCGGCGACTTCGCTCGCGGCTACGACACCGCGGCCCGCGGGCTCGCCTCGCACTTCGTCTGGTGCAACCGCGGCAAGGAGTCGATCGCCGTCGACCTCAAGGACCCGCGGGGCCTGGACATCGTGCACCGGCTCGTCGCGGACGCCGACGTGTTCGTGCAGAACCTCGCACAGGGCACGGCGGCCCGGCTCGGCCTCGACGCCGCGGCCCTGTGCGCCCGCCACCCCCGGCTGATCGCCGTGGACATCTCGGGCTACGGCGCGGGAGGCCCGTACGCGCACAAGCGTGCGTACGACATGCTCGTGCAGTGCGAGGCCGGCCTGGTCTCGGTGACGGGGACCGCGACCGAGCCGGTGAAGGCCGGCATCCCGGCCGCCGACATCGCCGCCGCGATGTACGCCTTCTCGGGCGTTCTGGCGGCGCTGCTGCGGCGCGGCACGACGGGCCGCGGCGGCCCGGTCGAGATCTCGATGCTGGAGTCGCTGACCGAGTGGATGGGCCACCCGCTCCACCACGGGATGCACGGAGGTGCGGCCCCGGCGCGCACGGGCGTCGCGCACGCCGTCATCTCCCCCTACGACGCCTACGACACCGCCGACGGCGGTCAGGTGCTGCTGTCGGTGCAGAACGACCGCGAGTGGCGCCGGCTCGCCGAACTGGTGCTGGAGCGGCCGGAGTTGGCCGACGACCCGGACTTCGCCACGAACACCGCGCGCACCACGAACCGGGCGCGTACGGACGCGGCGGTGGCCAAGGCCCTGGTGGGGCTGACGACGCAGGACGCGATCGACCGGCTGGAGGCCGCGGGCATCGCGTGCGCGCGCCTGAACACCGTGACGGACGTGGCCGGGCATCCGCAGCTGGCCGCCCGCGACCGATGGCGCGAGGTCGACTCGCCGGCCGGGCCGCTGCGGGCGCTGCTGCCCCCGATCACGCTGCCGGGCGGGGCCCCGGCGCGGATGGGGGCGATTCCCTCGCTCGGCGAGCACACCGACGCGCTGCTGCGGGCCCTGGGAGTGACGGAAGAGGCCGCGGCGGCGCTACGCCGGGACGGTGTGGTCGCCTGAGCGGTCGCGCAAGGAAGGGGTCGGGGCGGGGTCGGTCAGCCGCGGCTGCCGAAAAGGGAGCGCCGCAGCCGCCGCAGCGGGGCGAACAGCGAGACGCGCGCGCTCTTGCTCCCGCGACCGTGCCGCACGTCGCGAGAGGTCAGCTCGCGCATCAGCAGGGTCGCCTCGGCGGCCTCGCGCTGCGGGACGGCGGGGCCGCCGAGCACCGAGAGGTGGCGGTCGAGGCGCGAACTGGTCGCGACGCTTCCGCACGTGATGGCAGGCACACGGGGCCTGCTGCGAACTGTTATCTGATCCATGTCACTCCCCACCCGTACGAGACACCCGGCTCGGGCACATTAACCCTATCTCCCCGGCGGGACACCCGTGTATCCCGGCCGCATGATTCACCACACTCATACGGAGGTTGACGGTTACTCTCCGAATATGACTGATTTCAGGGCGAGTTGGGCCACCGCTACCGGCCCCGACAGCGGGCCGGTGAACTGATGGCTGGTCAACCTGTGTCATACGCCGGACAGTTGAGCTAGATTCGAGGGGTTTCCACCGTGTTGCGGCGCTGACTGCGGACAGGGGGCACAGGGCATGAGCGGACCACCGGGAGCCGACCGTCTGATTGCGGAGCGCTACCGACTGATCGGGGCGCTCGGCGAGGGCCGTACGGGCGTGGCGTGGCTGGCCCGCGATGAACTGCTGGGCCGCGAGGTCGCCGTCAAGGAGGTCCGCGCACCGGCCGGTCTCGACGCCATGGCGGCGCGCGAGCTGTACGGACGGCTGGAGCGGGCCGCGCGGACCGCGGGCCGCGTCTCGCACCGCAATGTGGTCGCCGTCCACGACGTGGTCACCGACGACGGCCGCCCCTGGATCGTGCGGGAACTCGTACGCGGCCTCGCCCTGTCGGACGTGCTGGAGGCGGAGGGACCGCTGCCGCCCGCGCGTGTCGCGCACATCGGCGCCGAGGTCGTCGCCGCCCTGCGCGCCGCCCACGCGGCGGGTGTGGCGCACCACGACGTGAGGGCGGCCAACGTGCTCGTCGCCAACGACGGCCGGGTGATGCTGACCGGTTTCGGCACGGCGCCGGAGTCCGCACCGGACGGCGAGCGGGGTGCCGACGCGGATCTGTGGTCGCTCGGGGCCCTGTTGTACGCGGCGGTCGAGGGCCGCTCCCCTGACGCGGGCGAGGACGTCGGGCTGTCCGAGCGGGCGGGCGCGCTGGCGCCGGTCATCGCGGGGCTGATGCGGCGGGACGCGGCGGAGCGGATGCCGGCGCCGGAGGCCGAGCACCGGCTGCGGCTGGCGAGCGCGGGCGGAGCCCCGCGTGCGAGCGCACCGCCGCCGTCGCAGCCCCCCGCGGGCCGGGACGATGCCGACCGGGACGATGCCGACCGGGACGATGCCGGTCGGGACGATGCCGACCGGGACGTCGGCGGCAGCGGACCGTCCGCGGGCCCGTCGCCGTCCGCCGCCGATCCGCGCCGTGCCGCGACGGTGCTGGCGGCAGGCGTGGCGCTGCTCCTCCTGACGCTCGCGGCGCTCCTCTGGGCTGTGCTGGGCGGGTGACGAGGCAGGCCCTGCCGGCCGGCGGGGCGGGCAGGGCCTGGGGTTGCACGGTGGGGGGTGGAGGCCGTCCGGTCCCGACGCGCAGACCGGTTGCCGGATCAGGCCTGGGAGGCGAAGACGGGCAGGTAGCCGCCGGACTGTCCGGATGCCGTGGGGTGGTACGACTCGCTCATGTTGAACCAGTTGACGCTGTGCAGCCAGGCGGCCCCGGAGCAGATCTCGTGTCCGGTGAACGTACCGACGACGCTGCCGAAGTCGTATCCGTGATCGGCCGCGCGCTTGGCGGTCGCCGCGTTGAGGTGGTCGGCCGCCCCGTTGATGGCGGACCGCTTGATCTCGCTCATACCGGCGTAGCAGCTGCCGTTGAGCTTGTAGAAGCGCGGATAGCCGAGGACGACGACCCGCGCGGCGGGCGCCTTGGCCCGGATCGCCGAGTACACCTGGTCGAGCTTGCCGGGCAGGGTCGTGTCGACGTAGCGCCTGGCCTCCTCGATCCGGGCCAGGCACTCGGCGTCGGAGCCCAGGACGCAGGTGGTCATCACATCGGCGAAGCCCGCGTCGTTGCCGCCGACCGTGATGGAGACGAGGTCGGTGGCCGAGTTGAGCGGCCCCAGCTGACCGCTGGTCACATCACCGGTGCGGGCACCGGAACAGGCGGTGAAGGCGAACGACGAGGGGGAGTTGTTCGCCGCCCAGAGCTTGGGGTAGGCGCGGGTGCTGCGCTTGCAGTTGCCGCTGGAGCTGTCGTAACTGCCCGCTCCCACACCGGAGGAGTAGGAGTCACCGAGTGCCACGTAGTCCACGGCCTGGACGGTGGAATCGGCCTGCGCCGGGCCCGCTCCCGTGAGAGCGAGAACGGCGCCGAGGAGGAGTGAGGATGAGAGTGCCGCGACTCGGGACAGTTTCATGGAACCTCCCTTGAGCAGGATCTCTGCCTCAACTTGCGTAGCAGCGCAGCCGGTTCGTCGGAAGTGTCCATGCCAAGAATGTTACTGACGGGTCATTGGTCTAAAAGCGATCACGGCGACCGAAGGGAAGGTTACGGCCCGGAACGCCCCAACAGCCGTAAAAGAAGGCCGGGACCGGCAACGTGTCGGGCCGTCGGCCGTGGCCGGATCCGGGGGAGACACCACGGGGCGCCGCACCTGGCAAAACACGGTGCGGCGCCCCGGGCAGTGCCGGATCATGGGCGTATGTCTGCCAACCCGTATGACGCCCTGCCGATCCGGCTCAACGTCGACGACAGCGATTCACCCTCGGACGTCGTCGACGCGCTGTTCCTCGGCCGCTTCGCGGCGGGTGAGCAGCCCTACTCGCACAGTTCGACCATCGACCGCGTCAAGCCCGGCGCGACGCTGCTGCCGCCCTCGGCGTCCGTGCTGCGGTCGGCCCGTGACGACGACCGGAGCGCCACACTCGCCGAGGGCGAGGGCTGGACCCTGCTCGTGTCGCGGTGGAACCGGGGTGCGGACGTCACGGTGACCGCCGTCAGTTCCGAGCTCGCCCAGAAGGTGCTCGACGAGGCGACGGACGGCGCGGCCGACGAGCCCGAACCGCAGCCGGAGAACGTCACCATGGGCTTCTGGTACGTCTCACCGCGGCGCGGCCCGCACCGCACGACCCGTCAGATCTCCGCCGGCACGTGGGAGGAGATCCGGCCCAACTACACGGCGCCGGTGGCCGACGCGATGGACCGGCTGATGAAGGTCACCCCGGACGACATCGCCGGACGGCTGTTGTTGCTCCACGGCCCGCCCGGCACCGGCAAGACGTCGGCGCTGCGCACGCTGGCGCGCTCGTGGCGCGACTGGTGCCAGGTCGACTGCGTGCTTGATCCGGAGCGGCTGTTCAACGACGTCGGCTACCTGATGGACATCGCCATCGGCGAGGACGAGGGCACGGCGAAGGGCCGCTGGCGGCTCCTCCTGCTGGAGGACTGCGACGAGCTGATCCGCGGGGAGGCCCGGCACACGGCGGGCCAGGCGCTGTCGCGCCTGCTCAACCTGACGGACGGTCTGCTGGGCCAGGGCCGCAACGTCCTGGTCGGCGTCACGACGAACGAGGACCTGGAGCGCCTCCACCCGGCCGTGGTCCGCCCGGGCCGCTGCCTGGCCCGAATCGAGGTCGGCCCGCTGACGCGCGGTGAGGCGGTGTCCTGGCTCGGCACGGAGGAGGGCGTGGGGCGCGAGGGCGCGACGCTGGCGGAGCTGTTCGCGCTGCGCCGCGGGACGTCTCCGGCGTCGGTGCCGTCGCAGTCGGCGGGGGCGGATGCGGGGCTGTATCTGTGACGCGGGGGGCGGGGCGGGGTGGCCGCTGCGCGGGGCCGTTCCCCTCCCCGCCCCTTCCCGAAACCGGGCTCCGCCCGGACCCGGTACCGCGCTGCGCGCGGTGTCCTCAATCGCCGGACGGGCTGCAAATGCAGCCCCGCTGGGGGCACCTCCCACGGCCGCCAGGCCGTAGGGGGAGTTTGAGGCGCGGGGGTCCGGGGGCGGAGCCCCCGGTCAGGGGAACATCACTCCGTCCGGGCGTACGCCGCCCGCAGGGCCTCGTTGGCCGCCGCGAGCGCCTCCTCCCGCGAGAGGCCGAGGCGGCGCACCTCCGCCGCGTACGCCGCGGCCGCCGCCGCGGCCTGGCGGGCCGCCGCGTCGCCCGCCGCCGCCACGAACGTGCCGTTGCGGCCCCGGGTCTCGATCACGCCGTCGCTCTCGAGCGCCCGGTACGCCTTGGCCACCGTGTTGGCCGCGAGGCCCAGTTCCTCGGCCAGGCCCCGGACCGTAGGCAGCCGGTAGCCCACCGGCAGCTCGCCCGAGCGGGCCCGCTCGGAGATCTGGGCGCGCACCTGCTCGTACGGCGCGTCCGCGGCTTCCGGGTCGATGGTGATGTTCAGGGTCACGACGCGATTCTCCCCCACCGTCCCGATATTGGGAGGCACGGCGGCGCGGCGGCCCGTAGCGTTCGGCCCCATGACTGTCATCGTCCGAGATCTCCGTGCCGACAGCGCCGAGGACGCCGAGGGCGTGACCCGGATCCGGCGTGCGGTGCTGCCGTTCGACGTGGCCACCCCCGAGTCGGTCCTCTTCGACGTGCGCACCGCCAACCCGGCCAAGAAGTACCGCCTGCTGCTGGCCGAGCGGGACGGCGTCGTCGTCGGCATGTCGCACGTCGGCATCGCGTACGACGCCGCCGAGCCCGGACTCGCGTGGGCGAACCCGGTGGTCCACCCCGAGCACCGGGGACACGGCGCGGGAGGTCTGCTGCTGCGCACGGCCGAGGAGCATGTGACCGCGGAAGGCGCCCACTCCCTGTTCTCGTGGGTCGAGGACAGCCCCGCGTGCCGCGCGTTCGCCGAGAGGCGCGGCTTCCGCCCCAGCCGCGCGGCGCACCACCTGCGCCTCGGCCTGGCGGCCGGCACGCTGCCCGGCCTGCCGCCCCTGCCGCCCGGGGTCGAGCTGCGGACGGCCGCGGACTTCGGGGACGACCCGCGCCCCGTGTTCCACGCGGACGCCGAGGCGACGTCCGACGAGCCGAGTGACGTCGGTGCGGACTTCACCGACTACGCCGACTGGATCCGCCACACCTGGGAGCACCCGTTGCTCGACCGCGGCCTGTCCACGGTCGTCGTCGTGGACGGCGAGATCGCCGCGTACACCGCGGCGATGACCGACCGCAGGACCCGATATCTGAGCGGCATGACAGGCACCGTGCGCGCCCACCGGGGCAAGGGCTTCGCGAAGCTCGCCAAGACGGATTCGCTGCGCCGGGCGAGGGCGGCCGGTTTCACGGACGCCTTCACGAGCAATGACGCCGGCAACGGCCCCATGCTGGCGGTCAACCGGTGGTTCGGGTACGAGATCTGCGCTTCGGAGGTCCGGCATGTCCGTACGCTCGGCTGAGGTCCGCCTGGTCAAGGCCGGCGCGACGAAGATCCGTTACCCCGCCGAGCTGCTCTCCGACGACGGCACGCATCTGGTGGTGCGGGCTCCCTGGGCCGCCCCGGGGGTCCGTGACTTCGGCTTCGTGCGGTTCGAGCCGGGTGATGTGTTCACCGAGCACTACTGGCGCGACCGGTGGTACTCGGTGAAGGAGGTCCGCACGGGCGCGGGCGTGCTGAAGGGCTGGTACTGCGACATCGCCCGGCCCGCCGTGGTCGACGGCACCGAGGTGGTCGTCGAGGACCTGGACCTGGACCTGTGGGTGTCGGCGGACGGGCGGACGGTCCTGCGTCTCGACGAGGACGAGTTCGCCGAGAGCGGCCTCGCCGGCCGGGACCCGCAGGCGGCGGACGCGGCCGTGCGCGCTCTCGACGAGCTCGAAGTCCTCGCCCGCGAAGGCTCCTTCAGCGATCTCCTCGGCTGACCGGAAGCACCACCGCCCGGTCCGGCGCGTCGGCCTCGTACGCGATGGAGTCGCCGTCCTCGTGCCAGTGGACGACGAACCTCTCCCCCGCGCGGTAGGCCTCCAGCCCTGCCCTGCAGTAGGCGACCATGTCGCCCGGCAGGGCGTCCAGCCGGTGCCAGGCGATCTCGGAGCACTTGTCCGGCTCGCGGTTGTACGGCTCGCCGCACGCGTCGTGGTCCGCCTCGAAGAACCAGCCGGTGCGCGGCTGTCCGCCCGGGCCGCGGTGCTGCATGACCAGTGCGGCCCCCAGGTCGCCGGGCGCCAGCTGGACGCCGATCTCCTCGGCCGCCTCGCGCACCATCGCGGCGCGCACGTCCTCGCCGTCCTCGACGTGGCCCGACGGTGCGTGCCACAGGCCGTCCGCGTAGCCCGTGTTGGCGCGGCGGGCGAGCAGCACCTCGTCCCCGCGGCGCAGCACCAGGTGCACGTCGATCACCTCGGTGTGCCTGCGGGGTGCGGCCGTGCACGCCACCAGCGCGTAGCGATCGTCGTCGACGGCCCTGCCCCACAGGGCCGGGTCCTGCGACAGGCGTTCGTGGTGGATCCGCTCGGCGAGAGGTGCGAGGGCCTTGGTGAGCCGCTCGGCCGGCAGGCCGTCACCGGCCCAGACGCCTTCGACGAGGACAAGCCGGCCGCCCGGCCGCAGGAGCGAGGCCCAGTGGCGCAGGGCGGCCTCGGGATCGGGCAGGAGCCAGACCATGTGCCGGGCGAGGACGACGTCGAACCGGCGCTCCCCGACCGGGGGCCGGTCCCCGCTGCCTTCGAGGATCTCGGCTCCTGTGCCGGCGAGTTTGGCCCGTGCGCGGACGACCATCTCGGGCGAGAGGTCCACGCCGGTCACCCGGTGGCCCTGCTCGGTGGCGAGGAGGGCGAGGCTGCCCGTGCCGCAGCCGAGGTCGAGCACGTCCGACGGGTGGGGCGGCAGCCACTGCCGGAGCCGCTCGGCCCAGGCGCGCCGGACCGCGGGGTCCGTGAGGCCGTGGTCCGGCTCCTGGTCGAACGTGACCGCCAAGGCGTTCCAGTCGATCGTCGTCATGGTCCGATCGTCGCAGCCGCCACTGACAACCGGCTTGCGGCGGGCTCCGGTTCAGGTCAGCGGCTTGCGGTAGTGGAAGCGGTCGTAGGCGCCCTCGGTGCGCCGCTCGACGACCTCGTAGCCGTACCGCTCGTACATTCGCTGGTTCTCCCACATCTTCGCGTTCGTCAGCAGCCGCACCTCGGGCAGGCCGAGTTCCCGGGCGCGCGTTTCCACGAAGGCGAGCAGGCTGCGGCCGGTGCCCGTGCCCTGGGCGTCGGGGTGGACGGCGATGTTGTCCAGGTACAGGTGATCGGCCTCGGTCCTGATCACGACGAGGCCGATCACCGGATCGCCCACCACGAACACCCTCCCGGCGGCCACGTCTGCGGCGTGGTCCGCCTCCATCGGGGCCGGTACGAGACCGATCCGTTCGATGTAGTGGTGGTAGGCCGCGTCGGTCACGGCCTTCACCCTGGGAACGTCGTCGGTGGTGGCGAGGCGGGGCATGGCATGGGTCATGCCGTCACATTACGGCGGCGGACGATCACCTTCTTCAGCAGCGGCCAGGCCAGCAGGATCACGATCACCGTGTAGACGGCCACGGAGAAGGGTGTGTTGACCAGTCCGGTGACGCTGCCGTCGCTGATCTGCAGAGCGCGGCGCAGCTGCTGCTCGGCGGCCGGGCCGAGGATGACGCCGATGACCGCGGGCAGGACGGGCAGTCCGTAGCGCCGCATGCCGCATCCGATGAGGCCGATGACGAGCAGGATCACCAGGTCCAGCGCCTCTCCGCCGACGGCGTACGCGCCGACCGCGGCGAAGAAGAGGATGCCCGCGTAGAGGTACGGCCGCGGGATGCGCAGCAGCTTCGCCCAGACCGGCGCGAGCGGCAGGTTGAGCGCGAGCAGGAGCACCATGCCGACGAAGAGAGAGGCGATCAGGCCCCACACGAGGTCGGGTTCGCGCTCGAAGAGCAGCGGCCCGGGCTGGATGCCGTACTGCTGGAAGGCGGCGAGCATCACGGCGGCGACGGCGGTCGTCGGCAGACCGAGGGTCAGCATCGACACGAGGGTGCCCGCGGCCGACGCGGATGCCGCCGACTCGGGACCGGCGACGCCCTCGATGGCGCCGCGGCCGAACTCGTTCTTGTGCTTGGACAGCCGCTTCTCGGTCACGTAGGACAGGAAGGTCGGAATCTCGGCGCCGCCGGCCGGGATCGCGCCGAACGGGAAGCCGATGACGGGCCCGCGCAGCCATGCCTTCCAGGTGCGCTTCACGTCGGACCCGGCCAGCCAGGGGCGGCCGACGGGAATGGGCTCGCCCGTCGTGCGGCGCAGGTGGGCGGCGACCCACAGGGCCTCGCCGATCGCGAAGAGGCCGACGGCGACGATGACGACGTCGATGCCGTCCGCGAGTTGCAGCGAGCCGAACGTGAGGCGCTGCTGGCCGGTCATCTGGTCCAGGCCGACCAGACCGATGGTGAGGCCGATCAGCAGGGAGGCCAGTCCGCGGATGCGGGAGGAGCCGAGGACCGAGGTGACGGCGATGAAGGCCAGCACCATGATGGCGAAGTAGTCGGGCGCGCCGATGTCGACGGCGAGATCCGCGACGGTCGGGGCGAGGGCGACGAGCAGGATCGTGCCGATCATGCCGCCGGTGAAGTGGCCGATGGCGGCGGCGGCGAGGGCCTGGGCGCCCCGCCCGGCCTTCGCCATCGGGTTGCCCTCCAGCGCGGCGACGACGGCCGCGCTCTCGCCCGGGGTGTTGAGCAGGATGGACGTGGTCGAACCGCCGAACATCGCGCCGTAGTAGATGCCGGCGAACATGATGAACGCGCCGGTCGGCTCCAGTCCGTACGTCACCGGCAGCAGCAGCGCCACCGCCATCGCCGGGCCGATGCCGGGCAGGACGCCGATCGCGGTGCCGAGCAGCACGCCGATCGCGGCCCAGAGCAGGTTGATCGGGGTCAGCGCGGTGCCGAAGCCGTCGAGAAGGGAGTTCAGGGGATCCATCAGAGCACTCCCATCAGCGGACCGCCGGGCAGCGGGACGCCGAGCAGGTTGTTGAAGACGAAGTAGGTGACGACCGACAGGACCGCGGCGATCAGCGGGTCGCGGTCGTGGTGTCTGCTGCCGAGCGCGAAGGCGGAGCCCCAGAAGAGCAGCGCCCCGGCGATCGGGAAGCCGAGCGGGCCGATCAGCACGGCGAAGGCCAGGAAGACGCCGCCGAGGAGCAGGACCGTGCGCCAGTCACTCGGCTCGCTCAGGTCGATGTCCTCGCCGCCCTCGGCCTCGCCACGGCCGCCGCGCAGGACGTCCAGCGCGAGGAGGAGGGCGACGACCAGCAGGCCGGTGCCGACGACGACGGGGACGGTCTTGGGTCCCACGGGACCGCGCTGCGCGATCTCGACGTTCATGGTCAGCGCGTCGGTCAGCACGAGGACGCCGATCACGAGGAGCAGCAGGCTCACGCCGAGCTCGGAGTGCTCGCGCAGCCAGGAGCGGCGCCCCTCTGCGGTACGGGTGGAGTCGCTCACAGTCCCAGCTCCTTCAGCACCGAGTCGACCTCTTCGTCCTGTTCCTTCAGGAAGTCGCCGAAGGCGTCGCCGGCGAGGAAGGCGTCGTCCCAGCCGTTCTTCTTCAGGGAGTCCCGCCACTGCTTCGACGTGTGCAGTTCGGTGACGAGACGGACGAGCTTGTCGCGTTCCGCACCGCTCAGTCCGGGCGGGGCGACGATGCCGCGCCAGTTGGTGAAGTCGGTGTCGAGGCCGGCCTCGCGCAGGGTGGGGGCGTCGAGCCCCGGGACCCGCTGCGGGCCGGTGACGGCCAGCAGCCGCAGCTCTCCGGACTTGATCTGGTCGAGGTACTCGCCGACGCCGGAGACGCCGAAGGCGACCTTGTTGCCGAGGATCGAGGCGAGCAGTTCGCCGCCGCCGTCGAAGGGGACGTAGTTGACGGACTTGGGCTCGATGCCGGCGGCCCGGGCCATCAGCATGGGCGCGAGGTGGTCGGGGCCGCCGGGCGAGGAGCCGCCGCCGACGGCGAGCTTGCCCGGGTTCTTCCGCCAGGCGTCCAGCAGCTGGCCGATGGTCTTGTACGGGGAGTCCTTGGCGACCACGACGATGTCCTGCTCCTCGGTGAGCCGGGCGATCGGTGTGGTGTCGGCGAGGGTCGTCGGCGCCTTGTTGGTGTGCGCGGCGCCGACGACGCCGAGGCCCATGGACATGGCGAGCTTGCCGTTGCCGTGTTCGCCGACGAGGCGGGTGAGCCCGACGGTGCCGCCGGCTCCGGGGAGGTTGAAGACCTCGATGCCGTGGGTGAGCCCGGCGTCCTCGGCGTTCTTGGCGGCGGTGCGGGCGGTGATGTCGTATCCGCCGCCGGGGGTGTTGGGGACCATGAAACGCAGTCCGGGGATCTGCGTGCCGGCGTCGGTGCCGCCGTCCGTGGAGAGCAGCGGCGGTACGGCGATCACCAGCAGCGCGGCCCCGAGCAGGGCGATGGAGGTGCGCAATCGCACGGGGAGGGCCTCTCATGAGCGGTGGGAGGGAGTGGTGAAGTGGCCCACATGTTGCCTTCGCGTTAAGAAGCTGTCTCTCTTCCGGAATCAACGGACGTTGTGGTCCTTGTGGTCGCCGCCTAGCGTGTTCGCGTGACCAAGGTGCTGGTGGTGGACGACGACTTCATGGTCGCCAAGCTGCACAGCCGCTATGTGTCCGCGACGGAGGGGTTCACGGTCGTCGGCGTGGCCCACAGCGGTGCCGAGGCGCTGAGCGCCGCGGAGCGGCTGCGGCCCGATCTCGTGCTGCTCGACGTGTATCTGCCCGACATGGACGGGATCAGTGTGCTGCGCGAGCTGCGCGCGGCCGAGGCGGGCGACCCGGACCGGGTGAGCGCGGACGCCCTGTTCATCACGGCCGCTCGGGATGCGGCGGTGGTGCGGTCCGCGCTGCGGGCGGGGGCGCTGCACTATCTGATCAAGCCGTTCAACCAGGCGGCGCTCCAGGAACAGCTGCGGCACGTGGCGTCGCTGCGGTCGCGTCTCGAGCGGCTGGACGAGGCGCGCCAGGAGGACGTGGACCAGATCTTCGGCACCCGTCCGCCGGGGTCGCGCGAGCTGCCGAAGGGGCTCGCCGCGCACACGGCGGAGCTGGTCGAACGCATCCTGCGCGACCACCCGGGCGACCTGTCGGCCTCGGAGTGCGCCGAGGCGGGCTCGCTGTCCCGCGTGAGCGCCCGTCGCTACCTGGAGTACTTCGCGGAGACGGGCCGCGCCGAGGTGACGCTCCGCTACGGGGGCACGGGCCGCCCGGAACGCCGCTACCGCCGGGTGGGCTGATCCCCGCGAGTCAGCCGGACGCCGCCGGTGGCTGGTGGAGTCCGAAGGGGGAGCCCTGGTCGTCCTGGCAGAGCTGGAAGCGGCCGAAGCGCGCGACCGACTCCTCGTCACCGCTCAGGTCGGCGTCCTCGACCGTGCCGCCGAGCTCCCGGACCCGGGCGACCGCCGCCCGCATGTCGTCGACCCGGAAGAACACGTACGGGCTCGCGCCCGGATCCTGGCCGTGCACGCCACCGGGGACGCCGGCGGTGCGGATCGCGTAGCCGCCGCCCTCCGTCGTACCCGCCTCGAAGCTCCAGCCGAACAGGCCGCCGTAGAAGGTCCGGGCCCGCTCGGAGTCGCCAACGCCCAGCTCGAAGAAGGAGATCTCCCCGGCCATCGCTCGCTCCCGGCATCGTGACGGACAGTGCCGGTCCCACGCTACGGCCGTGGCCGGGGGGCCGCATGCGAGCGGCCCGCTTCCTGAGGCCCTTCTTAGTGTCACCTTAAAGGGAGCATAAGGATCGCCATTCCCCGCTCCCAGCAGGCGATTTCGCGATGATCAGGGGCTAGCTTGCTGATCGCCGGGGCCGGTTCGAGCAGTCGGCGCCGTAGTCCTACGGGGGGCCGCACCGCCCGCTCGAGCCGGGCCCCGCCCCTCATACGCCTCCGCCGTCATCCGAAGGAGAACGTCACCATGACCGCTCGCCGCAGGGCCGCCACGGTCGCCGCACTCGGTCTCGCCCCGGTCGCGCTGGCCGGACTGGCCGCCGCTCCGGCGGTCGCCCACGGGTCGATGACCGACCCGGTCAGCCGGGTGTCCGCCTGCTTCGCCGAGGGGCCGGAGAGCCCGGTGTCGCCGGCGTGCAAGGCGGCGGTCGCGGCGAGCGGCACGCAGGCGTTCTACGACTGGAACGAGGTCAACATCGCCAATGCCGCGGGCAACCACCGGCAGCTGATCCCGGACGGCGAGCTGTGCAGCGCCGGCCGTGACAAGTACAAGGGGCTCGACCTGCCCCGCGCCGACTGGCCCTCCTCTCCGCTCGCCGCGGGCAACCACACCTTCCGGTACCGGGCGACCGCTCCGCACAAGGGCACCTTCGAGCTGTACCTGACGAAGGACGGCTACGACCCGACCAAGCCGCTGAAGTGGTCCGACCTGGAGGCGAAGCCCTTCGCGAAGGTCACGGACCCGAAGCTGGAGAACGGCGCGTACGTCTTCGACGGCGTCGTGCCGAACCGGTCGGGACGGCACCTGGTCTACTCGATCTGGCAGCGCTCGGACTCCCCGGAGGCGTTCTACACGTGCTCCGACGTGGTGTTCGGCAAGGAGAGCGGCGGTGTTCCCGCGCCGGCCGCGTCCGCGCCCTCGGACCAGGAGATCGAGGAGGGCGCGGACAAGTCGACGGTGGACCACGGCGGTCACGGCGGTGACGACCACGCCGAGGCAGCCGCGCCCGCCGAGAAGCCCGACGCGGCGCCGTCGTCCGCGCCCGCCGACAACGCCCCCGAGGCGAAGGGCGCCGGTACGCCGTCCGCCGCCGCCTCGCAGCCCGCGGGCGAGAACCTTGCGGAGACGGGCGGCGACGGCAGCACGGCGTACATGGCGGTCGGCGGTGCGGCCGCGCTGGCAGTCGGCGCCGCGGCGCTGTTCGGCCTGGGCCGCCGCCGGCCCGCGGTGTCGGGCGGCCGCCACAGCCGCTGACAGCCTCTGGAGGCCGAAGGCGGCCGTCCGCTCCCCCGAGCGGACGGCCGCCTTGCCGGTGGATCAGCCGAAGCCGGAGGCGCGGGTGGCGGGCTCGGCGTGCGCCGGGTCGGGGGCGTTCCGCCACCTCGTGGCAGGCCACCAGGCCGAACACACCGATCGCGGCGCCGAAGGCCCGTGGACGAGGACGACGGGGCGGGGTCCGCCAACAACGCTCGGGCGCCGGGCGGTCCTGGGGCCTACGCGGCCAGGGAACCCGGTCCGACCGCGCCCGGGCCGAACCTGGCGCGGACCCGGTCCGCCACGGCCTCGATCCGGCGCGCCCGCTCGTCGGCCGGGTCGAACGTCAGCTGCCGGGTGGCGCGTTCGGCCGGCATCAGGCCCTCGGCACGCAGCGCCAGCCCGCGCACCCTGGCCCGCTGCAGTCCGAGCGACGCGTGCAGGGCGTACGCGGCGCCGGTGAGCGCCGCGGAGTGCGCGGTCGGCTCGCGCAGGGTGCGGGTGCGGACGGTCGTGGACCGGTCGGCGTAGCGCACGGTGAGGGTCAGGGAACGGCACACCTCGTGCTCGCCGCGCATCCGCGCGCCGAGCTCCTCGGCGAGCGAGAGCAGCGCCCTGCGGTGCTCCGTCTGGTCCAACTCGTCGAAGGGGAAGCTCCGTTCGGCGGCGACCGAGGAGGCGAGGGCGCCCGGGACGACGGTCGTACGGTCGATGCCGCGTGCCCGCTCCCACACCTCACGGCCCGCCCGCGCGCCCAGGATCCGCTGGATCACGGCGAGCGGCGCGTCGGCGACGCGCCCGGCGGAGTCGAGGCCGTAGGCGCACAGGGTGCGGGCCGTCGCGCGCCCCACGCCGTCGAGTGCGGCGACCGGCTTGTCCGCCAGGAAGGCGGCGGCCTCGTCCTCCGCCACCACCAGGGTCGTACCCGGCACGGCCTCCCGCGCCGCCATCCGGGCGAGCATCGGGCCGGGTCCGGCGCCGATGACGCAGTCCACTCCGCAGTACGCCAGCGCCCGCACCCGCAGCAGCGAGGCGAGTTCGGCCGTGTCCCGGCCGAAGTACCGTTCCGCGCCACGGACGTCGACGAGCGCGGCGTCGGGCGGCTGCGCCTGGACGACAGGACTGATGTCCCCGGCCACCCCGAGCAGGTCGGTCAGCATCGCCTCGGCCCCGGCCTCTGCGGACGCCGGGGGCAGCAGGAAACGTACGTAGAGGATCATCCGGCGCTCCCCGGGCTCTGGTGCCACAACTTCCTTCCGGTGGCGGCCGTGTCACCGGCCGGCCGCAGGTCGGCCCACGGGTTCATCTCGTAGCCCGTCGGCAGCTGGATGCGGCGGCCGCCCGTGGCGTCGCCGTCCGGGTGCTCGGCCGGGGCCGCCAGCCGGGCCGCGACCGCGTCGAGGCCGCCGGTGCGGCGCAGCTCCGCCAGTTCGGCCAGGTTCCAGGCCGCCGAGCCCACCACGCTGAGGCTGCGCGGTCCGCGCCGCTGCACCACTCCGCGTACCAGCAGCAGCCAGGAGTGGAAGACGGTGTGGGCGCAGGCGGCGTGGCTGTCGTCGAAGAAGGCGAGGTCGACCAGGCCGGTGCCGTCGTCGAGCGTGGTGAAGATGACCCGCCTCCCGGACCGGATCGGCGGCGTCTGGGTGGCCGCCTTGGCGCCCGCGACGAGCACCGTCTGGCCGTGCCGTGCGCCGCGCAGCCGCTGCGCGGAGAGCACGCCCAGCTCGGCCAGGAAGGCGTGGTGATCCTCCATCAGGTGGCGGGAGGCGTCCATGCCGAGCACGCCCAGCTCGGCGCTGAGACGTTCGGCGTCACCGAGGTCGGGCAGGCCGACGGAAGCGGTCTGCCGGCCCTGGGCGAGCGGGAGCTGGCTGCCGTACGACGCCGGTCCGCGTCCGCCGCGGTGGAGTTCGGCGAGGTGCAGCAGCAGATCGCGGCGGTTGGCGCCGAAGGCGTCGAGGGCGCCGACCTGGGCGAGCCGTTCGGCGACGGGCCGGCCGGGGTGGGCGCGCTGCCAGAAGTCCAGGAGTGAGGAGTACGGCTGCCCGGCCTCGATGCGCGCCTTCTCGGCCTCGCTGATGCCGTGGACGTCCGCGAGGGCGAGCCGCAGGCCCCACCTCCCGGAACCCTCGCCCCCAGACACCAGTTCGATTCGATGGGCGGCGCCCGACCGGTTCACGTCCAACGGCAGCACGGGCACCCCGCGCCGCCGCGCGTCCGCCAGCAGCAGCCGCTTCGGGTACATGCCGGGGTCGTGCGTGAGCAGCCCGGCGAAGAAGGCCGCCGGGTGGTGCGCCTTGAGCCAGGCCGACTGGTATGTGGGCACCGCGAAGGCGACCGCGTGCGCCTTGCAGAAGCCGTACGAGCCGAACGCCTCGACGATCTCCCAGGTGCGGGCAACCACTTCGGGCCCGTACCCCTTCGCCCCGGCGCGCTGCGCGAACCAGACCTTGATCCTGCCCTGCGACTCGCGATCGGAGAGCCCGCGCCGCACCCGGTCGGCCTCGTCCCGCCCGCAGCCGGTCATGATGTTCACGATCTCGATGATCTGCTCGTGGAAGACGACCACCCCGTACGTCTCCTTCAGCGGCCCCTCCAGGTCGGGATGCGGGTAGCGGACGGGCGCGCGCCCGTGCCGGGCCGCGATGAACGGCCGGACCATGTCGGCCGCGACCGGTCCCGGGCGGAACAGCGAGATGTCCACGACCAGGTCGTGGAAGTTCTCCGGCTGCAGCCGTCCGACCAGGTCGCGCTGGCCCGGGGACTCGATCTGGAAGCAGCCCAGCGTCTCGGTGGACCTGATGAGGCGGTAGGTGTCCGGGTCACCGGGCGGCAGGGAGTCGAGATCGACCTCCTCCCCCGAGACCCGGCGCACCTCGGCGACCGCGTGCGCCATCGCCGACTGCATCCGCACGCCGAGGACGTCGAGCTTGAGCAGCCCGAGCCTCTCCACGTCGTCCTTGTCGAACTGCGACATGGGGAAGCCCTCGCCGCTCGTGGGCACCACCGGGGTGCGGGCGAGCAGCGAGGAGTCGGAGAGCAGCACTCCGCACGGGTGCATGGCGACGCCGCGCGGCAGCGCGTCCAGCGCCTCGACCAGCTCCCACAACCGTTCACGCCGCTTCAGCTCCTTCGCGACCGGCTGGAGTTCGGGCAGCTCGTCGAGCGCGGCGCGCGCGTCGCGGGCCCGGATGTGCGGGAAGGACTTGGCGATCCGGTCGATCTCGGCCGGGTCCATCGACAGGGCCGCGCCCACGTCCCGCACGGCATGGCGCACCCGGTAGGTCTCGGGCATGGCGACGGTCGCGACCCGCTCCTCGCCGAAGCGGCCGATGATCGCGCGGTAGACGTCGAGGCGGCGGGCGGACTCGACGTCGATGTCGATGTCGGGCAGCACCCGCCGGCGCTTGGACAGGAAGCGCTCCATCAGCAGCCCGTGCTCGACCGGGTCGGCGTGCGCGATGCCGATGAGGTGGTTGACGAGGGAACCGGCCCCGGAGCCGCGCGCGGCCACCCGGACGCCCATCCGCTTCACGTCGTCGACCACCTGGGCGACGGTCAGGAAGTAGGAGGCGAATCCGTGGTGGGCGATGATGTCCAGCTCGTGGTGCATCCGCTCCCAGTAGGCACGCCGGCCCTCGTAGCCGCGCAGCACCATGCCGGCCGCGGCGCGGGAGGCGAGCACCCGCTGCGCGGTGCGGTGCTCCGCCCCCACGAGACGGGGCTCCGGGAAGTGCACGCTGTCGATCCCCAGGTCGTCCTCGGGGTCGACCAGGCAGGCGGCGGCCGTCTCCTCGGTCATGGCGAGCAGCCGGTGGGCGGTGTCGCGCCGGAAGCCGGCGGCCTCGGCGACCCGCTCGGCGGCACGGGCCATGGCGGCCGGGTCCTTGAGCCAGCGCTCGCCGCTGTCGAGTCCTTTGCGCGGGTCCAGGGGTATGAGCCGGCGGGCCGAGTCGAGGACGTCGGCGACCGGGCCCTGGCCGGGGTCCGCGTACCGGACGGCGTTGGTCAGGACGGCCCGTACGCCCTGGTCGGCGGCGAGGCCGAGGGTACGGGCGGCCTGCCGCAGCGAGCCGGGGCCGGTGCCGGTGCGGCCGTGGTCGACGACCTCCAGGCACAGCCGGTCGCCGTACCGCTCGCGCCAGGGGCCGAGCAGCACGGCGGCGCGGTCGGGGCGGCCGGCGGCGAGCGCGCGTCCGACCTCGGAGGAGGGGCCGAGGAGCACGGTCAGTCCATCGCCGTGGTTGTCCTGCCACGGCAGCAGTGGGCTCTCCCGGTCGGCCGCATGGGCGGCGGTGATCATCCGGCACAGGTCGGCCCAGCCCTGGCGGGAGCGGGCGAGGAAGACAGTCCGGGGCGCGGATTCGTCGACGAACGCGCCTCCGCGGACCGGTGTGCGACGGCGCTCGGCGGGCCCCTCCCGGTGTGCGCGCTCCCCCACCGCGAGGTCCACACCGAACAGCGGCCGTACGCCGGCGCCGGAGCACGCCTCGGCGAAGCGGACCGTCCCCGCGAGGGTGTCGCGGTCCGTCAGCGCGAGGCCGTCCATGCCCCGCTCGGCAGCGCACTCGGCAAGCCGCTCCGGGTGGGAGGCTCCGTATCGCACGGAGAACCCGGAAACGGTGTGCAGATGCGTGAAGCCCGGCATCCGCACCTCCTGGTCAGCCTCGTCTCACCTCCCCTGTCCCTTCCACCATAGACCAAGTTTCGAACATTCGTACGACAATCATGCGACGGTTGTCCGGACGCGCCGGTCGTGCCCCCACCTGCGGGAACGCCGGGTCCCACCGACAGGGACGCCGCACACAAGAAGCCCCGCCGGCGCTTGAGGCGCGGGGTTCGGGCCGGAGCCCCGACGCCGGGCTCGCAGCCGCCCCGCCAAGAGCGGCGCGCACACGTGAGGGGCCCGGGGGCAGTGCCCCCGGGCCCCATCGTCACACCAGGGTCAGCCGATCTCCGCGCCGAACGTCGACAGCGCCTCCGTCACCGGCTGGAAGAACGTCTCCCCGCCCGACGAGCAGTCACCGCTGCCCCCCGACGTCAGACCGATCGCCGTGTCGCCCGCGAAGAGCGAGCCGCCGCTGTCGCCCGGCTCGGCGCACACCGTGGTCTGGATGAGGCCCTCGACGATGTCGCCGTTGCCGTAGTTCACGGTCGCATCGAGTGCGGTGACCTCACCGTCGTGGACCTGCGTCGTGGAGCCGCTGCGCCGCACCTGCATGCCGACGGTCGCGTCGCCCGCCTTGGTGATGGCCTGCGCGCTGCCGTCGTAGAGGTTGACCTCGCTCGGGTGCGCGGTGTCCCCGCTGTACTTCACCAGCGCGAAGTCGTTGCCCGGGAACTGCGAGTCGACCATCGTGCCGACGGCCGCGCCGCCCGCCGAGTCCGACCACTCGCTGCCGGACTCGCCGCAGTGTCCGGCGGTGATGAAGTGCGGCTCGCCGTCCTTGACGACGTTGAAGCCGAGGGAGCAGCGCCCGCCGCCCGAGTGGATCGCGTCGCCGCCGGCGATGAACGGCCTGAACTCGCCCGCTGTACGCCGGAGTTCGGCTTTCGCGCCGAGGCCCTTGACGACCTCCTGCAGCTTGGCCAGCTCCGCGCCCCCGACCGTACGGTCCGCCGTGACGAGCAGCCTGTTCGCGACCGGGTCGGTCGCCCAGGACGTGCCCGGGATGCGCGCCTTGTCGGCCAGCGTCTGCCGAGCACCCGTCAACTCGGCGAGCGTGTTCTCGACGATCCGGGCCTTGCCGCCCGCCTCGCGCACGGTCTGCGCGGCGTCCTCGGAAAGGACGTTCACCACGAGGGCCTTGGCCTCGGGGTCGTAGTATGCCCCGGCTCCGTCGGCGCCCAGGTCCTTCGTCAGCGAGACGGCGAGTGTCCCGGCCGCCGGCGCCGTCAAGGACTTGAGGGCGTACTGCTCGGTGCTGTCACTGGCGTTCGCACTCTGGAACGTGACGGCCGCGGCGATCAGGGCGACGACCGCCCCGCCCGCAACTGCCGCTCTTTTCCTGGGTATGCGCCGGTGCTTCACGAGATGACCTCCTGTGGGGGCCGCGCCCGGGCAAGTGGGGTGCCCGGGCGCGGAGGATGGGCCGCCCACTATTCCGAGGCGTCACACTCGCACACAAGGCCGACCGCTGGACGGGCACACGACAACTCGCGTGCGTTCACGGCCTCTTCACAGAGGCGGTACACCGCCCACCCGCCGGCTCAGTTCACCGGCCGTGCCCGCGACCTGTTCGGCGATACGCCCGCGCTGCTCCGCATCCACCTCGTCGGCAGGGAACGTCACCGCCACACCCGCGATGGGGTGGGCGCTGTGGTCGAGCACGGGCGCGGCGACCGAGGAGAAGCCACGCGTGACCTCGCCCTCCTCCGTCGCGTATCCCCGGCGCCGTACCTCGACCAGGAGGGCGCGCAGGGCCGAGAGGGACCGGGGCCCGGCCTCGTTGCGCATCACGAAGGCGGACGGGTCGGGGAACAGCGCCCGGACCTGGCCCTGGGCGAGCCGTGCGAGCATCGCCCGGCCGCTGGCCGTCAGGTGAGCGGGCAGTCGGACCCCCACCTCCGTCACCAACGGGGCCCGGCCCGGCGCCCGTTCCTCGATGACGTAGATGACCTCGCGGCCGTGCAGGACCGCGAGGTGGGCGCTGTGTCCCGTGCGGTCGACCAGCGCGGCCAGCGGCACCCGGGCCAGCCGCTGGAAGGGGGCCTGGCGGCTGTAGCCGGAGCCGAGTTCGAAGGCGCTGACGCCGAGTCCGTAGCGGCGTTCCTCGGCGAGGTGCACCACGAACCCCTCGCGCACGAGCGTGTCGAGGAGGTGGTACGTCGTCGAGCGGGGCAGCCCCACGTCCCGGCTGATGGTCGCCGCCTGCACCGGCCCGGCCTGCCGGGCGAGGTAGCGCAGGACGGCCAGCACCTGTGCGGCGGCGGGAACGATCGACATGCGGCGACGCTACCGCGCCCCCACCCGCAGGATGCCCCCGGCACGCGCCGCCGCCGTCCCGGCGCTCGCCTCCCGTCCCGACCCGATCAACCCGTCTGGGATACCAGACCCAGCGTCTTGGATACCAGATAGAATCTCCCGGCGGGGCATGGTGGCACCGCCCTGACCTCGTGCTTCATGGACGCATGGCAAATGTTCTCGTAGACGTCGGCGCGCTGTCCGCCGACGATGTCGTGTCCGTCGCCCGCCACGGGGCCACCGTGTCGCTGTCCACCGCGGCCCAGGACGCGATCGTCCACAGCCGCAAGGTGATCGAGGCCCTCGCCGGTGACCCGACCCCGCACTACGGCGTGTCGACCGGCTTCGGCGCGCTCGCCACCCGGCACATCCCCACCGAACTGCGCGCACAGCTTCAGCGCAGCCTCGTCCGCTCGCACGCCGCCGGCACCGGCCCCGAGGTCGAGCGCGAGGTCGTCCGCGCGCTGATGCTGCTCCGGCTGTCGACCCTCGCCACGGGCCGCACGGGCGTCCGGCTGGAAACCGCGCAGGCGTACGCCGCGCTGCTCAACGCCGGTATCACCCCGGTAGTGCACGAGTACGGATCCCTCGGCTGCTCCGGCGACCTGGCTCCCCTCGCCCACTGTGCGCTCGCCGTCATGGGCGAGGGAGACGTGCGGGACGCCGACGGTGTCCTGCGCCCCGCGGCCGAGGCGCTGGCCGCGGCCGGCATCGAGCCCGTCACGCTGCACGAGAAGGAGGGCCTCGCGCTCATCAACGGCACGGACGGCATGCTCGGCATGCTGATCCTGGCCTGCCACGACCTGCGCCGGCTGCTCGCCACCGCGGACATCGGCGCCGCCATGAGCGTCGAGGGCCAGCTCGGCACCGACGCCGTCTTCGCCGCCGGCCTCCAGGCCCTGCGCCCCCACCCCGGCCAGGCCGACAGCGCCGCCAACCTGCGGGCCCTGCTCGCCGGGTCGGCGATCGTCGCGAGCCATCGCGGCCCCGAGTGCACCCGGGTGCAGGACGCGTACTCGCTGCGCTGCTCCCCGCAGGTCCACGGCGCCGCCCGCGACACCACGGCCTACGCCTCGCTCGTGGCGTCCCGCGAGCTGGCGAGCGCCGTCGACAACCCCGTGGTGACCCCCGACGGGCGGGTGGAGAGCAACGGGAACTTCCACGGCGCCCCGGTCGCCTGCGTGCTGGACTTCCTCGCCATCTCCGTCGCCGACGTCGCCTCGGTCGCCGAGCGGCGCACGGACCGCTTCCTCGACGTGGCGCGCAACCACGGGCTGAACGCGTTCCTCGCCGACGACCCCGGCGTGGACTCGGGCCACATGATCGCCCAGTACACACAGGCCGCCATCGTCTCGGAGCTCAAGCGGCTGGCCGCGCCCGCGTCCGTCGACTCCATCCCCTCCAGCGCCATGCAGGAGGACCACGTCTCGATGGGCTGGTCGGCGGCCCGCAAGCTGCGCCGCGCCATCGACGGTCTGACGCGGGTCGTCGCGGTGGAACTCCTCACGGCCGCCCGCGCCCTCGACCTGCGCGCACCGCTGGCGCCCGCCCCGGCCACGGCCGCGGTCGTCGCGGAACTGCGCCGGGACGTACCGGGGCCCGGCACCGACCGCTACCTCGCACCCGAGATCGAGGCGGCCGTCCGGTGCGTCGCCTCCGGCCGCGCCCTGCGCGCCGCCGAGTCCGTCACCGGTCCGCTCGTCTGACCCTCGTCCGTTTCCCCGCTCCGTCCCACGGCGGCCCTGCGAGGCCGCCACCGAAAGGAAGACCATGTTGGAAGGCGCACGTCCCGTCCGCGCAGCGCACGGCGGCACTCTCACCACCCTCGGCTGGCAGCAGGAGGCCGCTTTGCGGATGCTGCAGAACAATCTGGATCCGGAGGTGGCGGAGCATCCGGACAAGCTGGTGGTGTACGGGGGGACGGGGAAGGCGGCGCGGGACTGGCGTTCGTTCG
>NZ_JBKFFO010000015.1:0-154670 GCF_046506645.1 Streptomyces sp. 5K101 | reverse complement strand
TAAAAGCGCGGGTGCACATCCGAAGAGCGGAACAACCGGTCGGAATAGGACCGGTCGTTCACAGCGTCCTCGCTGTGATTGCCACCCCGCGAGCGGGATGGACTTTTCAAAGGAACCTCGACCATCCAGAGATGGACGGGGTATCAACATATCTGGCGTTGATTTTTGGCACGCTGTTGAGTTCTCAAGGAACGGACGCTTCCTTTGTACTCACCCACAGAACATCTTCTGGGGCTTTCCTCCGGGCGCTTCCCTTCGGTCTTGCGTTTCCGACTCTATCAGATCTTTCCGATCCGATTTCCTCGACGCCTTCCAGTTCTTCGCTTTCGCGCTTCCCTTTCCGGCGGTTCTGACTCTATCAGATCCTTTCGGGCCCGATTCCCAGTCAGCGGGGCTTGTCTTCCCGGCCCTTGGGCCGTTCCGACGAGGTGAGACTTTAGCGGAATCCCGGCCCCCGACGCTAATCGGGGTCCCGCTCGTTCGAAGATCGAACGAGGATTCCTCATTCCGTGAAAACGGACGCAAAAGACGGACGCCAGAAAGTCTGTCGCTCGCTCGAGTGGGTCTTGCGGAATGGTGTCCGGGGACCAGCCTGAGCCGGTGCTCACGTCGGACAACTCGGAGAACACTACGGATGGCGGAACCCGGTGTCAACCCCGCCCCTGGCGGCGTACGCTGGTCCGCATGACCACGCGCACGTGCCGCAACCTCTGGTGGGCCGCCTGACGGCGGCCGGCACCTGCGCATGCTCTTCAACGGCCGCCGCTTCGGCGGCCGTTCGCGTATCCCCGCTCCGGGGCCCGGCCGTCGACAGCGGCGGCTCCGCATCGGACACGGAGTGGAGTACGGAATGAAACGGATCTTCAGCGGCGTCAAGCCGACCGGACACCTGACCCTCGGCAACTACCTCGGGGCCATGCGCCGGTGGGTCGATGTCGACCAGCACCAGTCGGACGCCCTGTTCAGCGTCGTGGATCTGCACGCGCTGACAGTCGAGCACGATCCGGCACGGGTGCGCAGGCTCAGCAGGCAGGCGGCGACGTTGCTGCTGGCGGCCGGGCTGGACCCGGAGCGGTGCACGCTCTTCGTGCAGAGCCATGTGGACGAGCACACGCGGCTGTCGTACCTCATCGAGTGCACCGCGACCGACGGCGAGCTGCGGCGCATGATCCAGTACAAGGAGAAGAGCGTGCGGGCGCGGGCCTCCGGCCAGAGCGTGCGGCTGTCCCTGCTCACGTATCCGGCGCTGATGGCGGCGGACATCCTGGCCTACGGGACGGACGAGGTGCCGGTCGGTGAGGACCAGACCCAGCACGTGGAGCTGACCAGGGACCTCGCGGTGCGGTTCAACCAGCGGTACGGGCACACCTTCACCGTGCCGCGGGCGACGAATCCGACCGTGGCCGCGCGGGTCATGGATCTGCAGGACCCCACGTCGAAGATGGGCAAGTCCCACGAGTCGGGCGCCGGGATCGTGTACTTGCTCGACGAAGCGGACGTGGTGCGCAAGAAGGTGATGCGCGCGGTCACCGACAGCGGGCGCGAGGTCGCGTACGACCGGGAGCAGCGGCCGGGTGTCACCAACCTGCTGGAGATCGTGGCGGCCTGTACGGGGCGCGATCCCAAGGAGCTGGCCGGGGAGTACGGCTCGTACGGCGCGTTGAAGAAGGACGTCGCCGACGCGTTGGTGGAGGTGCTGCGGCCGGTCAGGGAGCGGCATGCGGAGCTCGCGGCCGACCCGGCGTACATCGACGACGTGTTGCGCAAGGGCGCCGACCGGGCCAGGGGGATGGCGCGTCCGACGGTCGACGCCGCGTATCGCGCGATCGGGTTGCTGCCGGCCTGAAGCGGGGAGCACGGGCCGCCCGCCGTAGTCGGCGGGCGGCCGCGCACGAGGCGGTCAGCCGTTGCCGGACGCGAGTTCGCGGCTGCGGTCCCGGGCGGCTTCCAGGGCGGCGATGAGGGCCGCCCGTACGCCGTGGTTCTCCAGTTCGCGGATGGCGCTGATCGTGGTGCCGGCCGGGGACGTGACGGCCTCGCGGAGCTTCACGGGGTGCTCGCCGCTGTCGCGGAGCATCACCGCGGCGCCGATGGCTGCCTGGACGATGAGGTCGTGGGCCTGGGCGCGTGGGAGGCCGAGGAGGATGCCGGCGTCGGTCATGGCCTCGACGAGGAAGTAGAAGTAGGCCGGGCCCGAGCCGGACAGCGCGGTGGCCGCGTCCTGCTGGGACTCCGGGACGCGCAGGGTCTTGCCGACGCCGCCGAAGATCTCCTCGGCATGCACGACGTGCTCGGTGGTGGCGTGGCTGCCGGCGGAGATGACGGACATCCCTTCGTCGACGAGAACCGGGGTGTTCGGCATGACGCGGACGACGGGGGTTCCCGCGGCCAGACGCTCCTCGATGTAGGAGGACGTGATGCCGGCCGCGGCGCTGATGACGAGCCGGTCGGGGGTGATGTGGGGGGCGAGTTCGTCGAGGAGCTTGCCCATGTCCTGGGGCTTGACGGTCAGGATGAGGGTGTCGGCACGCTTGGCCGCCTCGGCGTTGGTGACCGGCTCGACCCCGTAACGGGTGCGAAGCTCCTCGGCACGCTCGGGGCGGCGGGCGGTGACCAGCAGGTCACCGGGGTGCCAGCCGGCGCGGATCATGCCGCTGAGCAGGGCCTCACCGATCTTGCCCGTACCGAGGACTGCGACTGTCTGGGTCATGGCTCTGTTCACCTCGCCGGTCGGGATGCGTGCGCTCACATCCTCGCACCGGGGCCGGTGGCGTGCCGTGGCCGTCCACGTGGCGGGCACGACCGGGGCGGTCAGGCGGTGCGGCGGCGCAGAGTGACCGCGCCGAGGGCGAGGACGAGGACGGCGCAGGCGGCGACGACGAGGATGTCGCGGAGGAAGTCGGCGGTCATGTCGGTGTGGTGCAGGACCTCGCTCATGGCGTCGACGGCGTACGACATGGGCAGCACGTTCGAGAGGGCTTCGAGCACGGGCTGCATCCGGTCGCGCGGGGTGAACAGGCCGCACAGCAGCAGCTGCGGGAAGATCACGGCGGGCATGAACTGGACGGCCTGGAACTCGGAGGCGGCGAAGGCCGAGACGAACAGGCCGAGTGCCGTGCCGAGCAGCGCGTCGAGGAGTGCGACGAGGAGCAGCAGCCAGGGCGATCCGACGACGTCGAGGCCGAGGGCCCACAGGGCGAGCCCGGTGGCGAGGAGCGACTGGACGACGGCGACGAGGCCGAAGGCGATGGCGTATCCGCCGATGAGGTCCCCCTTGCCGAGGGGCATGGCGAGCAGGCGTTCCAGGGTGCCCGAGGTGCGTTCGCGCAGGGTCGCGATGGAGGACACCAGGAACATCGTGATGAGCGGGAAGATGCCGAGCAGCGAGGCGCCGATGGAGTCGAAGGTGCGCGGGCTGCCGTCGAAGACGTAGCGCAGCAGCAGGAGCATCACGCACGGCACGAGCAGCATCAGGGCGATGGAGCGCGGGTCGTGGCGGAGCTGGCGCAGGACGCGGGCGGCGGTGGCGAGGGTGCGGGCTGAGCTCATCGGGGGTTCTCCTGGAGGGCATCGGCCTCGTCGACCAGGTGGAGGAAGGCCGCTTCGACGGTTTCGGTGCGGGTGCGGGCGCGCAGGTCGTCCGGGGTGTCCTCGGCGAGGATCTCGCCGTCGCGCATGAGCATGAGCCGGTGGCAGCGCTCGGCCTCGTCCATGACGTGGGAGGAGACGAGGATCGTCGCGCCGCGGTCGTCGGCGAGGCGGTGGAAGAGGTCCCACAGGTCGCGGCGCAGGACGGGGTCGAGGCCGACGGTGGGTTCGTCGAGCACGAGGACCTCGGGGGTGCCGAGCAGGGCGACGGCGAGCGAGACGCGGCTGCGCTGGCCGCCGGAGAGGCGGCCGGCGAGGGCGTCGGCGTGCGAGGTGAGGTCCACGTCGGCGACGGCGCGCGCGACGTGTTCCTCGCGGGCGTCCTGGTGGGCCCGGCCGGGGAGCAGGACGGAGGCGAAGTAGTCGAGGTTCTGGCGGACGGTGAGGTCGTCGTAGACGGAGGGGGCCTGCGTGACGTAGCCGATCCGGGAGCGGAGTCCGGCGTCGCCGGCCGGGCGGCCGAGGACCTCCAAGGTGCCGGTGACCTTGGCCTGGGTGCCGACGACGGCGCGCATGAGGGTCGATTTGCCGCATCCGGAGGGGCCGAGGAGCCCGGTGATGCGGCCGGGCAGGACGGTGAAGTCGAGGCCGCGGAGGACGGTGCGGTCTCCTCGTACGACGGTGAGGCCGCGGGCCAGTACGGCGACGCCAGAGGAATTCATCATGCGATGAATAATGCGCCTGGGGGTGTCCGGGCGTCAAGGACAAGGAATGGTCGTGGTTGTTGGGGGCTCACGCCGGGCGGCGGGTGACCATGAGGTCGACGGCGTACGCCTCCTCCACCGATCCGTCCGGGAACAGCCGCAGCAGCTCGGCCCGCTCGCGGTCGAGGAAGGCGCGGGCCGCCTCCTTGCCCGCCACCAGGAACAGCGAGTGGCTGCCGAGGTTGGCGAGGTGGGTGTCGAGGGGGACGCGCCGGGTCCAGTACACGCGGCGTTCGGCGCGGGGCACGTCGTCGGGCAGGGCCCGGTCGGCGCCGCCGGGCCGGCCGTGGGCCGCGTCGGCGAAGTCGCACATCAGCCGCTCTCCCTGCGCGGCGATCCAGGGGACGTCCGCGTCCGCGACGTTCCACCACAGGGCGAGCGCGCCGCCGGGCCGCAGGACACGCAGGGCCTCGGGGAGGGAGCGGGCGGGGTCCGTCCAGTGGAACGACTGGGCATAGGTGACGACGTCGGCGCTCGCGTCGGCGAGGGGGAGGGCGTCACCGACGCCGCGGACGAGCGGCACGCCGGGCAGCGACCGGCGGAACCGGGAGGCCATTCCGGCGCCCGGCTCCACGGCGGTGACGCGCGCCCCGCGCTCGCGCAGCAGCCGGGTGGCGATTCCGGTGCCCGCGCCGACGTCCACGGCCTGGGCACCGGTGAGCGGGCGGCCAACCAATTCCTCGACGGCGTCGAAGAGGGCGGGCGGATAGCCGGGGCGGGCGGCGTCGTACTGGTCCGCAGCGGTGTCGAAGGAGAGGGCGCGCTGGGCCTGAGCGGAATCCGTCATGCGCCTCATCCTTCCCCGGCCGCACAAGCCCTAGCTGCGTCGCGGGGTCTTCTTGCGGGCGCGGGCGGCGCGGGTCGCCGGGTTTCCGGAGCGGCTGCCACGGCGCTTCTCGTACTGCCGCAGCGCCGTCTCGTACTCGGCGCGGCGCAGCTGCTCGCCGGGGGCCTCCGTCAGGCAGCGCAGGGAGTAGGCGATGAGGGAGCCGATGAAGCCGATCGCCTTGAGGCTGCGCAGCGAGTCCTCGGCGGCGGAGCCGCTCGGACGCCGGCCGAAGCTCTCCCAGGTCTTGCGGAAGGCGATGGCGCTGCAGACGGCGAACATCACGACGACGAGGACGTTCACGAAGCCGCCGACCTCGGCGATGGCCAGGCCCTGGTAGGCGAAGCGCAGCACGAGGGCGGCGGCGAAGGCGGTGACCAGCGCCCCGGCCCCGACGGCGGCCCGGCGCAGCCCGTAGCCCCCGTCGTGCTCGACCCAGGTGGTGCCGAAGTAACGGATGGGCTCGGGCCGCGGGCCGGTGCCGCTGCCGGTGGTGTCGCCGGGGTTCTCGGTGTGCTCGCTCACGGGTCGATTATCCCCGGAGCGAGGGAGACGGTCAGGAGCAGCGGATGGTGACGTAGCCGTCGCTGCCCGTCTGGACGTAGGCGTCGGAGACGAACTCGCCGTTGGCGATGTTGTCCCAGATGTTGCTGGTGCCGTAGGGGCCGGTGATCGTCTCGCCCGGCTTCTGGCAGTTGATCGGGACGCTCGCGCCGTACGGCAGCACCCGGACGATCGAGTACTGGGTGCCGGGGCCGGAGCGCACGTTCAGCCGGACCCCCGGTGCGACCGGGTAGCGCTTGACCGTGAAGGTCTCCACGCCCTCGGCCGACGCCTGTTCGCCCTGCACTTCCTCAACAGCCATGGATTTCTCCCCCCGTTGGTGCACGTCCTGGTGCACGTCTGATGTACGTCGTCCTGCACGTCTTGATGGACGTCTTGATGGACGTCCTGTGAAGCGGCTTGGTTCGCCGCGCGCAGGCTAGCAAGCCATGGCTGGATCGCACGCGCCATCGACTAGGCTCCGAGCGTCGCGCGTGCGCACCATCAGACGGGGGTGGGAGATGCCACCGCTGCGCAGTACCGGGTCGTTCCCGGAAGCGGAGCATCCGGAATATGCCGGGCAGTACCGCCTCGAGGCCTGCCTGGGCAACGGCGGCATGGGCGTCGTCCACCTCGCCACCTCGGCCTCGGGCCTGCGGCTCGCGGTCAAGGTCATTCATGCCGAGCATGCCTCGGACCCCGAGTTCAGGGCGCGTTTCCGGCAGGAGGTCGCCGCCGCCCGCCGGGTCAGCGGCGCGTTCACCGCACCGGTCGTGGACGCCGACCCCGACGCCGCACGCCCTTGGATGGCAACGCTCTTCATCGACGGGCCGACGCTGTCGGACCGGGTCAAGCGGAACGGTCCGCTCGCTGCGCCGGAGCTGCGCAGGGTCGGCGCGGGGCTCGCGGAGGCGCTGCGCGACATCCATCGCGCCGGCGTGGTGCACCGGGATCTCAAACCCAGCAATGTGCTGCTGGCGCCGGACGGGCCGAAAGTCATCGACTTCGGCATCTCCCGTCCCGCGGACAGCGATCTGCGCACCGAGACCGGGAAGCTGATCGGGACGCCGCCGTTCATGGCTCCCGAGCAGTTCCAGCGCCCGCGCGAAGTCGGGCCCGAGGCCGACGTGTTCGCCGTGGGCGCCGTGCTCGTGCACGCGGCGACCGGCCGCGGCCCGTTCGACTCCGACAGCCCGTACATCGTGGCGTACCGGGTCGTGCACAACGAGCCCGATCTGGCGGGCGTGCCGGAGGATCTCGTACCGCTGCTGCGCAGGTGCCTGGCGAAGGATCCGCGGGAGCGGCCCACGCCGTACGAACTCATGGTGGCGCTGCGCGCGTCGTCGCCGTCGTCGGGGTGCGACACCCAGGCCTACATACCGGCGCAGCGCGAACCGGAGCCGCGGCAGGGGCGGCTCCCCGCGGCGGCGGAGCCCGCAGACGCCGCCGTGAAGGGCAGCGGGAAGGCCGGCGGGAAGCGCCGCGGCCGGGTCCGTCGGGCGGCCGTCGCCGCCGCCCTCGCCGTGCTCGCCGCCGGCACGGCCGTGGCCGTCACCGCCTCGTCGGACGATCCGGAACCGGGCCGCGCGGCTCCGCGCGCCGAGCAGCCCTTCCACCCCTGGAGCGTGGCGCTGCACCGCGGCGACGCCGAGAACCGCACCCCCGTCTGCGCCGGGGCCGGCCCCGGCCTCTTCTGCACGGCTCCCGGCACCGGAGCCGTACGGCTCGACCCGGCCGACGGCAGCACCGACTGGTCGGCGGCGAGCGCGGGACCGCGGACGGGCCGGGGCCAGGGCGAGGGGGATCAGGAGCCCGTGCTCGCGGGTGGCCTGCTGCACGTCGTCACGGCGGGCGGTGGCCGCCACGAGGCGCTCGACCCCGCGACCGGCGCGGTGCGGTGGGACCTCGACATCTCCGCGTACGCCACGGTCCACCCCCTCGGTGACGTCGTGCTGCTGGTCGCGGAGAACGGGCAGGTGCGGGCCGTCGACGCCGCGACGGGCGCGGACCGCTGGCGCGAGCGGCTCGGCGGGCCGGGCACGCAGTGGGTCCGGGCCGCGGGCGGCGACGGTCCCGCGTTCGCCGCGACGCCGTCCGCGGACGGAACGACCACCCGCGTCGGCGCGATCGATCCGGCGAACGGGCGGTGGCTGTGGAGCGAGCGGCTCCAGGGGGCGCTGACCCCGGCGGGGGCCGCGGACGGCTCGCTGTACCTGCTCTCGTCCGACGCGGAGGGGTTCACCGACGCAGTGGTCCGTGTGGACACGGCGTCCGGGGACCGCGCCGTCAGTCGCGTCCCGCTGGCCGCCCCGGTCGACCAGGCGCAGGCCACGGTCGCCGGGTCCGTCGTCTACCTGTCGGGCGCGGGCGGTTCGCTCCTCGCCGTCGACACGTCCCGGTCCGCCGGGGACGCGCAGCTGTGGCGCCTGGAGACGGCCGTGACCCACCTGTCCCGGCCGGCGGCCGACGACCGCTCCGTGTACGTGTCGGCCGGTGACGGGCGCCTGCTCGCGGTCGACGTCGCCCGCGGCACGCTCACGGGCCAGACCAGGCCCCGGATGGACGACGGGCAGTTCACCTACGCGGCCCTGCTGCCCGCCCCCGTCACCGCGCCCGGCACGGTCTTCGCCACCGCCCCCGACGGGTCCGTCTTCGCCGTCGACGCGAAGGACCCGGCGCGCTGGTGAGCGCGCCGGGTCCCCGGTGACTGCCGATACGGGCGGGTCAGCCCAGCTTGGAGACGTCCCGCACCGCGCCCTTGTCCGCGCTCGTCGCCATCGCCGCGTAGGCCCGCAGCGCGGCCGAGACCTTGCGTTCGCGGGACTTCGGCGCGTACGCCCCGCCCAGCGCCTGCTCGCGGCGGGCCAGCTCGGCGTCGTCGACCAGCAGCGCGATCGAGCGGTTCGGGATGTCGATGCGGATGCGGTCGCCGTCCTCGACGAGGGCGATGGTGCCGCCGGACGCGGCCTCCGGGGAGGCATGGCCGATCGACAGGCCGGACGTGCCGCCGGAGAAGCGGCCGTCGGTGATCAGGGCGCAGGTCTTGCCGAGGCCACGGCCCTTGAGGAAGGACGTCGGGTAGAGCATCTCCTGCATGCCGGGGCCGCCCTTGGGGCCCTCGTAGCGGATGACGACCACGTCGCCGTCCGTGACCTGCTTGTTGAGGATCTTCTCGACGGCCTCCTCCTGCGACTCGCAGACGACCGCCGGGCCCTCGAAGGTCCAGATGGACTCGTCGACGCCGGCCGTCTTCACGACGCAGCCGTCGACGGCCAGGTTGCCCTTCAGCACCGCCAGGCCGCCGTCCTTGGAGTACGCGTGCTCGACGGAGCGGATGCAGCCGCCCTCGGCGTCCTCGTCGAGGGTGTCCCAGCGCTCGGACTGGGAGAACGCCTCGGCGGAGCGCTTGCAGCCGGGGGCCGCGTGCCACAGCTCGACGGCCTCCGCGGACGGGGAGCCGCCGCGCACGTCCCACGTCTTGAGCCAGTCGGCCAGGGACGGGCTGTGGACGCTGTGCACGTCCTCGTTCAGCAGCCCGCCGCGGTGCAGCTCGCCCAGCAGGGCGGGGATGCCGCCGGCGCGGTGGACGTCCTCCATGTAGTACGTGCGGTTCTTCGCGACGTTCGGCGCGACCTTCGCGAGGCACGGCACGCGGCGCGAGACGGCGTCGATCTCGTCGAGGCCGAAGGGGACGCCCGCTTCCTGTGCGGCGGCCAGCAGGTGCAGGATCGTGTTGGTGGAGCCGCCCATGGCGATGTCGAGGGCCATGGCGTTCTCGAAGGCCGCGAACGAGGCGATGCTGCGCGGCAGGACCGACTCGTCACCCTGGTCGTAGTAGCGCTCGGTGATGTCGACGACCGTACGGGCGGCGGTCTCGTACAGGGCGCGACGGGCCGTGTGGGTGGCGAGGGTCGAGCCGTTGCCCGGGAGGGACAGGCCGATGGCCTCGGTCAGGCAGTTCATCGAGTTGGCGGTGAACATGCCGGAACACGAACCGCAGGTCGGGCAGGCGTTCTCCTCGATGCGGAGGATGTCCTCGTCCGAGATCTTGTCGTTGACCGCGTCCGAGATCGCGTCGACCAGGTCGAGCGTGCGGACCGTGCCGTCAACCAGGGTGGCCCGGCCGGACTCCATCGGGCCGCCGGAGACGAAGACCGTCGGGATGTTCAGGCGCAGGGCCGCGTTCAGCATGCCCGGGGTGATCTTGTCGCAGTTGGAGATGCAGATCAGGGCGTCGGCGCAGTGCGCCTCGACCATGTACTCCACGCTGTCCGCGATCAGGTCGCGGGACGGCAGCGAGTAGAGCATGCCGCCGTGGCCCATCGCGATGCCGTCGTCGACGGCGATCGTGTTGAACTCGCGCGGGATGCCGCCCGCCTCAGTGATCGCCTGGGAGACGATCCGGCCGACCGGCTGGAGGTGGGTGTGGCCCGGCACGAACTCTGTGAAGGAGTTGGCGACGGCGATGATCGGCTTGCGGCCGATGTCCGCGCCCGGTACACCGGAGGCCCGCATAAGGGCGCGGGCGCCCGCCATGTTGCGGCCGTGGGTGACAGTGCGGGACCTCAGCTCGGGCATCGTCGCTCGCTCCTCGTCGTGATGGGTGTACCTGTGTCGAGCGTACGCCGCGGCTCCAAGATCTGGACAGCACGTCCGGAATGCGGGACGCCCGGCTCAGCAGGCGGTCGCTCCTGCTCACCCGGGCCGGGTGGGGCCGGCGTCCGGCCGCACTTCCGGGGGGCCGGCTCCCGACCGGGCTCCGGCTCAGGCCCGGGCCGGGCCGGGGTCCGTGAGGTAGCGCTGCAGTGTGGGCGCCACCATCCGCACGATCTCCTCGGTGTCCACCGAGGCCAGCGGCTCCGCCCTGATCACGTACCGCAGGATCGCGATACCGATCATGTGGGACGCGGCGAGCTCGGCGCGGAAGGTCGCGTCCGGTACGTCGAGTTCGCCCGCCACCCGCTCCAGCAGCCGCCGCAGGACGAATCCGCGCAGCACCTTCGCCGCCGCCTCGTGGGTCAGCGCGGAACGGAGGATGGCGAGCAGCGGGGCACGGGTCGTCGGGTTCTCCCAGACGCCGATGAAGTAGCGGGCGAGCCGCTCGCCGATGCCCTCGGTGCTCGTGCCGAGGATCACCGGGAGGGCGAGCGCGGGCTCGAAGGAGACCTCGATCGCCGCGGCGAAGACGTCGTCCTTGGTGCCGAAGTAGTGGTGCACGAGCGCCGCGTCGACCCCGGCGGCCCGCGCGATCCCGCGCATCGTGGTCTTGTCGTAGCCGCGCTCGGCGAACTCGGTGCGCGCCGCCTGGAGGATCCGCTCGCGCGCGCCGGGTCCCTCGTCGGCCGCCTTGCGGGCGGGCCGCCCGCGCCGCCGGGGGGCCGCGTCGGTCATCGGGCCGTACCGGTCATCGCGCCGCGCCCGTCATCGCGCCCTGCCCGTTCCGTCGTGGACGCGCGACGAGGCCGCCGAGGCCAGGTGGAGCCGCGTGAAGGCCAGCGCCTCCGCCAGATCGGCCTCGCGTTCGGCGGTGGACATGGCGCGCCGCGTGTTGACCTCGATGACGACGTGGCCGTCGAAGCCGTTGCCGGCCAGGCGCTCCAGCAGCTCGGCGCAGGGCTGGTCGCCGCGGCCCGGCACCAGGTGCTCGTCCTTGGCGGACCCCTTGCCGTCGGCCAGGTGCACGTGGCCGAGCCGGTCGCCCATCCGGTCCACCATCGCCATCGTGTCGGTGCGGGAGGTCGCCGTGTGCGACAGGTCGATGGTGAAGTGCCGGTAGTCGTCCTTGGTGACGTCCCAGTCGGGGGCGTACGCGAGCATCTCCCGGTCCCGGTAGCGCCAGGGGTACATGTTCTCCACGGCGAACCGGACGTCCGTCTCGTCCGCCATGCGCCAGATGCCTCGGACGAAGTCGCGCGCGTACTGCCGCTGCCAGCGGAACGGCGGGTGCACGACCACCGTGGAGGCACCGAGCTTCTCGGCGGCGGCCTGCGCCCGCTGGAGCTTGACCCACGGGTCGGTGGACCAGACCCGCTGGGTGATCAGCAGGCAGGGGGCGTGGATGGCGTGGATGGGGACCTGGTGGTAGTCGGAGAGCCTGCGCAGTGCCTCGATGTCCTGGCTGACGGGGTCCGTCCAGACCATGATCTCGACGCCGTCGTAGCCGAGGCGTGCGGCGATCTCGAAGGCGGTCGCCGTCGACTCGGGATACACGGAAGCCGTCGACAGGACAACCTTCGCATCCGGGATGCGCACGACTGGTTCTGCCACGGAGACAGCCTAAAGGCACTGGCTAGGCGGTCGGCAGATGGTCGAGGCGCCGCAGGATGACGCCCTCGCGCAGCGCCCAGGGGCAGATCTCCAGTTCCTCGGCGCCGAAGAGGTCCATCGCTCCCTCCGCAACCAGGGCTCCGGCCAGGAGCTGGCGGGCCCGGCCGGGGGAGACGCCGGGCAGGCCGGCGCGCTGCTCCACGGTCATGGCGGCGAGCTTGGGCACCCAGCCGACGAGTGACGAACGACTCAGCACGCGCTGGACGTAGAGGCCCTCGCCGGAACGGGCCGCACCCGCGATCCGGGCCAGCTGCTTGAAGGTCTTGGAGGTGGCGACGATGTGGTCCGGCGGGCCCAGCCGGCTGAACTCGCCGACGACACGGGCGATCTCGGCGCGTACGTGGCGCCGCAGCGCCTTCACGTCCTGCGGGTCCGGCGGGTCGCCGGGCAGCAGCCCCGCGGTCAGCCGGGTCGCGCCGAGCGGCAGGGAGACGGCGGCGTCGGGCTCCTCGTCTATGCCGAACGCGATCTCCAGCGAGCCGCCGCCGATGTCCAGAACCAGCAGCTTCCCGGCCGACCAGCCGAACCAGCGGCGGGCCGCGAGGAACGTGAGGCGGGCCTCCTCCTCGCCGGTGAGGACCGTCAGCTCGACCCCGGTCTCGGCCTTGACGCGGGACAGCACCATGTCCGCGTTGGTCGCCTCCCGCACGGCGGAGGTGGCGAACGAGAGGACTTCTTCGCAGCCCTTGTCCTCTGCGGCCTGCAAAGCGTCGGCAACGGTGTGGACCAGCCGCTCGATGCCCTCCTCGCCGATGGCGCCGCCGTCGAGCAGCTCGGCGAGACGCAGCTCCGCCTTGTGGGAGTGCGCGGGAAGAGGGCGGGCACCTGGGTGGGCGTCCACCGCGAGCAGGTGAACCGTGTTCGAACCGACGTCGAGGACTCCGAGTCTCATGGACGGAACGCTACTGCGGTCGCGCGCATACGCTGGAGCCGTGCCAAAGACGAAAAAGGCGAAGCCGGGCAAAGCAGCGCCCGCCACGACGTCCGAGCAGCCCGGAAAGCCCGACAAGCGCTCCGTGAGGACCGAGCCCGACGAGAAGGGCCTGGACTTCCCCCGTGCCTGGGTGGAGTTCCCCGACCCCGCCGACGACGAACAGGTCTTCCGGTGCGACCTGACGTGGCTCACGTCACGCTGGACCTGCATCTTCGGCAGCGGGTGCCGGGGCATCCAGGCCGGGCGGGCGGACGACGGCTGCTGCACGCTGGGCGCGCACTTCTCCGACGAGGAGGACGAGCAGCGCGTGGCGGAGCACGTGGCCCGCCTGACGCCGGACCTGTGGCAGTTCCACGACGTGGGGACCCGGACGGGCTGGGTGCAGCAGGACGAGGACGGTGAACGCCAGACGCGCCGCTGGGAGGGCTCCTGCATCTTCCAGAACCGTCCTGGCTTCGCGGGCGGCGCGGGCTGCTCGTTGCACATCCTCGCGCTGCGCGAGGGCCGGGAGCCGCTGGAGACCAAGCCGGACGTGTGCTGGCAGCTGCCGGTGCGGCGGACGTACGAATGGATCGACCGGCCGGACGACACGCGCGTGCTGCAGGTGTCGATCGGCGAGTACGACCGCCGGGGCTGGGGGCCGGGTGGGCACGACCTGCACTGGTGGTGCACGTCGGCGACGTCGGCGCACGGCGCGGGCGAGCCGGTGTACGTGACGTACCGCCCGGAGCTGACGGAGCTGATGGGCAAGGCGGCGTACGACGTACTGGCGGAGCTGTGCGAGGCCCGCCTGGCGTCGTCGCTCCCCCTGCTGGCCCCCCACCCGGCGGACCCGAAGACCCGCTGACGGGCCGCCGACCGGCTGGTGACGCGCCCCGGGTGTCCAGCCTGGCCGGGTGAGCGACCTCACGCTGCGGCCACCGGGACGGCGCGCCCCTCAGAGCTCGGCACGCCGGGGTCCTGCGCCCCTGGGGCGCAGGAGCGGCGGGCCGGTCGGGTAGGCGGCCTCGTGCCGTGCCCACCGGGACGGCCCGCCCCTCAGGACCTCGGCACGCCCGAGTCCTGCGTCCGTGGGGCGCAGGCCGGTCGGACCGTCGGCGCGCCCGCGTGCCCCGGGAGGCTGCCCGCCGCGGCGACGCGAGCATCGAAGGCGGTGCGCCTCTCGGGGCGCGGGCCGGCGGACGGTCGGCGCGCGCCCCTTCCGCGTGGCCGGCCGGGGCCTGGGCGGACCGGTCGGGCGGCGCGCCCGCCGTATCCGGTACGGCCGGGCAGCCGGCGTGCCCCGCGCAAGCGGTCACAGGGGCGCCCGCGGGGGCCGTTCTGCCGGGTCAGTCCGCGGGCGGCGGGGGCGCCGGTTCGGGCGGCGGTTGCGACGAAGCCGGGGGCGTCGGTGGCGTGGACGGGTCCGGCGAGGACGGCGGCGGGCTGGAGGGCGGCGGACTCGACGGGGGCGGACTGGACGGCGGCGGACTCGACGGCGGTGTCGGGGTCGGATCCGGCGACGACGGCGGCGGGCTGGTCGCCCCGCGGCCGTGGATCGCCACGACCGCGCCGGCCGGCTCGATGCCGACCTGTGCGTGCCAGTAGCCGGACGGCTCGCGCCAGGAGTCGACGCTGATGTACAGAGTGATCGTTTCGCCGGGGTACAGCGTGCCGGACGAGCGCGTGGGCCGCAGCCACGGCGCGTCCGTCCACAGCGACCAGTCGACCGGGGCGCCGCCCGACGCGATGAGCGTGATGACGGTGGTCTCCCCCGCGGGCTGCGCCTCGACGGTGAGCCTGCCCGGGCCCCGCCCGGTAGCGGCGGGCGGTGTGGAGGTGCCCGTGCTGATCACCTCGACGGAGACGTCGGGCGAGTGGCGGTCGGCCGTGAAACGGGGATCGGGCTTCGCGCTCGCGTTGCCCGCGTTCTCGTAGTGGCCGTACGGGTCGCCCTCGGCCGAGCCGTGCTGGTCGCCGATGCTGATGGCCGGCCCGCGATGCCCCTCACCGGTCACCGGAGCCCCCCGGTACGCCGCCCACAGGGCGAGCACCGGCGCGGCCACGACCGTGGCCACGACCGTGGTGGTCACCGCGCGGGCGCGCATGCGGTCGCGCCGCGCGGCGTGGTCCTTGGGATCGAGCGGGAAGCCGCCGGGGCCGAAGCGCGGGCCGCCGGCGCGGGCGCGCGGGACCTGCCGCATCGCGGCGTACGCGGCGGCGCGCGGCGCCTCCACCAGGGGCAGCGCGGCGGGTGTGACGGACGAGCCGGGCCAGGGCCCCCGCGCGCCGACGCGCTCGGCGGCGCGGCGGCACCGGGGGCAGTCGTCGACGTGGCGCACGAGTTCGCGGCGCAGCGCGGCCGAGAGCAGGACGCGGTTGTCGCCGGTGAGCCGGGCGACGGCCGGGCAGTTGCCGGTCTCGACGACGGCGAGGGCGGCCCGGGTGCGCTCCACCTCGCAGGCCGCCGCGGCCAGCAGCTCGCGGGCCGCGACCTCGCCGAGGCCGAGGACCGAGGCGACGGCGGCCGGGCCGAGCCCGTGACGCACGGCCAGTTCGAGGGCTTCGCGCTGCTCGGGGGTGGTGCCGGCGGCCTCGGGCCACGCCAGCAGCGCCAGTTCGGCGCGGCGGCGCTCGGCCTCGGGGGCGACGCGGGGCGCGGGCTCCTCGGCGGCCACGGGCCGTCCGGTGTGGGCGCCCTGGCGCCTGCGGCGCTGCTCGCTGAGCCGGCGCAGACAGACCCAGCGCGCGAGCGCGTACATCCAGGCCTTCCTCTCGGCCTCGCCGGACGGGCAGCGTCCGTGCTGTCGTCCGGCGATGGCGAGGACGTCACCGAGGACCGCCGTCGCCGCGTCGTGGTCGCACAGCACGGAGAGGCAGTAGGTGAACAGGCCGTCGAGATACGGCTCGTGGCGCGCGGGCGGTCGCTCGGCGGTCGGACGGGTCGCGCGACGGTGCGCCCGGTGTGCGCCGGTGGTGTGGGTAGGGGATTCCAGCCTGCTGCTCGTCACTCCGTGACCGTAGGGGCAGCACCGGACCCTGTTCGTACCCCTTGCGCACTTTTAATCCATACGGGTGAACCGTTCCTGCGCGGGAGGACGGGAGGGACAGGGTCCGCGCCCCGGACACCCACCGTTGCACGCCGTGCGCTCGGCAGCGCGCCCCTCCGGGAGCGGGCGCCCGGCCGGGCTGTCAGTGGGCCCCGCTACGGTTTGCGCATGGCTGCCCGTACGAAATCCGCGAAGGACCGGCCGTCCTACCGCTGCACCGAATGCGGCTGGACCACCGCGAAGTGGCTCGGCCGCTGCCCCGAGTGCCAGGCGTGGGGCACGGTCGAGGAGTACGGCGCGCCCGCCGTCCGCACCACGGCCGCGGGCCGGGTCTCCACCGCCGCGCTGCCCATCGGCCAGGTCGACGGCCGGCAGGCGACCGCGCGCTCCACGGGCGTGGACGAGCTGGACCGGGTCCTCGGCGGCGGTCTCGTGCCGGGGGCCGTCGTGCTGCTCGCGGGCGAGCCGGGCGTCGGCAAGTCGACGCTGCTGCTCGACGTCGCGGCCAAGGCGGCGAGCGACGACCACCGCACGCTGTACGTGACGGGCGAGGAGTCCGCGAGCCAGGTCAGGCTGCGTGCCGACCGGATCAGGGCCCTGCACGACCACCTCTATCTGGCGGCGGAGACCGACCTGTCCGCAGTCCTCGGCCATCTGGACGCGGTAAAGCCCTCCCTGCTGATCCTCGACTCCGTGCAGACGGTGGCCTCACCGGAGATCGACGGCGCGCCCGGCGGCATGGCCCAGGTCCGCGAGGTCGCGGGCGCCCTGATCCGGGCGTCCAAGGAGCGCGGCATGTCCACGCTGCTGGTGGGCCACGTGACGAAGGACGGCGCGATCGCGGGACCCCGGCTGCTGGAGCATCTCGTCGATGTGGTGCTCCACTTCGAGGGCGACCGGCACGCCCGCCTCCGCCTCGTCCGCGGCGTGAAGAACAGATACGGGGCGACGGACGAGGTGGGCTGCTTCGAGCTCCACGACGAGGGCATCACCGGACTGGCCGACCCCTCGGGCCTGTTCCTCACCCGTCGCGACGAGCCCGTCCCCGGCACCTGTCTGACGGTCACCCTGGAGGGCCGCCGCCCGCTCGTCGCCGAGGTGCAGGCGCTGACGGTCGACTCGCAGATCCCCTCCCCCCGGCGCACCACCTCGGGCCTGGAGACCTCACGGGTGTCGATGATGCTCGCCGTCCTGGAGCAGCGCGGCCGGATCTCCGCGCTCGGCAAGCGCGACATCTACAGCGCGACGGTCGGCGGCGTGAAGCTCTCCGAGCCCGCGGCGGACCTCGCGATCGCCCTCGCGCTGGCCTCGGCGGCGAGCGACACCCCGCTCCCGAAGAACCTGGTCGCGATCGGCGAGGTGGGGCTCGCGGGCGAGGTCAGACGGGTGACGGGCGTGCAGCGGCGGCTCGCCGAGGCGCACCGTCTCGGCTTCACCCACGCCCTGGTGCCGTCCGATCCGGGAAAGATTCCGGCGGGCATGAAGGTCACGGAGGTCGCCGACATGGGGGACGCTCTGCGGGTGCTCCCCCGCGCCCGCCGGAAGGCTCCCGACAGCGCCTGAGGCGTACGCCCCCCGGGACGACGAGGCTCGCCGGTAGACTTTGCCCTGGTCTCGCCCACCCGTACGAGCCGGAGGAGTGCAGTGGCAGCCAAGGACGGGGCAGCAGCACCCGGAAAGTCCGGCCAAGGCACGGGCAACGAAGCGCTGATCCGCGCCGCCCTGAGCGCGGTCGCCCCGGGCACCGCCCTGCGCGACGGCCTGGAGCGCATCCTGAGGGGGAACACCGGTGGACTGATCGTTCTCGGCATGGACAAGACCGTCGAGTCGATGTGCACCGGCGGCTTCGTGCTGGACGTGGAGTTCACCGCGACCCGGCTGCGCGAGCTGTGCAAGCTGGACGGCGCGCTGATCCTCGACAAGGACATCTCCAAGATCCACCGGGCCGGTGTCCAGCTGGTCCCGGACGCCTCCATCCCTACCGAGGAGACCGGCACCCGCCACCGCACCGCGGACCGGGTCTCGCGCCAGTGCGGCTTCCCCGTGGTGTCCGTGTCCCAGTCGATGCGGCTGATCGCGCTGTACGTGGACGGGGAGCGCCGCGTCCTGGAGGAGTCGGCCGCGATCCTGTCGCGGGCCAACCAGGCGCTCGCCACCCTGGAGCGCTACAAGCTCCGCCTCGACGAGGTCGCCGGCACGCTCTCGGCGCTGGAGATCGAGGACCTGGTCACCGTCCGGGACGTCACGGCGGTCGCGCAGCGCCTGGAGATGGTGCGCCGGATCGCCACCGAGATCGCCGAGTACGTGGTGGAGCTCGGCACCGACGGCCGCCTGCTCGCGCTCCAGCTCGACGAGCTGATCGCGGGCGTGGAGCCCGAGCGCGAGCTGGTCGTCCGCGACTACGTGCCCGAGCCGACGTCTCCCAGAGCTGCCGGCGGCAGGGGCCCCCAGCGTTCGCGCACGGTGGACGAGGCGCTGGCGGAGCTGGACGCCCTCACCCACACCGAGCTTCTCGAACTGCCCGTCGTGGCCCGGGCTCTGGGCTACAGCGGCTCGCCCGAGACGCTGGACTCCGCGGTCTCGCCCCGGGGTTACCGCCTGCTGGCGAAGGTGCCGAGGCTGCCGGGCGCGATCATCGAGCGGCTCGTGGAGCACTTCGGCGGCCTCCAGAAGCTGCTGGCGGCCAGCGTGGACGACCTCCAGGCCGTGGACGGCGTCGGGGAGGCGCGGGCGCGCAGCGTGCGGGAGGGCCTGTCGCGGCTCGCGGAGTCGTCGATCCTGGAGCGGTACGTCTGAGCCGTACGCCTGAGCCGTACGGCTGAGCGGTACGCCTGGGACGTGTACGGCGAGGGGCCCCTGACCTGGTCATGGGGCCCCTCGCCGTATCCCGGCGGCTGTTCGGCCGGCCGGGGAGCCGGTCAGTCCTTGTCGAGGCGGAACGACGCGGGCAGCACCTTCGCGCCCGGGAACGACACCTCGACGAGGTAGGTGCCCGGGGCCGCGCCGCCCGGGGACGTCGTCGGGCACTGCGGGGCGCTGCGCATCCTGTCCCACTCGACGGTGTGCGCGATGGTCCCGTTGCCGGGGACGCGCAGGAAGCGGGCCGGGGCCGTGCGCGGGCAGTGGGCCGAGGACCACACGTCCTTGTCCTCGCTGTCGGTGACGGTGAACACGGCGGCCTTGGGGCCGAAGTCCGCCTTGCACGTCGTGGGCGACGAATTGGCGACGACAAGCCTGAAGGCGGGCCTCTCGCCCGGTGCGTAGGACACCTCCGAGGTGCGGAGGGTCAACTTCAGTGCGCCGGGTGCGCAGTCGGGGAGCGTCGAACCGGCCGGGACCTGTACGCCGGGGGCCCCTCCCGAGGCACCGCCCGTGGCACCGGGGCCACTCGCGGTCGCACCGTCACCGCCGCTCGCGCCGCCCGTCCCGCCGGGGCTCGCGGAGCCGTCGCCGGAACCGCCCGTAGCGTCGGAACCGCTCGTACCGTCGTCCGACTCGTCGCGTCCGCCGGGCTGTTGGCTGATCGCGGGGCCGGACTGGTCGGGTCCGGGGGTGATCGAGTGGGCGGGGGTCGGGCCCTTGCCGTCCGCCGTGTTCTTGCCGTCGTCCCCGCCGGACGTGACGGCCCACACGATCAGCACCGCGAGCAGCGCGACCAGTGACGCCGCGACTGCCCTCCGTCGCCAGTAGATGGAGGAGGGAAGCGGCCCGATCGGATTGCGCAGAGATCCCACGGACCGAACTCTACGAGAGATCCCGTCCAACTCCCGCCCCACCCGCCGCCTCAGCGCGAAGTTCTGCTGATCATCATCACGGACCGCGTCCCGCACGGCGCCGGCAAGGCCGTCACCGGCGTCGGGGGCGCCTCCGGACGACAGCGAAGGGTGACCGGACCACCTGGGACGATACGGTCCGTGATCATGGACAGCAGCATCACGCGCGATCTCTACCGCGACATCACCGACTTCGCCCACACCACGCCGGCATGGGTGCAGCACCTCGCCGAACTCTGGACGGAGGCCGGGCTGTTGCTCTTCGGCGTGCTGTTCCTCGTGGCCTGGTGGCGGGCGCGCGGCGGCGACCTGCGCGCGATAGCCCTCGCGGTCCTCGCACCGCTCACGACGGCGGCCGGTTACGTGGTCAGCGAATCCCTCAAGTCCCTGGTGGACGAGGAGCGTCCGTGCCGCACTGTCACGGAGGCCGCCGCGTCGCTGGTCCCCTGCCCGCCGCACGGCGACTGGTCCTTCCCGAGCAACCACTCGGCCATCGCCGGGGCGGCGGCCGTGGCGCTCGCGATCGCGTGGCCGCGGATCGCGGTCCTGACGGTGCCGATGGCGGTGCTCATGGCCTTCTCCCGTGTCTTCGTCGGGGTGCACTATCCGCACGACGTACTGACGGGCCTGGTGGTCGGCGCGCTCGTCGCGGCGGTCTGCGCGGCGGCACTGCTGCGCCCCGCCCGGACCCTGCTCGGCACCATGCGCACGAGCAGGACGGGGATCGTGCTCTGGTTCACCGGCCCGGGCCCCGCCTCGCGGCCCGCCGACGACACCCCCCGCCTCACCCCGGTGCCGTGAGGCGGGGACACGCTCCGGGTGGAGCCCTCCGCACCCGGACCCGCCAGGCGCAGGCCAGGAGCACCCGCCCCGCCGGGCAGGCCGCACGAGGTCGCCGCGCGGGCCCGCCCGTGGCGGTGCATGCGGCGCATGGCCGCCGGGGCGTGTCAGGATCGTGCCTGCCATGACTGTCACTCATGATTCCCAGACGCCCGACGCCCTCGACCCCGAAGCCCTCCACGTCCCCGTCATCGCCTGGTTCGACCAGCACGCGCGTGACCTGCCCTGGCGTCGCCCGGAGGCCGGCGCGTGGGGCGTGATGGTCAGCGAGTTCATGCTGCAGCAGACCCCGGTGTCCCGGGTGCTCCCGGTGTACGAGCAGTGGCTGGCCCGCTGGCCGCGCCCCGCCGACCTCGCGGCGGAGGCTCCCGGCGAGGCCGTCCGCGCCTGGGGGCGGCTCGGTTACCCGCGCCGCGCGCTGCGGCTGCACGGCGCGGCGGGCGCCATAACGGAGCGGCACGGCGGCGAGGTGCCGCGCGACCACGCGCAGCTGCTCGCCCTGCCGGGCATCGGCGAGTACACGGCGGCGGCGGTGGCCTCCTTCGCGTACGGCCAGCGGCACGCGGTGCTGGACACCAACGTGCGGCGGGTCTTCGCCCGGGCCGCGACCGGCATCCAGTACCCGCCGAACGCGACGACGGCTGCCGAGCGCCGCCTGGCGCGCGCCCTGCTCCCCGACGAGGAGAGCACCGCGGCCCGCTGGGCGGCGGCGTCCATGGAGCTCGGCGCGCTGGTGTGCACCGCCAGGAACGAGGACTGCGGCCGCTGCCCGATCGCCGCGCGGTGCGCGTGGCGGCTCGCGGGGAAGCCCGCGCACGACGGTCCCGCCCGCCGCGGCCAGACGTACGCCGGCACGGACCGCCAGGTGCGCGGCCGGCTGCTGGCGGTGCTGCGCGAGGCCCCGGCACCGGTGCCGCAGTCGGCGCTGGACGCGGTCTGGGACGAGCCGGTGCAGCGGGCCCGGGCACTCGACGGGCTCGTCGCCGACGGTCTCGTCGAGCCTCTGGCGGGCGGCCGCTACCGGCTCCCCCTCGGCTGAACCACAAGCTCTACCCCGTCACCACCCCGTCTCAAACATCGCTTGTTACACAACCGATGGACGGCCGTGCGCCGCCCGACGGCTGCTCCGCACAGCGCCGTGACAACGCCTCCGTAGCTTCTGTCGCGCAACGACACACGGGGTTTCACGGGGACGGAGGCGGTTCACATGGCGCACGGCGAGGTGCTCGAATTCGAGGAGTACGTACGCACCCGGCAGGAGGCGCTGCTGCGCAGCGCCCGGCGTCTCGTCCCCGACCCCGTGGAGGCCCAGGACCTCCTGCAGACCGCACTGGTGCGTACGTACGGCCGCTGGGACGGAATCGCGGACAAGTCGCTCGCGGACGCGTACCTTCGCCGCGTGATGATCAATACGCGCACCGAGTGGTGGCGTGCCCGCAAGCTCGAAGAGGTCCCCACCGAGCAGCTCCCGGACGCGAGCGTCGACGACGGCAGCGAGCAGCGCGCGAACCGAGCCCTGCTGATGGACGTCCTCAAGGTGCTGGCCCCCAAGCAGCGCAGCGTGGTCGTGCTGCGGCACTGGGAGCAGATGAGCACCGAGGAGACCGCTGCCGCGCTGGGAATGTCGGCGGGTACGGTGAAGAGCACGCTGCACCGGGCACTCGCAAAGCTCCGCCAGGAGCTCGAGTCGCGGGACCTGGACGCCCGCGCCCTGGAGCGCGACGAGTCGCGGCGTACTCACCAGCAGGGCGAACGGGAGCGGGAGCGGTGCGCGGCCTGACAGACAGAGGCAGCGGGAGATGGGTGGCGGGCAGCACGGCGACGGCCGGGCTGGTCGCCTTCGCCCTGTTGGCCGTCGGCTGTTCCACCGGCGGCTCGGGGCTGCAGGACGAGGGGGCCGCCCCGTCCGAGCACGCGGCGAACGCCACGCCCTCCCCGGCGCCGTCCGGGAGCGCCGGGCAGTTCACGAAGGCGGTGGACGCGGTGGAGCTGCTCAAGAACGACCCGAAGGTCAGCGCCCGGGTCAAGGCGGACCTGCGGCCGTGCGCCAAGGACTCGTACCCGGTGGACACCTCGTACGGGGTCCTCACCGGCAGCTCCGGCCCCGACGTCGTGGTGAACGTGATGACCTGCGCCGACGCCGTCGGCATGGGCATGTACGTGTACCGGGAGAAGGGCGACACGTACGAGAACGTCTTCTCCGTCGAGGAGCCCGCGGTGTACGCGGCGATCGACCGGGGCGACCTGGTGGTGACCAAGCAGGTGTACGCCAAGGGCGATCCGGTGGCCGAACCGTCCGGCGAGGAGGTCACCACCTACCGCTGGTCCGCGGGGAAGTTCATCCAGCAGTTCTGGGTGCGCAACGAGTACAGCCGGTCGGTCGGCGAGGGAGAGGTCGTGGCCACGGAACCGCCCGCCCCGAGCGATGGCTGACGCACCGCCCGCCTCCTGAGACATGTCCGCAGACGAACGACCCCGAAACGAGAACTGAGAGCTGACGGATGGCCGAGACCCATGTCCTGTTCGTCGAAGACGACGATGTCATCCGCGAGGCCACCCAGCTCGCGCTGGAACGCGTCGGCTTCACGGTCACGGCCGTGCCCGACGGGCTCCAAGGCCTGGAGGCGTTCCGGGCCGACCGGCCGGACATCGCGCTGCTCGACGTGATGGTGCCGGGTATGGACGGCGTGAGCCTGTGCCGCCGCATACGCGACGAGTCGACGGTCCCCGTGATCATGCTGTCGGCGCGCGCGGACGCCATCGACGTGGTGCTCGGCCTGGAGGCCGGTGCCGACGACTACGTGACGAAGCCGTTCGACGGCGCGGTCCTGGTGGCCCGTATCCGCGCGGTGCTGCGCCGCTTCGGGCATGCGAGCGGCGGCACGGCCGAGGAGTCCGCCGGGCAGCAGGACCAGGGCGGCGTGCTGGTCTTCGGCGACCTGGCGATCGACACCGAGGGCATGGAGGTCCGCAAGGGCGGCAAGCCGGTCGGACTGACCCCCACGGAGATGCGGCTGCTGCTGGAGTTCTCCTCGACGCCCGGAACGGTGCTCTCCCGCGACAAGCTGCTGGAGCGCGTCTGGGACTACGGCTGGGGCGGTGACACCCGGGTCGTGGACGTCCATGTGCAGCGGCTGCGTACCAAGATCGGCCAGGACCGCATCGAGACGGTCCGCGGCTTCGGTTACAAGCTGAAGGCGTGACGCAGGCCGTATGAGCTCCGGACAGGACCCCGTCGGATGAGACGCCCCACCCTGCGCGCCGGGACGCTGCGCACCGGCGTCCGGTGGAAGATCAGCATCGCCATCGCCGCCGTCGGCGCGCTCATCGCCATGGCGCTGAGCCTGGTCGTGCACAACGCGGCGCGCGTCTCCATGCTCGACAACGCCCGTGACGTGCAGATGGACCGCATCCTGCTCGCCCAGCGCTGGTACGAGACCGCGAAGAACCGCGACCCGCGCTTCAACAGCAAGATCAACGATCCGGCCCTCCCCGACGAGCTGCAGAAGCTGATGCGCGAGAACCGGCGCGGCAGTTACGTCGACGACCACGGCGAGACGCCCGAGATCTGGGCCGCCGTACCGCTGGCCAACGGTGACGTGCTGTCCCTGCACACCGAGTTCGCCGGCCGCAGCGCCACCGTGATGAAGGACCTCGACCGGGCGCTGATCATCGGCTCGGTGTCCGTCGTGCTGTGCGGCTCCGCGCTCGGCGTGCTCATCGGCGGGCAGCTCTCGCGCCGGCTGCGCAAGGCGGCCGCCGCCGCCGGCAACGTGGCGCAGGGCAACACCGACGTCCGGGTCAGGGACGCCATCGGCGGGGTCGTGCGCGACGAGACGGACGAGCTGGCCCGGGCCGTGGACGCCCTGACGGACGCGCTGCAGTCCCGCATCGAGGCGGAGCGCCGGGTCACGGCCGACATCGCGCACGAGCTGCGCACCCCCGTGACCGGGCTGCTGACCGCGGCCGAGCTGCTGCCGCCGGGCCGCCCCACCGAGCTCGTACGGGACCGGGCGCAGGCGATGCGCACGCTGGTGGAGGACGTGCTGGAGGTGGCGCGCCTCGACAGCGCGTCGGAGCGGGCCGAGCTCCAGGAGATCCAGCTCGGGGAGTTCGTCGGCCGGCGGGTGGCCGCCCTGCACCCCGAGGCGGAGATCCGGGTCGTCCACGAGTCGTGGGTGAACACCGATCCGCGGCGCCTGGAGCGCATCCTGGGCAACCTGCTGACCAATGCCGTGAAGTACGGCAAGGGCCCGGTCGAGGTGACCGTCGAGGGCCGCGTGGTGCGCGTGCGGGACCACGGGCCGGGCTTCCCGGAAGCGCTGCTGCGCGAGGGGCCGAGCCGTTTCCGCACGGGTGCGAGCGACCGGGCGGGGACGGGCCACGGCCTGGGCCTGACGATCGCGGCCGGGCAGGCACGGGTGCTGGGCGCCCGGCTGACCTTCCGCAACGCGGCCCCGGAGGGCTCCACGCCGCTGGGCGCGTCCGGCGGGGCGATCGCGGTGCTCTGGCTGCCGGAACACGCCCCGACGAACACGGGCAGCTTCCCCATGCTCCCCCTGGACGACTGACCGGCACGGACGGGGCGGCTCCCCCGGCGGACACCGCGCCGCGGACGCGCAACGACGTCGAGGGCGACCGCGAGGAGCGGCGTGATGCCGTCCTCGGGGTCGCCCTCGATGAGGTCGCCGGGCGCGCTGCGCGCGGGGCCGAGCGCTTCGGGGTGCGTCAGATGGTGACCCCGACGGTGCGCAGGAAGGACACCGGGTTGAGCGCCGAGCCGTAGTTCGGGGTCGTACGGATCTCGAAGTGCAGGTGCGGGCCGGACGAGTTTCCGGTGTTGCCCGACTTGGCGATCGTCTGGCCGGCCTTCACGGTCGAGCCGATGGAGACGTTGATCACCGACAGGTGCGCATACTGCGAGTACTTGCCGTTGGCGTGCTTGATCACGACGGCGTTGCCGTACGCGGGGCCGTCGCCGCCGCCGTTCGGGCCGGCCTTGACGACCGTACCGGCGCCGGCGGCCTTGACCGGGGTGCCGACCGGAACGGCGAAGTCCTGGCCGGAGTGCTTGTTGGACCACATGGCGCCGCCCTGGGCGAAGCTCGCGGTCAGCGTGTACTTGTTGACGGGCTTGACCCACGCGGCCGGCTTCTTGGCGGCCTTCTTCGCCGCGGCCTTCTTGGCAGCCTCGGCCTTCTTGGCGGCCTCGGCCTTGGCCGTCGCGGCCTCCGCCTTCAGCTGCGCGGCGGCCTTCGCCTGGGCGTCGGCCTGGGCGGCGACGGCGGACGCGGCGTCCACGACGGTGGGCTTGGTGGCCTGGCCCGCATCCGCGGAGGCGACACCCGCACCGGCTCCGACGACCATCACGGCGCCCATTCCGGCGGCCACGACGGCCCCACGGGTACGGAGCACGGACGGGCGGAGACGGTGGATCATGGCGCGCTTCGACATACGGGAGAACCTCCGGGCATGAAAGGACCCGGCGTGCTCGCCGGGCTGGCTCCACATTGGTAACCCGGCCCCCCAAGTCGCCTCAAATGCCTCAACTACGACATCACGTCGTAGCGAAGACGCTGTGAACGGCATCTCTTGACGCCTCGGGAAACACCGCACCGGCGATCGAAACAAGGCCGACATATACCTACAGGCAGGGGTTTAGCCCCATGTCGGGGGCCTGCCCGCGTGTTGCGCAAGGCGCCTCGGGCGGCAGCGGCCGGCGAAGGGGCGAAAATCCGCCCCGCAGTGGGCCGCAGAGCTCGCCACCGGCACCACAACGACACTATTCCGGCTAGTAGGTCCGATTCGTCCTGTGCGCCTTGTCACGGACAGCACCCTCCCGGAGCCCCCCGGATCGTGACCCAGGCCACGGATTCAGGGCATCCGGAGGGACGCGAAGGACACCCGGAATGCGGCACATTTCACGGTGACCGGGGCCACACGACACGGCCCGGAGGCGTCCTTCCGGAGCGGGTGCGCCTGCGGGATCCTCCCGTGCCATGAGCAGACCGATGAATCCCGTGAACCGTCGCCCCGGACTCCGCCGCGGATGGATCTGGACCGCCGTCGCCGGACTCGCCTGCACCCTCACCCTCAGCTCTCCCGCGGGGGCCGGCCCCGCGGACACCGGCCTCGGGGACGCGATCGACACGATCCTCGCCGACGCCCGCCTCGACGGCGGGGCGGTGAGCGTCGTGATCGCCGACGCCACCACCGGGGAGCGCCTCTACCGGCGCGACGCGGCCGACCGCCTGATGCCCGCCTCCAACACCAAGCTCCCCACGTCCGTCGCCGCCATGGCTCTCCTCGGCCCCGAGCACCGCTACACCACCGACGTCCTGACCACGGGCACCCGACACGGCTCCACCCTGCACGGCGACCTCTACCTGCGCGGCAGCGGCGACCCCACGACGCTCGCCAAGGATTACGAGCGCCTCGCCGCCGACCTCGCCGCGAGCGGGATCCGGCGGGTCACCGGACGCCTCGTCGCCGACGACACCCGCTTCGACGACCAGCGCCTCGGCCGCTCCTGGGCGGCCGACGACGAGTCCTCGTACTACTCGGCCCAGATCTCCCCGCTCACCCTCGCGCCCGACACCGACTACGACTCGGGCACGGTCGTCGTCGAGACCGCCCCGGGTGCCCGCCCCGGCGCGCGGCCGACCGTGAAGCTGACCCCGCCGAACGACTACGTGCGCCTCGACGTCCAGGGCACGACCGTGGAGCAGGGCCGCCCCGACACCCTCACGGTCGAGCGCCGCCACGGCACCAACACGATCACCGTCAGCGGCGACATCCCCCTCGGCGCGAACCCCACCAAGGAGTGGATCACCGTGTGGGAGCCCACCGGCTACGCCACCGCCGTCTTCGCGGACGCGCTCGCCGCCCACGGCGTACGGATCTCGGGCAGCCCGCGCCTGGGCCACCCCACCCCGCCCGGCGCCCGCACGCTCGCCTCGCACCGCTCCATGCCGCTCAAGGAGCTCCTGCGGCCCTTCATGAAGCTCTCGAACAACATGCACGCGGAGGCCCTGACGAAGACCATCGGCCACCGGGCCGCCGGCCGCGGCACGTGGGAGGCGGGCCTGAAAGCCATCGGCGGTCATCTGGCGAAGGAAGGCGTACGGACCGGGTCCCTACGCCAGGCCGACGGCTCCGGCCTCTCGCGGATGAACCTCTTCCCGGCCGAGGAGCTGGCCACCCTGCTGCTCTCCGTGCGCGACGAGTCCTGGTACGCGGACTGGTACGCGTCCCTGCCGGTGGCGTGCGCCCAGGACCGCGCGGTCGGCGGCACCCTGCGCTCCCGGATGTGCTCCACGCCCGCCGCGCTCAACGCCCGCGGCAAGACGGGCTCGCTCACCAGCGCCTCGGCGCTGTCGGGGTACGTCACGGACGCGGGCGGCCGTGAGCTCGTCTACAGCGTCGTCCTGAACGGCTACCTGGCGTCGTCGGTCAAGAGCATCGAGGACGCGGTCGTGGTGACGCTGGCGTCCTCGGACACCGCCAAGGGCACAATCACAACGGCGCGGCCCACCGGTGCCCGCGCGACGGAACCGGACACCGCCCTCGAATGCTCCTGGCGCAAGCCCGCGCGCTGCTGAGCCGGTCCGCGACGGCCCGACCCGACCCTCGACGCCCGGCCGAAGCGGGCCGCGGCCCCGGGGACCGGCGCTGGGGTTGTGGCTGAGACCACAGGCCCGGCGGACCGGACCGATGCGGTCGACCCCGCAGACCGGACCGATGCGGTCGGCCCCGCAGACCGGACCGATGCGGTCGGCCCCGCAGACCGGACCGATGCGGTCGCCCCCCGGACCTGGCCGATGCGGTCGGCCCCGCGGCGGGCCGCGCCATGCGGCCGCGCCCGCCCAGGGGCCGCCTTTGCGGCGCACAAAGGGCCGGGCCCCGGATCCGTCAGGATCCGGGGCCCGGCCCCGTCACGACTCGGCCCGGCAGGGCCGTCACGCGTCCTTCGACAGGTTCGGCCCCGTGCCGCCGGCCGCCTGCTCGATCGGCGGGACGTCCGGCAGAGCCGACTTCTCCTCGCCGCGGAAGGTGAACTTCTGCTGCTCGCCCTCGCCCTCGGTGTCCACGACCACGATGTGACCGGGGCGCAGCTCGCCGAAGAGGATCTTCTCCGACAGAACGTCCTCGATCTCGCGCTGGATGGTCCGGCGCAGCGGCCGGGCACCCAGGACCGGGTCGTAGCCCTTCTTGGCGAGGAGCGACTTGGCCGTGGAGCTGAGCTCGATGCCCATGTCCCGGTCCTTCAGACGCTCGTCCACCTTGGCGATCATGAGGTCGACGATCTGGATGATGTCTTCCTCGGTGAGCTGGTGGAAGACGACCGTGTCGTCGACACGGTTGAGGAACTCCGGCCGGAAGTGCTGCTTGAGCTCTTCGTTGACCTTCGCCTTCATCCGCTCGTAACCGGTCTTGACGTCGCCCTGGGCGGCGAAGCCCAGGTTGAAGCCCTTGGAGATGTCCCGGGTCCCGAGGTTGGTCGTCATGATGATGACCGTGTTCTTGAAGTCCACGACGCGGCCCTGGGAGTCGGTCAGCCGACCGTCCTCCAGGATCTGCAGAAGGGAATTGAAGATATCGGGGTGGGCCTTCTCGACCTCGTCGAAGAGGACGACGGAGAACGGCTTCCGGCGCACCTTCTCGGTGAGCTGGCCGCCCTCTTCGTAACCCACGTATCCGGGCGGGGAACCGAAGAGACGGGAAACCGTGTGCTTCTCGCTGAACTCCGACATGTCGAGGGAGATCAGCGCGTCCTCGTCGCCGAAGAGGAATTCGGCGAGCGTCTTGGAGAGCTCGGTCTTACCGACACCGGAGGGGCCGGCGAAGATGAACGACCCACCGGGGCGCTTCGGGTCCTTCAGACCGGCGCGGGTACGCCGGATAGCCTGGGACAGCGCCTTGATGGCGTCCTTCTGGCCGATGACGCGCTTGTGGAGCTCGTCCTCCATGCGCAGCAGACGCGAGGACTCCTCCTCGGTCAGCTTGAAGACCGGGATGCCCGTGGCCGTGGCGAGGACCTCGGCGATCAGCTCGCCGTCGACCTCGGCGACGACGTCCATGTCGCCGGCCTTCCACTCCTTCTCCCGCTTGGCCTTCGCCGCCAGCAGCTGCTTCTCCTTGTCGCGGAGGGAAGCCGCCTTCTCGAAGTCCTGGGAGTCGATCGCGGACTCCTTGTCCCGGCGCACGCCGGCGATCTTCTCGTCGAACTCGCGCAGGTCCGGCGGCGCGGTCATCCGGCGGATACGCATCCGGGAACCGGCCTCGTCGATCAGGTCGATCGCCTTGTCCGGCAGGAAGCGGTCCGAGATGTACCGGTCGGCCAGGGTGGCGGCCTGGACCAGCGCCTCGTCCGTGATGGAGACCCGGTGGTGGGCCTCGTAGCGGTCGCGCAGACCCTTGAGGATCTCGATCGTGTGCGGCAGCGACGGCTCCGCGACCTGAATGGGCTGGAAGCGGCGCTCCAGGGCCGCGTCCTTCTCCAGGTGCTTGCGGTACTCGTCGAGCGTGGTGGCACCGATGGTCTGCAGCTCGCCGCGCGCCAGCATCGGCTTGAGGATGCTCGCGGCGTCGATCGCGCCCTCGGCGGCGCCCGCACCCACGAGGGTGTGGAGCTCGTCGATGAACAGGATGATGTCACCGCGGGTGCGGATCTCCTTGAGGACCTTCTTCAGGCGCTCCTCGAAGTCACCGCGGTAGCGGGAGCCGGCGACCAGTGCACCCAGGTCGAGGGTGTAGAGGTGCTTGTCCTTGAGGGTCTCGGGCACCTCGCCCTTGACGATGGCCTGCGCCAGGCCCTCGACGACCGCCGTCTTGCCGACGCCGGGCTCGCCGATGAGCACGGGGTTGTTCTTGGTCCGGCGGGACAGCACCTGCATGACCCGCTCGATCTCCTTCTCGCGCCCGATGACCGGGTCGAGCTTGGACTCACGAGCGGCCTGGGTGAGGTTCCGGCCGAACTGGTCGAGGACCAGGGAGGTCGAGGGGGTGCCCTCGGCCGGGCCGCCTGCGGTGGCGGCTTCCTTGCCCTGGTAGCCGGAGAGCAGCTGGATGACCTGCTGCCGCACCCGGTTGAGATCGGCGCCCAGCTTCACGAGGACCTGGGCGGCGACGCCCTCGCCCTCGCGGATCAGGCCGAGCAGGATGTGCTCGGTGCCGATGTAGTTGTGGCCCAGCTGAAGAGCCTCCCGGAGCGACAGCTCCAGGACCTTCTTGGCACGGGGCGTGAAGGGGATGTGCCCGGACGGGGCCTGCTGGCCCTGGCCGATGATCTCCTCCACCTGCTGGCGGACCGCCTCGAGCGAAATCCCGAGGCTCTCCAGGGCCTTAGCGGCGACACCCTCACCCTCGTGGATAAGGCCCAGGAGGATGTGCTCGGTGCCGATGTAGTTGTGGTTGAGCATCCGGGCTTCTTCCTGAGCCAGGACGACAACCCGCCGCGCGCGGTCGGTGAACCTCTCGAACATCGTTAATCGCTCCTCAGAGCGGTCAGGCAGTAAGGGGTCGGTCCCCTCCCTGTCCTTCCGCAGCTTAGTCCCGCAAGCGGGGACCGCTCATTCCAACTGCCGACACCCGTCTGTGGCCTCCTGACCCCTGAACGCCGACAACTGCTCCAACCCGATGGTGCGAGACGATGTTCCCGCAGGCCAGGCAGTTACCCCCGCCATCAGTACGCCGATGGCGAACGCCAGACGGCCCTGCGAGCGTGTCGCCCCTCCCCACTAGGAATGTCTTACCCGTCCGCACTGACAGTCCATGCGGCGCGCACCCATTCCCTCAGCTAAGGGCGAACAACCTTGCGCCCTCCGCACGCCCCGACACCACCGATTCGCACACGCTGCGCGGTGATTCCCCCACCCTGCGTAACCCCCGACGCCGGTGCGCCGTTCCCCCGGCATGGTCCTGGCCGTCCCGTCTCCCCGCGCGCCCCTCGAAGGCGGCGCCGCGCACTGGTACCGCGCCACACTCGGCTGGGCGGTGGCCGACGGCTCACCCGCCGAGCTGCTGACCGGACGGGACTTCGACGTGCTGGAGCTGCCCGCGGACGCCGGGGCCGCGGTGCTGCGGCGGACGGACCGGACCGGGCCCGTGGCCCTGGAGGGGCACAGGATGCGGCTGCTGGTGGCCGCGGGGAGCGCGGAGGAGCTGCCGGGGCTGCTCGACTGGCTCGAATGGGGCGGGGTCGGTCTCGACCTGACCGCCGTGGGCGAGGGCGGGCGGATGACCGCCCCGCCGCCGCCCGGACGCGACGACGTCCGGGGAGCCGCCCGCTGGCTGCGCCCGCCGGGGCGCCGGAACCGGCTGCCGGCTCTCGCCGGACTCGGGGACAGTGGGGATGCCCCCGATCTCGTACGGCTGGTGGACACGGCGGCCACGGAGTGCCACCGCGCCCGGTTGCTGCGTGTCGGACGCACGCGGGTGCAACCGAGCGGAACTCAGCCGTTCGCCTTCTCGTAGGCCTCGCGGACGGTCGCCGGGACGCGGCCGCGGTCGTTGACCTCGAAGCCATTCGCCTTGGCCCAGGCGCGGATCTCGGCGGTGTCCTTGTTGCCGCCGGACGCCGCACGGCCCTTGCCACGGCCGGTCGCCGCACGGCCGCCGGTACGCCGGCCGTTCTTCGCGTAGGGCTCGAGGAGGCTCCGGAGCTTGTCCGCATTGGCGGTGGTGAGGTCGATCTCGTAGGTCTTGCCGTCCAGAGCGAACGTCACCGTCTCGTCCGCCTCGCCACCGTCGAGGTCGTCGACAAGAAGGACCTGAACCTTCTGTGCCACCGGATTTCCTTTCATCGAAAATGCAGTACGCGGAAAGGAAACCGCTTTTCCTGGAAAAACACAAACCCTTGGCAGAGGTTCAGAACCCTGAGAACGCGGGAAACGTGCGCGATTCGGACATAGAGATCCGGGCTCTTGCGGCGATCACAGGTGCAGAAGCATCCGGCTGTTGCCCAAGGTGTTCGGCTTCACTCGTTCGAGCCCCAGGAACTCGGCGACACCCTCGTCATAGGACCGCAGCAGCTCGGTGTAGACATCCGTGTCCACCGGAGTCTGCGTCTCGCCGATCTCGACGAAGCCGTGCTTGGAGAAGAAGTCCACTTCGAAGGTGAGGCAGAAAACCTTCCGCACTCCCAGCCAGCGCGCGGTCTGCAACAGCTTGCCCAGCACCTGATGACCGATGCCGTGCCCCTGGAAGGCCGGGTCCACGGCGAGTGTGCGCACTTCGGCGAGGTCTTCCCACATCACGTGGAGGGCGCCGCAGCCGACAACCCTGGCGTCCGCGTCGCGTTCCGCGACCCAGAACTCCTGGATGGCTTCGTAAAGGGTGACCGTCGCTTTGTCGAGCAGGATGCCTTCACTCACGTACGGATCCACGAGACGGCGGACGTCCGGCACATCGCTGGTCCGGGCCCGCCGGACGGTGATGGCATTTGCTGCGGCATAAGGCATGGCCAGACGCTATCGCCCCGCGACCCCCGGGCCGTCGGCGGCCTCGCCGCCCTGAACGATGCGCATGGCGGCTTGCAGCTGCTCGCGCTGCTCGGGCGACATCATCCCGAAGAAGGCGACGAGTGCGGCGGCGGGGTTGTCGCTCTGGGACCAGGCTTCGTTCATCAGTGCGGCCGAGTAGGCGGCCCGGGTCGAGACGGCCGTATATCGATAGGCGCGCCCCTCGACTTCCCTCCGCACCCAGCCCTTCTGATGGAGATTGTCCATTACCGTCATGACGGTGGTGTAGGCGATGGACCGTTCCTGCTGGAGGTCTTCCAGGACTTCCCTGACCGTGACCGGCCGGTTCCATTGCCAGACCCGGGTCATGACGGCGTCTTCGAGCTCTCCCAATTGACGGGGCACATTGCCACCATAGTGGGAGATCCAGGACTCATCCCCTATTGACGGAACAAAAAGGACGTACGGCCTCGAATCTGCCGTACGTCCTCGTTGTGCCGCTCGCGTCAGGCGTCGGAGCCCGCCTGCTTGGCCGACTCGGCGCGGGCGAGCGCGGCGTCCACCGCCGCGTCCTCCTTGGCCTTGTTCGAACCGCCCTGGCTCTTGACGATCGTCACGACCAGACCGATGAAGAAGGCGGCCATCACCACCGGGGGCACGAGCGCGGAAACGTAGTCCATGCCCTCCAGAGTAGCTATCCGGCGGCGCGCCGCTCCGGCGGGGGCACCGGTTTGCGGCGTGGCGGGAAGACCTCCGAGGGCTTCGGAACCGGCCGCTCCTCCGGGGCGGGCGGCGCGGGCTTCGGCTGCTGGGGCTGCTGGGGCTGCGGCTTGCTCTTCGGGTCGTCGGCCGCACGTCCGCCGGGCAGGGCCAGGAGCCGGCCGCGACGGACGCCCGCCGGTGCCGGCACGTGCACGGCCGGTGCGGGGAGATCCGGCGCGGGGACGTCCTGCCGGGCGAGCCGGGCCCGCACGGACTGCTCGGCGAGCGCCAGGCAGCGCCGGAGCACGGCGGCGGCCACCGGATGGCCGCGCAGGGCGCGCAGGGCGGCGAGATCGTCGGTCAGGGGCTCGTGGCCGGCGGCCAGCGCTTCCTGGAGGAGCTCCAGATAGCCGGCGGCGGAGCCGGGCAGGGCGGCGCGGTAGCGGGCGAGGTCGGCGACGAGGAAGTCCCGCAGCCGGCCCGCCTCGCACACGGCCTCGTCGACGGAGTCGGCCAGGCGCAGGCAGTCCCTGACGTCCTCGTCGGCGAGGGGGGCGGGATGGAGGGCGGCGGCGAGGGCGCGTCGGAGCACTCGCAGCTCGTCGGCGCCGAACGCCATGCCGCCGTGGGATCCGTATGGCGTGGGCATGGCCCGACCATACGAGCCGACGGCACAAATTCCGTTTAATGGTACGAACGCGGGCGTTGCGCCCGCGGTGGTGCCGGTTTCCGGCGACCACCCCCGGCCGTCACAGCCGCGAGACGTTCCGCTCGTAGACCAGGCGCAGACCGATCAGCGTCAGCCACGGCTCGTGCTCGTCGATCGCCGACGACTCGCCCAGCACCATCGGCGCCAGACCGCCCGTCGCGATCACCGTCACGTCGTCCGGGTCCTCCGCCAGCTCCCGCTTCATCCGGTGGACCACGCCGTCCACCTGCCCGGCGAAGCCGTAGACGATGCCCGCCTGCATCGCCTCGACGGTGTTCTTGCCGATCACGCTCCTGGGGCGGACGACCTCGATCTTGCGTAGCTGGGCGCCCTTGACGCCGAGCGCGTCGACGGAGATCTCGATGCCGGGGGCGATCACGCCGCCCACGTACTCGCCCCGCGCGCTCACCGCGTCGAACGTGGTCGCCGTGCCGAAGTCGACGACGATCGCCGGGCCCCCGTAGAGGTCGACCGCCGCGGCCGCGTTGATGATGCGGTCCGCGCCGACCTCCTTGGGGTTGTCCGTCAGGACCGGGACGCCGGTCTTGATGCCGGGCTCGACGAGGACCGCCGGGACGTCGCCGTAGTACCGGCGGGTGACCTCGCGCAGTTCGTGCAGCACCGAGGGGACGGTGGAGCAGATGGCGATGCCCTCGATGCCGTCGCCCAGCTCCTCGCCGAGCAGCGGGTGCATGCTCATCAGGCCCTGCATCAGGACGGCGAGCTCGTCCGCGGTGCGGCGCGCGTCGGTGGAGATGCGCCAGTGCTCGACGATCTCCTCGCCGTCGAAGAGGCCGAGGACGGTGTGGGTGTTGCCGACGTCGATGGTGAGCAGCATCAGGCGTCGACCTCGCGCAGGTCGAGACCGATGTCGAGGATCGGCGACGAGTGCGTGAGCGCGCCCACCGCGAGGTAGTCCACGCCCGTCTCCGCGTACGCCCGGGCATTGGCCAGGGTGAGGCGGCCGGAGGACTCCAGGATCGCGCGGCCCGCCACGAGCGTGACGGCCTCCTCGGTCTCGGCCGGGGTGAAGTTGTCCAGCAGGATCAGGTCGGCGCCTGCGTCGATGACCTCGCGGACCTGGTGCAGCGTGTCGACCTCGACCTCGATCGGCAGGTCGGGGAAACGGTCCCGCACGGCCTTGAACGCCGCGGCGACCCCGCCCGCCGCCACCACGTGGTTGTCCTTGACCAGGGCCGCGTCGGACAGCGACATCCGGTGGTTGACGCCGCCGCCGCAGCGCACCGCGTACTTCTCCAGGGCGCGCAGGCCGGGCGTCGTCTTGCGGGTGTCGCGCACCTTTGCCTTGGTGCCTTCGAGGACGTCGGCCCAGGCGCGCGTCGCGGTCGCGATGCCCGACAGGCGGCACAGGATGTTCAGCGCGCTGCGCTCGCCGGTGAGCAGGTCGCGGGTGCCCGCGGTGACGGAGAGCAGCTTCTGTCCCGCCTCGACGCGGTCGCCGTCCTCGACGTGCCGCTCGACCTCGAAGTCGGAGGTGCACACGATCGACAGGACGGCCTCGGCGATGCGCAGGCCCGCGACCGTGCCCGCCTCCCGGGCCGTGAAGTCCCCGGTGGCCACGGCCTCCTGCGGGACGGTCGCGACGCTGGTGACGTCCACGCCGCCGTCGAGGTCCTCCTCGATGGCGAGGTGAGCGATGTCCTCGACCTGCACAGGGTCGAGGCCGGCCGCGGCCAGCAGCTCGGCGAGCGCGGGGTCGAGGCCGCTCTCGTACGTCTCGTCGGCGCAGCCGCAGCCGTCGCCGCAGCCCGTGCCGTCGGCGGGGGCGCCGATCTGGATCAGCGGCACGTCCACGGGCTCTGGACGTTCTTCGGGCGTGGTCACGGTTGCGGCTCCCTGGGGGCGATGGGCGTTACGGGCGGAAAGGCTTCACTGGCGGTACGCCGTGGGACGAGGCGGCGGTCGGGCGTGAGACGCACCGTGATGTGCCGGCGCCAGCCGGCGTCGTCGCGGTCGGGGTGGTCCTCGCGCCAGTGGCACCCGCGGGTCTCGGCGCGCTCGCGGGCCGCGGCGACGAGGACCCGGGAGACGAGAAGCAGGTTGGTGGCCTCCCAGGACTCGACGCCGGGCTCGGCCGCCTTGGGACCGTCGGCGTCGTGGGCCGCGTTCAGCGACAGCGCGTCCAGGGCGTCGGCCGCGTCGTCCAGGCTGGCCGCCGTCCTGATCACGCCGGCGCCGTGGGTCATGATCCGCTGGATCTCGCGACGCTCCTCGGGCGCGAGCAGCGGGACCGTGTCGCAGGCCGCCTCCCGGGGCGCACCGGCGCGGGCGTCCGTGCGGGCCGCGACGTCGGCCGCGATCCGCTCGGCGAAGACCAGGCCCTCCAGGAGGGAGTTGGACGCCAGGCGGTTGGCGCCGTGGACGCCCGTGCAGGCCACCTCACCGCACGCGTACAGGCCCGGGACGGTGGTCCGGCCGTGCAGGTCGGTGCGGACGCCGCCGGAGGCGTAGTGGGCCGCCGGGGCGACCGGGATCGGCTCGGTCACCGGGTTGATGCCGTGGGCGCGGCAGGCGGCCAGGATCGTGGGGAACCGGTTCTCCCACATCTCGGTGCCGAAGTGGCGGGCGTCCAGGTACATGTGCGCGGCGCCCTGCTCCTGCATCCGGCGCATGATGCCCTTGGCGACGATGTCCCGGGGGGCGAGCTCGGCCAGCTCGTGCTGCCCGGTCATGAAGCGGACCCCGTCCGCGTCCACGAGATACGCGCCCTCGCCCCGTACCGCCTCGGACACCAGCGGCTGCTGGCCCTCGCTGTCCGCGCCGAGGAACAGGACGGTGGGGTGGAACTGCACGAACTCCAGGTCCGAGACCTCGGCCCCGGCGCGCAGCGCGAGCGCCACGCCGTCGCCGGTCGAGACGGCGGGATTGGTGGTGGCCGAGAAGACCTGGCCCATGCCGCCGGTCGCGAGCACCACCGTGGGGGCGTGCACGGCGCCCACGCCGTCGTGCTGGCCCTCGCCCATGACATGCAGCGTGATGCCCGCCGTGCGGCCGTCGGGGTCGGTGAGCAGGTCGAGCACCAGAGCGTTCTCGATGGTGCGCAGTCCCTGGTCGCGCACGGCGTCGACCAGGGCGCGGGAGATCTCGGCGCCGGTGGCGTCGCCGCCCGCGTGCGCGATGCGCCGGCGGTGGTGGCCGCCCTCGCGGGTGAGCTCGATCTCGCCGGACGCCGGGTCGGTGTCGAATCGCGCGCCGGTGCCGATCAGCCGCCGCACGGCGTCGGGGCCCTCGGTGACCAGGGTGCGTACCGCCTCCTCGTCGCACAGGCCCGCACCCGCGACGAGGGTGTCGTCGAGGTGCTGCCCGGGGGTGTCGCCCTCGCCGAGCGCCGCGGCGATGCCGCCCTGCGCCCAGCGGGTGGAGCCGTCGTCGAGGCGGGCCTTGGTGACCACGACGGTGCTCAGGCCAGACGCGGCGCACCGCAGGGCCGCGGTGAGGCCGGCGACTCCGGAGCCGACCACGACGACGTCGGCCTCGATGGCCCAGCCGGGGGCGGGGGCGGTCAGCCGTATTCCGGTCACTGCTGGGCTCCGAAGGTCAGCGGGATGTTGTCGATCAGGCGGGTCGTGCCGACCTTGGCGGCGACGGCGAGGACCGCCTCACCGGTGTGGTCGTCGGGCACCTCCGTGAAGGTGGCGGGGTCGACGAGGGCCACGTAGTCGAGCACGAGCGGCGGGTCGGCCTGCGCGGCCTCGTCCAGCACGGCGCGGGCCGCGGCCCGCACGGCGTCCGCGCCGCCCGGCGGGGCGGCCTGCGCCACCGCGTGGGCGTCGGCGGCGGCCCTGGCCTCGCCCATCGCGGACAGGGCGGCGGCGCGGGCGGGCGCGGCGTGGACGGCCTCGGCCCGCGCGTGCAGCGCCTGCTGCGCGGCGAGGCGGTCGCGGGCGGCGAACAGCGCGCGCGACAGGGCGAGCGCGGTCCGCCGCTCGGCGTGCGAGAGGTAGGCGTTGCGGCTGGAGCGGGCGAGGCCGCTGTCCTCGCGGACGGTGGGCACGCCCACGATCTCCACGGGGAAGTTCAGGTCCTGGACCATGCGGCGGATCAGGGCGAGCTGCTGGGCGTCCTTCTGGCCGAACAGCGCGACGTCCGGCGAGGTGAGGTGCAGCAGCTTGGCGACGACGGTGAGCATGCCGTCGAAGTGGCCGGGACGCGTCCTGCCCTCCAGCACGCCGCCCATGGGGCCCGCGGTGATCCGCACCTGCGGCTCGCCGCCCGGGTAGACCTCGTCGACGGACGGGGCGAACACCACGTCGGCGCCCGCCTCCTGGGCCACGGCCAGGTCCGCGTCCAGCGTGCGCGGGTAGCGGTCGAGGTCCTCGCCCGCGCCGAACTGCAGCGGGTTGACGAAGACGGTGACGATGACGAAGCCCTTGTCGCCGACGTGCTCACGGGCGGCCCGGACGAGCCCGGCATGGCCCTCGTGCAGCGCGCCCATGGTCATCACGACGGCGGTGCGGCCGGGGACGGCGTAGTGCTCGACGACGTACCCGAGGTCCTCCCGTGTCGGCACCAGTTCGACGTCGCGCCTGGTCTTACGGCTCATCGCAGGTCCCCCTCCGCGAGGACGCCCAGCAGGTCTTCGGCGAGCTCCGGCTTGAGCATGCCGTGTGCGAGGGCCCGGTCCGCGGTCGTGCGGGCCATGGCCAGATATCCGGCGACGGCGGCGGGAGCGTGCTTGCGCAGCTCGGCGACGTGCGCCGCGACGGTGCCCGCGTCGCCGCGGGCGACGGGGCCGGTCAGGGCGGCGTCGCCCGAACGCAGCGCGTTGTCCAGGGCCGCGCCGAGGAGCGGGCCGAGCATCCGGTCCGGGGCCGCGACCCCGGCCGCGCGCAGCAGCTCCATGGACTGGGCGACCAGGGTGACGAGGTGGTTCGCCCCGAGCGCGAGGGCCGCGTGGTACAGCGGGCGGGCCGCCTCCTCGATCCACTCGGGCTCGCCGCCCATCTCGATGACCAGCGCCTCGGCCGCGAGCCGCAGCTCCTCGGGCGCGGTCACGCCGAACGAGCAGCCCGCGAGCCGCTGCACGTCCACGGCCGTCCCCGTGAACGTCATGGCCGGGTGCAGCGCGAGCGGCAGGGCGCCGACGCGGGTCGCCGCGTCGAGCACCTTGGCGCCGAACCGGCCCGAGGTGTGCACGAGCAGCTGACCCGGCCGCACCGCGCCCGCGGCGGCCAGGCCGTCGACGAGGCCGGGCAGCGCGTCGTCGGGGACCGTGAGCAGCACGAGCTCGGCACGGGCGAGCACCTCGGCGGGCGGCACGAGGGGCACGTCCGGGAGCATCTCGGCGGCCCGGCGCAGGGAGGCGTCCGAGACACCCGAGACGGCCACCGGCCGGTGCCCGGCCAGCTGGAGCGAGGCGGCGAGGGCGGGGCCGACGCGGCCCGCCCCGACCACGCCCACGGTCAACCGGGCGGGGCGGTCCCGCGGGTCGAGCGGTTCCTGTGGTGGTGTGGCGTTCACGCGTCGGTGCCTTCCGTTCCAGTCCGCGGGGGGTACCGGACGATTTCTCGTCACGATGCTACGCCAGCGCTTCCGCCGCCCCCGCAGTTGTCCACAGCCTGTGGGCGATGATCGGACCCGTGACGGACACGAGCGAGCACAACGAGCAGCGGGAGCGGCGGCGCGGACTGGCCGCGTGGCGCACGTCGGAGCGCGTGCTGTGGCGGACCTCCGCCGAACTGCGCGTGGGGGACGGCTTGCGGCGCTGGCCTCGGGCGCCGCAGCTGTGTACGACCTCGACGAGCCGGTCGACCTGTACGGCGACGGGATCGTGGCGGAGCTGGAGCGGCGCACGGCCGCCCTGCTGGGCCTGCCGGCGGCGGTGTATTTCCCGACGGGGACGATGGCGCGGCAGGTGGCCCTGCGCTGCTGGGCCGGCCGTACCGGCAACAGCGTGGTGGCGCTGCATCCGCAGGCGCATCCCGAGGTGCACGAGCGCTAGGCACTCTCGGTGGTCAGCGGCCTGCGCACGGTCCATCCGACGAACCGGCCGCGGCTGCCGACGGCCGACGAGGTGGCCGAGTGCGACGAGCCCTTCGGCACGCTGATGCTCGAACTGCCGCTGCTGGACCCCGGTTTCGTCCTGCCGTCGTGGGAGGACCTGGTCGCCGTCGTGGAGGCGGCGCGAGCACGTGATGCGGTGGTGCACATCGACGGCGCGCGTCTGTGGGAATGCGCCCCTCACTTCGGCCGCTCGCCTGCCGAGATCGCGGCGCTCGCGGACAGCGTGTACGTGTCTTTCTACAAGTCCCTGGGCGGCATGGCGGGCCGTGCTCGCGGGGCCCGAGTCGCTCGCGGACGAGGCGCGCGCCTGGCGCCACCGGTACGGCGGCCAGGCGTTCCAGCAGTACCCGGCGGTGCTGTCGGCCCTCATCGGCCTGGAGCGCGAACTGCCGCGCCTGCCGTCGTACATCGCCCACGCGAAGGTGGTCGCGGCGGCGCTGACGGACGCGCTGCGCGAGGCGGGCGTCCCGTGGTCGCGCGTCAATCCGCCGGTCCCGCACACGCACCAGTTCCAGGTGTGGCTGCCGTACGAGGCGGACGTCCTGAACGAGGCGGCACTGGCGCAGTCGGAGGAGACGGGGGTGACGCTGTTCCGCCGCTGGTTCGCGAACGGCTGTCCGCCCGGGGTCTCGATGACGGAGATGACCGTGTCGTCGGAGGGCCTGGAGTGGACGGCCGGGGACGTGTCGGACGCGGTGGGTGAGTTCGTGCGCCGGCTGGCGTGAGCGGACCGTGCCGCGCTGACCGAGCCGGCGCTCAGCCCTGACCGCCGCCGCCCGCGCGCACGAGACCCGTCTCGTACGCCAGCACCACGACCTGGACCCGGTCGCGCAGGCCGAGCTTGGTCAGGATGCGGCCCACATGGGTCTTCACGGTGGCCTCCGAGAGCACCAGCCGCGCCGCGATCTCGCCGTTCGACAGACCCTGCGCGACGAGCATCATGACCTCGCGCTCACGTTCGGTGAGTCGCTGCAGCTCCTTGTGCTGCGGCTCCGCTCCCGAGCTCGGCAGCATCGCCGAGAACCGGTCGAGCAGCCGGCGCGTGGTGGACGGCGCGACGACCGCGTCGCCGCTGTGCACGGAGCGGATGGCGCCGAGCAGTTCGGCCGGCGGCACGTCCTTGAGCATGAAGCCGCTGGCACCGGCCTTGAGGCCGGAGAAGGCGTACTCGTCGAGGTCGAAGGTGGTGAGGATCAGCACCTTCGGCGCGTTCGGCTCGGCGCAGATGCGGCGGGTCGCCTCGACGCCGTCGAGGCGCGGCATGCGGACGTCCATCAGGACGACGTCCACGGCGGTGGTCCGCAGGTTCTCGATCGCCTCCGCGCCGTCCCCGGCCTCGGCGACGACCTCCATGTCCGGCTGGGCGGCGAGCACCATGCGGAATCCTGTGCGCAGGAGCACCTGGTCGTCGACGAGCATCACTCGGATGGGCATCACGGTCGGCTTCCTCAGTAGATGGGCGGCTGGCTAGTGGGCGGGCTTGAGCGGCAGCAGGGCACTGATCCGGAATCCGCCGCCCGGCCGCGGTCCGGCGTCCAGCGTGCCGCCGACCATACCGACGCGCTCGCGCATGCCGATCAGTCCGTGACCGCGGCCGTCCGCGCCGCCGTCCTCGTACAGCTCGTGCGACGAGCCGCGCCCGTCGTCCTCGACGAGCAGGCCGAGCCCGTCGTCGAAGTAGACGAGCCGCACGCTGGCGCCGGCCTCCGGGCCGCCGTGCTTACGGGTGTTGGTGAGGGCTTCCTGCACGATGCGGTACGCGGTGAGCTCGACGCCGCTCGGCAGCGGCCGCGGCGTGCCCTCGATCCGGAAGTCGACGGTCAGTCCGGCACCGCGGACCTGCTCGACCAGTTCCTGGATCTGCTCGACGTCCGGCTGCGGGACGTACTCGCCGCTCTCCGGGGCGTCCCCGGTGCGCAGCACACCGAGCAGCCGCCGCATCTCGGCGAGCGCCTGCCGTCCGGTGGAGGAGATGGTCTCCAGCGCCTCCTTGGCCTGGTCGGGCGCGGCGTCGAGCACATAGGCGGCGCCGTCCGCCTGGACGACCATGACGGAGACGTTGTGGGCGACGACGTCGTGGAGTTCGCGGGCGATGCGGGCGCGTTCGGCCGCGACCGCGACCTTCGCCTGCGCCTCGCGCTCCTTCTCGAGCCGGGTCGCCCGCTCCTCGAGCTGCGCGAAGTACGCGCGCCGGGTGCGTATCGAGTCGCCGAGGACCCAGGCGAGGGCGAACGGCAGGCTCATGACCACGGTGACGAAGATCCGGCCGAGGGTGCCCTGCTCCTCCGCGGGCCAGCGGATCTGCGCCAGCGTGGCGGCCGACAGGCCGCCGGCCAGGGCGAGCCGGGAGGCCCAGCGCGGGCCGTCGTGCGCGGCGACCGTGTAGATGATGACCACCATGGCGAAGTCGGCCGGGTTGACCTCGACGTCCAGCACCAGCTGCGCGACACCCGTGAGCGCCGCGAGGACCAACATCGTCTCCGGCATCCGGCGGCGCAGCGCGACCACGACGCCCAGCACCAGGACGACCCCCACCGCCGCGATCCGGGGCCCCACGCCGACGGGCTCCTGGAGAGCCCACACCATGGCGACCCCGAAGAGCACGACGGCCCAGGAGCAGTCGACGCCCGTCGGGTGGCTGCGGAGGAAGTCGTAGAGGCGCTGCACGTGACCAAGCGTAAGCAAGCGAGATAGGTGCCGGAGTCAACCGGAGGGGCGATCCGGTAGCCGAAGGCGTACTCCGCAAGGTGGAGACTGGTGCCCGTGACGTATGAGACCTCCGCCGGGCCCGCCGGAACGGGCTCCGGCCTGCGCGGCTGGCGGGCCGCGACCGAGGCCGCGCTGTACGGGCCGGACGGCTTCTACCTGCGGCCCGAAGGCCCGGCCGGCCACTTCCGTACGTCCGTGCACGCCTCCCCGCTGTTCGCCTCGGCCGTCGCCCGACTGCTGCTCGACGTGGCGGACGCGTACGGGATCGACGAGCCCGCGCTCGTGGACCTGGGCGCGGGCCGCGGGGAACTGCTCACGGGTGTGCTGGCCGCGCTGCCGCCCGGCTACCCGGTGCGCGCCTGCGCCGTGGAGCGGGCGGCGCGGCCCGCCGGTCTCGATCCGCGCATCACGTGGACGGACACGCCCCCGGACGCGGTGCACGGGCTGCTGTTCGCGAACGAGTGGCTGGACAACGTCCCCGTCGACGTCGCCGAGGCCGACGAGCACGGCGTGGTCCGCAGGGTGCTGGTGGACGCCGCCGGCGAGGAGCGGCTCGGCGACGAGGTCGACGGCGCCGACGCCGAATGGCTGGCCCGCTGGTGGCCGCTGACGGAGCCGGGCTCCCGGGCGGAGATCGGCCGGCCGCGCGACGAGGCGTGGGCGCGGGCGTCCGGCCGGGTGGCGTCGGGTCTCGCGGTGGCCGTCGACTACGCGCACACGGCCGGCGCCCGACCGCCCTTCGGCACGCTGACGGGCTTCCGGGAAGGACGGGAGGTGCGCCCGGTCCCGGACGGCAACTGCGACATCACGGCCCATGTGGCACTGGACGCGTGCGCCGCCGCCACGCCGGCGGCACGGCTGCTGACGCAGCGCGAGGCCCTGAACCGGCTGGGCGTCACGGCCGGACGGCCGCCGCTGTCCCTGGCGTCGTCCGACCCCGCGGCGTACGTCCGCGCCCTGTCGCGGACCGGCGAGGCGGCGGAGCTGACGGCGCGGGGCGGCCTCGGCGACTTCGCCTGGCTGGTGCGGCGGATCGGGCCGGGGCGGCCCGGGGGGCCTCTGTCAGACTGGTTGGCATGACGGAGACCACGGTCGGCATCGGCGGAGCGGCGGAGAGCACCGACATGGTGCTCAACATCGGTCCCCAGCATCCTTCCACCCACGGTGTGCTGCGGCTGCGCCTCGTGCTGGACGGCGAGCGCATCCGGCACGCGGAGCCGGTCGTCGGCTACATGCACCGCGGCGCCGAGAAGCTCTTCGAGGCACGCGACTACCGCCAGATCGTGGTGCTCGCCAACCGCCACGACTGGCTCTCCGCCTTCTCCAACGAGCTCGGTGTGGTGATGGCCGTCGAGCGCATGCTCGGCATGGAGGTACCGGAGCGCGCGGTGTGGACCCGCACGCTGCTCGCCGAGCTCAACCGGGTCCTCAACCACCTGATGTTCCTCGGGTCGTATCCGCTCGAACTGGGCGGAATCACCCCGGTGTTCCACGCCTTCCGCGAGCGGGAGGAGCTCCAGCACGTCATGGAGGAGATCTCCGGCGGCCGGATGCACTACATGTTCAACCGCGTCGGCGGCCTCAAGGAGGACCTGCCCGCGGGCTGGCTCGGCCGGGCCCGGCACGCGGTGGCCGACGTCCGTTCGCGGATGGACGTCTACGACCGCCTCGTCCTCGGCAACGAGATCTTCCGCGGCCGCACCCGCGGCGTGGGCGTCCTGTCGGCGGAGGCCGTGCACGCGTACGGGGTGAGCGGACCCATCGCGCGGGCCTCGGGCGTCGACTTCGACCTGCGCCGGGACGAGCCGTACCTCGCGTACGGGGAGCTGCAGGACACCCTCACGGTCGTCACCCGCACCGCCGGCGACTGCCTGGCCCGCTTCGAGGTGCTGCTGGAGCAGACGCACAACGCGCTGGACCTGGCGGACGCCTGCCTCGACCGGATCGCCGGGCTGCCGCCGGGCCCGATCAACCAGCGCCTGCCCAAGGTGCTCAAGGCGCCCGAGGGCCACACCTACGCCTGGACCGAGAACCCGCTCGGCATCAACGGCTACTACCTGGTGTCCAAGGGCGAGAAGACCCCCTACCGGCTCAAGCTCCGCTCGGCGTCGTACAACAACATCCAGGCGCTGTCCGTCCTGCTGCCGGGGACGCTCGTCGCCGACATGGTGGCGATCCTGGGATCGCTGTTCTTCGTCGTCGGCGACATCGACAAGTAGACGCGGAAGGCCGCCCTGTACGGGCGGCCTTCCGATCGGGTCCCGCCCTCGGCGCTACGAGACGGCGTTGCGCAGCGGCGCCACGTCCAGCTGCTCCGTCTCGTCGTGCTCGGTCAGGTCGATGACCTTGCCGATCGCGCGGGTGTCCTTCATGCGCACGGCCGCGAGGGCCTCTTCGCCCACCACGTCGGCCAGGTCCTCGTGCTGCACGGCCTCGATCGCCTTCTGTGCGGGCTGCCCCTGATGAGTGGGCTGCCCCTGCTGTGCGGACTGCGTGTCCGCCGGAGAGTCCGCCGGCGGGGAGACCGTCCCGGCGCCCGCTCCCGTGCCGAAGAAGTCGAAGCCACCCTCGGGGCGCTTGGCGCGCGAACGGTCGGCGCCGTAGGGGACGATCGCCGACGCGACGGGCGCGGGACGGCGCGCGGGCAGGGCGGACGCCGGACGGGCGTGCTGCCCGGCCCCGGCGCCCGCCGCGTGCTTCCCCTGCGGTTCGTCCTCCTGGGAACGCTCGGCCAGGTCCCGGGCGCGTGCCTCTTCGACGGTGCGCCTGGCCTCCTGGGCCGCGGCGTTGCGCGACAGCTCGTCCAGCGCCTTGGCGGCCCGCAGGTACAGGGCCGGGGTGGGCGTCGAACCGGCCGGGGGCAGGGCCTTCGAGGGCGCTGCCGCCTCGATCGCGAGCTGCCTGCGGCCCTCCAGGGCGCTGGCCCGCTCCGTCTCGGCGTTCGCGTACCGCCGCAGCAGGGCGGCGTGTTCGCCGCGGAGCCCGGCCAGCTCGACGCGCTTGGCGCGCAGCTTGGCATCGAGCTTCATGCGCAGTTCGCGCGACTCCTCGATGTCCGCCTCGAGCTCGGCGATGCGCTCCTCGGTCTTCCACTGGTCGCTCGCGCGGGCGCGCGCGAGCTCCGCGACCTGGCGGCCGGCGCTCCGGTCCCAGTTGCGCATGAGGACCGCACCGGTGACGGCGGCGGCAGCGGCGGCCGCCACCAGGGTGCGCAGCACGACGGCGTCCCCGACGAACCACGCGCCGGCGGCGCACAGTACCGACGCTCCGGCCACGGCCGAGGGCGGCAGCAGTTTGTGCAGGGGCGGGGAATGGCGGTGGCGTCCACGTGGCATGGCCCGAAATTTACCGTGCGTAGGCACGGAATGGGGTGTCGGCCCGGCAAATCTCTGGTCGAGAACTCCGGGCCGGTGCGCCACTACTTCTCGATCAGTCCCTTCGACACGAGATAGTCCTTCGCGGCGTCCTCGGGCTTCGTCCGCTCGGCGTCCACCGTGCGGTTCAACTCGGCGAGTTCCGCGGTGGTCAGCACCTCGGTGAGTGAACCGAGGACTTCGGCGATCTTCTTGTCCCCGGCGTCCCGCGCATTGACCAGCGGAAGGACGTTGTCGGCGTTCTGGAGCTTCTTGTCGTCCTCCAGCAGGACGAGTCCGAAGCTGTCCAGCGTGGCGTCGGTCGTGGTGGTCAGGACGAGCTGGTCCTCGCCGTCCTTGACGGCCTGCTTGGCCTGCGGCGTCCCGACACCCTTGGGGTCCACGCCGACGACGTCGATGCCGTACGTCTTCTTCAGGCCGGGGGCGCAGAAAGGCCGGACCTCGCACTCGTCGCCCGCCGCGATCTTCACCTTCAGCTGCGACTTCCCAAGGTCCGAAAGTGTCTTGAGCTTGTTCTTCTCGGCGAATTCCCGGGAGACCGCGAACGCGTTCTGGTCGACTGCCGCACCGGCGTCGAGCACCTTCAGTCCCCGCGGCTCGGCGAGCTCGGTGAGTGCGGCGACGGTGGCCTCGACATCGCTGGAGGCGACAGGCTTCTCCTCCGGCGCCTTCGGCCCGTTCACCTTCGCGTTGAGGAATTCCGCGACGGTGGCCGCGTATTCCGGTACGACGTCGATCTCGCCCTTCTCCAGGGACGGTTCGTACAGCTCACGGTTCTTCACAGTGGTGACCGACGTCTTGTATCCGGCGTCGGCCAGCAGCTGGGCGTACAGCTCGGCGAGCACCTTGGACTCCGTGAAGGCCGCCGCGCCCACGACGAGCGTGCCCTTCTCCCCGGATCCGCCGGCCGAGGCGGCGCTGTCCCTCTCCTGCTCCAGGCTTTCACCGCCGCACGCGGCGAGAGAACCCGCGAGGGCCACCACACCGAGTACCGCGCCCGCGACGCGCGAGGTCTTGCTCATCAGGCTCTCCGTCCTTGCGACCGACACTTCCGACACACCGGCGCTTCGAACACACCGAAACGTCAAACAAACCGGCACTTCGCACCAAAGGGTCCATCCGCTCCCCGCCGCGTCAGCCCGCCCCCGCCACCGACGCCTTGCGCAGCGGGTTCAGCAGCCGGTCGGCGGCGACCAGCAGCCCCTCCACAAGGAGCGCGAGCACGGCCGCGAGCAGCGCACCGGCGACGACCTGCGCGGTGTTGTACGTGGCGAAGCCGGCGGTGATGATCCGGCCCAGACCGCCCTGGCCCACCATCGAGGCGATCGTCGCCGTGGCCACCACCTGGACGGCGGCCGACCGCAGGCCGGTCATCAGCAGCGGGTACGCCAGGGGCAGTTCGACGCGGAGGAAGAGCTGGCCGCCCGACATGCCCATCCCGCGCGCGGCCTCGACCACCGCCCGGTCCACCTCCCGCATCCCGATGTACGCGTTGGTCAGCAGCGGGGGCACGGCGAACAGCACCAGAGCGATGATCGTCGGCACATAGCCGGCGCTGCGCAGCGGCGTGAGCATGAACAGCGCGAGGACGGCGAAGACGGGGATCGCCCGGCCCGCGTTCGAGATGTTGACCGCGAGGGCACCGCCCCTGCCGATGTGGCCCAGCCACAGAGCCACCGGGAGGGCGATCGCACAGGCGAGGACGAGCGCCGTGCCGCTGACGTACACATGCTCGGCGAGCCGATGCCAGGCGCCGCTCTCGCCCGACCAGTTGGCCCCGGTGGTGAGCCAGGTCCACGCGTCGGCCGGCACACCCATCAGACCTTCGCCTCCGCCGCACGTACCCGGGTCCAGGGGGTGAGCAGCCGCTGCGCTCCGAGCAGCAGCAGGTCCGCGAGCGCCGCCAGCAGCACGCACAGCACGGACGCGGTCAGCACCTGCGCCTTGAAGGTGGTCTGCACCCCGTCGTCGATGAGATTGCCCAGGCCGCCCTTGCCGACGAGGGCGCCGACCGTGGTCAGCGCGATCGTCGACACCGTGGCGATGCGCACGCCCGCCATCAACGCCGGCAGCGCCAGGGGCAGTTCCACCTCCCACAGCAGGCGGACCGGCCCGTACCCCATGCCGCGGGCGGCCTCGCGCGCCTCGGCGGGCACTGCCTGGAGCCCCGCGAGGATGTTCCGCACGAGGATGGTGAGGGAGTAGAGCACGAGGCCCGTCACGACCAGCGCCGCGGACAGTCCGAAGAAGGGCAGCAGCAGCGAGAACATCGCGAGCGAGGGGATCGTGTAGAGCAGGGTCGTCAGGCCGAGCACCGGACCGGCGAACCGCGGCCGGGCGCGCACGAGGAGCGCGAGAGGCAGCGCCACGGCGAGGCCGATCAGCACCGAGGCCACGGTGATCCAGATGTGCTGGACCGTCGCGTCCGTCAGCTCCTCGCTGCGGCTGCGCAGATACTCCGCGCACAGCCAGTCGTTCGCCGCGAGGCAGCTGCCCGCGGCCCGCTCCGTACTCATCCCTCCCCACATCCCCCGCGATCCCGGATCCATGCCGACGGCGGACTGCCGACGGCCGATGGCCGACGGATTCGACCCTAACCCCCGCCACTGACAAAGGCCGATGACCGGCACCTTGCAGCACCATGGCCTTCACGCATGCGCCGTCACAATGGGGAGCCATGATCCGTTTCGACAACGTCACCAAGCGGTACGCCGACGGCACGACCGCCGTGGACGACCTCTCGTTCGAGGTCGCCGAGGGGGAACTGGTCACGCTCGTGGGTCCGTCGGGCTGCGGCAAGACGACCACGATGAAGATGGTCAACCGCCTCATCGAACCGAGCAGCGGCCGCATTTCCGTGGACGGACAGGACATCTCCACCGTCGATCCCGTCGCACTGCGGCGCCGTATCGGCTACGTGATCCAGCAGGTGGGCCTCTTCCCGCACCGGACCGTTCTCGACAACACGGCCACCGTCCCGCACCTGCTCGGCACCGGCCGCGCCAAGGCCCGTGCGCGCGCCGCCGAACTGCTCGACCTCGTCGGCCTCGACCCGTCGCTCTACGGCGACCGCTACCCCGAGCAGCTGTCCGGCGGCCAGCGCCAGCGCGTCGGCGTCGCCCGCGCCCTCGCCGCCGACCCGCCCGTGCTGCTGATGGACGAGCCCTTCGGCGCGGTCGACCCGGTGGTGCGCGAGCACCTGCAGAACGAGTTCCTCCGGCTCCAGTCGCAGGTGGGCAAGACGGTCCTGTTCGTCACCCACGACATCGAGGAGGCCGTACGCCTCGGGGACCGCATCGCCGTCTACGGCCAGGGCAGGATCGAGCAGTTCGACGCCCCCGCCACCGTGCTGGGCGCCCCCGCCAACGACTACGTGGCCGACTTCGTCGGCTCCGACCGCGGGCTCAAGCGGCTCTCGGTCACCCCCATCGAGGAGGGCGACCTGGAGCAGCCCCCCGTGGTGCACCTGAACGATCCGCTCCCCCGTGAGCTCGGCTCGCGCTGGGCCGTGGTCCTGGACGGAGAGGACAACCTGCACGGCTGGATCTCCGCCGAACAGGCGCGGCGCAGCGGTTCGGTGCGCGAGCACGCCCGCCGCATGGAGGCGTGGCTGCCGGTCGGCGCCTCGCTCAAGCAGGCGTTCGCCACGATGCTCCAGCACGACGCGGGCTGGATCGCGGTGATCGACAAGGAGGAGACCGGCCGCTTCCTGGGGGTGCTGACACCCTCCCGGCTGCACGAGGCGCTGCGCCGCTCGATCGACGCGGACGCCCACGACATCGCCCGGGCGGACGTCCCCCTGGAGTCGATCGGCACGGTCCCGCCGCTGTCCGTGGACAAGACCTGACCGCGGCGCGCCGCTTGGCGCGCCGCGCGGGGGTCACGTCGCGCTGAGCCGTCCGCTCAGCCACTCCAGGGCCGGCGGGATCTCCCGCCGCCACGTATTGAAGTTGTGGCCGCCGCTGTCGAGCACGATCGACGACACCCGCGCGGGCGCCTTCACCTTCTCGATGAAGGCGAGGGTCCCCTTCAGGTTGCCTTCCCCCTGCCGGGACGTCGTGACGAGGAACGACGACCTGCCCTGCGGCAGATGGTCCAGGCTCCACAGCAGGTCGGCCCGCTGCCGCGCCCGGTTGTCGCCGTGGAAGAGGTCTCCCGTCGTCGGGTCCTCCGCGGCCTCGTAGTACGCGGACAGGCCGGCGCCCGCCGCGAACTGCCCGGGGTGGTGCAGCGCGATCTTCAAGGCGCAGTAGCCGCCCGTGGAGTTGCCGATGAAGCCCCAGTTCCGCGCGGCCGTGCCGACCCGGTAGGTCTCCGAGACCGCCTTGGGCAGGTCCTTCGCGAAGAACGTCTCGGCCTTCGGCCCGCCCGGCACGTCCACGCACTCGGTGTCCCGCGGCGGCGCGACGGTCGGCCGCAGCATCACCAGGATCATCGGCTGCATCCGTCCCTGCCCGGCCAACCGGTGGGCGGTGGCGGGGTACTTGAGGCCCTTGAGCAGGTTCTCGGCCGTGCCCGGGTAGCCGGTGAGCACCACGGCCGCGGGGAAGGTGCGCCCCCGGTACTTCTCCTGGAAGTACTCCGGCGGCAGGTACACGTACGCGGGGCTGTCGATCCCCGATGTCGCCCCCGACACGACGACCTTCTGGATCTGCCCGCCGGTCACAGCGCGGGATCCGCCCGGCACATCGGGCGCCCGCCTCTCGACGACCTCGATGCTGCTGCCCGCCGTGTGGTCCTCGACCACGCCGGTCTCCTGTTCCTGCCCGAAGAGGTCGGCCCAGGAGCCGTAGAAGAGGAAGGAGTTGTTGGCCGCGAGGGCGACGGCGGCGAAGAGCGCGAGCTGCGTGGCGAGCAGCAGGCCGATCCGCCCGGCCACCGGACGCGGCCCCCGCCGGGCCAGCCTCGGCCATAGCCACACGGTGGCGACGAACAGCAGCACGGCTGCGGCTATGGCGAAGGCCAGGACTTTTTTGCTGGTCAGACCCATGAGTGGCGTGCGCTTTCTGCTACGGGCCGGCATCGGTGATCCGCGCCCGGCCAGGGCCGGTTCGCCGAGAATTTCCCGGCGGCGGATGAACCCGCCTCCTGGAAGTGCCGTCCTAGAGAGCGCACATCGTCCGGGGCCGACCGACCTGGGGCCCGGACGCACGATCTCTCGCGAAGTCACGGGAAGCGATGTCTGCAACGGTAGATGGGGACAAATCAGCATTGGTTCCGAAACGGGCGGCGCATCGGGCGATGAACCGGGTACGCCGCGTCCTGCGCGGCCCCCGCCCCGAGGCGGTGCCCGCGCTCGTCGGCTCGGCCTGCACCCTCATCGGCCTGATCGACATCGCGGCCGGGGTCTTCCCGCGGTTCCGGCACAGCCGGATGCACACCCTCGCCGAGGTGCTGCCCGGCGCCCTCGGCCCGTTCGCCGCCGCGCTCGCCCTCAGCACCGGAGTGCTGCTGCTCCTGCTCGCGCACGGCATCAAACGCCACAAGCGGCGCGCCTGGCGAGCCGCGGTGATCCTCCTGCCGGCCGGTGCCGTCGCCCAGTTCGTCTACCGCCACTCGATCGTCGGCGTCCTGCTCTCCCTGGGCCTGCTGGCCCTCCTGCTGCGCCACCGGGACGAGTTCGCCGCCCTCCCCGACCCGCGCAGCCGCTGGCGCGCACTGGCCAACTTCGTGGTGATGAGCGCCGGTTCGCTCGGCCTCGGCCTGGTGATCGTCAGCGCCCACCCGGGCAGGGTCGTCGGCAGCCCCAGTCTCACCGACCGCCTCGAACACGTCATGTACGGGCTGGTCGGCTTTGAGGGTCCCGTCGCCTGGACCGGCAACGTCCCGTGGACCGTGGCCTACTCGCTCGGCTCGCTCGGCCTGCTGACCGCCGTCACCACGATCTATCTCGCCTTCCGGCCCGAGCACCCCGCCGCCCGGCTCACCGCCGACGACGAGCGCCGGCTGCGCGCCCTGCTCGCCGCGCACGGCGGCCGCGACTCGCTCGGCCACTTCGCGCTCCGCCGCGACAAGGGCGTCGTCTTCTCGCCCAGCGGCAAGGCGGCCGTCTGCTACCGCGTCGTCTCCGGCGTGATGCTGGCCAGCGGCGACCCGATCGGCGACGTCGAGGCCTGGCCCGGCGCCATCGAGCGCTTCATGGACGAGGCCAGGGCGCACTCCTGGACACCCGCCGTCATGGGCTGCTCGGAGACCGGGGCCGAGGTGTGGACCCGCGAGACCGGGCTCGACGCGCTGGAACTGGGGGACGAGGCGGTGGTGGACGTCGCGGATTTCTCCCTGGCCGGGCGCGCGATGCGGAACGTACGCCAGATGGTCAAGCGCATCGAACGAGGCGGCTACGAGACCCGCGTACGGCGCGCCCGTGACCTCACCGACGACGAACTGGAACGGATCCGCCGGGCCGCGGCCGACTGGCGCGGCACCGACACCGAGCGCGGCTTCTCGATGGCACTCGGCCGGATCGGCGACCCGGCCGACGGCGACGCCGTGATCGCCACCGCCCACAAGGCGGACGAGCACGCGCCGTACGGCGACCTGAAGGCGATTATCCACTTCGTTCCCTGGGGGGACGACGGCATGTCCCTGGAGCTGATGCGCCGTGACCGCTCCGCCGATCCCGGCATGAACGAGCTCCTCATCGTCGCCGCCCTCCAGGCCGCTCCCGCCCTCGGCGTCGAGCGGGTCTCCCTCAATTTCGCCATGTTCCGCTCGGCGCTGGCCCGCGGCGAGAAGATCGGGGCGGGCCCGGTGCTGCGGCTGTGGCGCGGGATGCTCGTGTTCCTCTCCCGCTGGTTCCAGATCGAGTCGCTGTACAAGTTCAACGCCAAGTTCCGGCCGCGCTGGGAACCGCGCTTCGTCGTCTTCCGCAGCAGCCGCGAGCTGCCGCGCATCGGCTTCGCCGCGATGCAGGCGGAGGGCTTCGTGAATCTGTCGCTGCCGCGCCCGTTCGCCCGCCGCCGCCCGCCCCGCGCCCCGCGCCCCTGCGCCCACCTCCCCCTCCCCACCGACCGCCCCGAAGCCCGCGCGGCCTGACCGGCCGGGGCCGCGCCTCCGCCGGGCCCAGCCCGGGAGGCGCCGGGCGGCCAAGCCCCAAAGCACCGGGCATCGGGGCCCGCGCTCGGAGACGCCCCGGCCTCCGCCGGCCAGCTCGGATGCAACCCGGCGGCGGAGCCGGGGCAGCGCCCAGCCCCAGGCGGCTGACCCGGGAACGCGCCTGGCCGTGCCCGCCGCTGGCCCCGGCCCCGGAGTCACCCGGCCGTGGCCGGCATTGGGCAGCCGAGCAGTGCAGGGCGCGGCCACCGGCCCGGGCCCTGCCCCACCGACCACCACAAGAACCGCACCGCCTGACCGACCCTGGCCGCGCCCTCCGCCAGCCTCCGGCCGGGCGGCCTGAGACACCCCACCCTGGCGGCCGAGCCCGAAAGCATCGGGCATCGGGCGGCCGAGCCCGAAAGCATCGGGCATCGGGCGGCCGAGCCCGGAACCCGCCGCCTCCGGCGGCCGAGCGGCAGCGCCCGGCACCCGGTCCGGCCCCTATCCCCACCCCGCCGACCACCTTGAAGATGCGCACCGCCTCACGGGCCCGAGCCGCGCCCGCCGCCGGGCCTCGCGCCGGCCTCCGGCCGGGCGGCCCGGAGACGCCCCCGCCGCCCCGCGGGCGGCCGGTCGGGATTCAGGGGGCAGGCCCTAGGCTGGCCACATGAGTACGTTGCGCGGACGGGGTACGGCCGACGGCCTGCCGGAGTGGGATCGCTGTGCGGTCATGGGGGTCGTCAATGTGACGCCCGACTCCTTCTCCGACGGAGGCCGCTGGTTCGACACCACGGCCGCGATCAAGCGCGGCCTCGACCTGGTCGCCGAGGGCGCCGACCTGGTCGACGTCGGCGGCGAGTCCACCAGGCCCGGAGCGACCCGCGTCGACGAGGACGAGGAGCTGCGCCGGGTCGTCCCGGTCGTCCTCGGGCTCGCCGCCGAGGGCGTGGTCGTCTCCGTCGACACCATGCGCGCCTCCGTCGCCGAGCAGGCCATCGCCGCCGGCGCCGTCCTGGTCAACGACGTCAGCGGCGGTCTCGCCGACCCCCGCATGGTCCCCGCCGTCGCCGACACCGGCTCCCCGTTCGTCGTCATGCACTGGCGCGGGTTCAGCGAGGACATGAACAGCCGCGCGGTGTACGGCGACGTCGTCGCCGAGGTGGTCGCCGAACTGCGAGAGCGCATGGAGGCGGTCGTCGCAGGCGGCATCGCGCCCGAGCGTATCGTCATCGACCCCGGCCTCGGCTTCGCCAAGATGGCCGAGCACGACCTCGCGCTCGTGGCCCATCTCGACGAGCTGCGGGCCCTCGGCCGCCCCGTCCTGGTCGCCGCCTCCCGCAAGCGGTTCCTCGGCCGGGTGCTCGCCAAGGAGGGCGCGACGCCGCCCGCCAGGGAACGCGACGCGGCCACCGCCGCCGTCTCCGCCATCGCCGCCCACGAGGGTGCCTGGGCCGTACGGGTCCACGAGGTGCGCGCCACGGCCGACGCCGTGCGCGTCGCACGCGCCGTCGAGGGCGCCCGGTGAGCCCTACCGACACCGAGCTGGTCGAGAAGGCCAACACCGCCTTCTACGAGGCGATGGAGCAGGGCGACTTCGAGGAGCTGTCCGCGCTCTGGATGGACGAGGACATCTCGTGCGTCCACCCCGGCTGGCCCGTCCTCTCGGGCCGCGGCGAGGTCCTGCGCTCGTACGCGCTGATCATGGCGAACACCGAGTACATCCAGTTCTTCCTGACCGACGTGAAGGTGAGCGTGGCCGGCGACACGGCGCTCGTCACCTGCACCGAGAACATCCTCAGCGGCGGTCCCGCCGAGGAGGCGGGCGAGCTCGGCCCGCTCGTCGGCCAGCTGGTCGTCGCCACCAATGTGTTCCGCCGCACATCCGACGGTTGGAAGATCTGGTCACATCACGGTTCCCCCGTACTGACGGAAACCGAGGGCGAGGAGGACGAGGACAGCCCCTCGTAAGTGGGTAAGCGCCCCACAGGAGGTTCGTGACTGCCTCCCCCGGGTATACGCGGCTACCCCACGCCCACGCGGTTCCCCCGGGACCCGTGGGCATGGCGTGTCGGTGCTCGCAGGTAGATTCGAATGCGGGTACCGCGCCACCCGCACGTGGCCGGGAGCCCGCATCCCGCCAGTACAGAAAGCAGGAGTGATTCGCGTGGATCGTGTCGCGCTGCGCGGCCTCAAGGCCCGCGGGCACCACGGCGTCTTCCCCCGGGAGCGGGAGGAGGGCCAGACCTTCATCGTCGACCTGGTGCTCGGCCTGGACACCCGCCTGGCGGCGGCCGACGACGACCTGGCGAAGACCGTGCACTACGGCGTGGTGGCGGAGGAGGTCGTGGCGGTCGTCGAGGGCGAGCCCGTCGACCTGATCGAGACGCTGGCCGAGCGCATCGCCCAGCAGTGTCTGAAGCACGACGGGGTCGAGCAGGTCGAGGTGGTGGTGCACAAGCCGGACGCCCCGATCACGGTGCCCTTCGACGACGTGACCATCACGATCACCCGGAGCCGCGTATGACCAGGCCCACCCGTCACCCGGATGTCGCCCCCCAGGGAGCCGCACGCGGCTCCCTGCACGGCGACCCCACGGTGCAGCCGGTGCCCACCGCCGTGGTGGCCCAGGTGGACGCCGCCGACATCACCCTGTCCAACCCGAAACAGGCGGTGATCTCGCTCGGCTCCAACCTGGGCAACCGCCTGGAGACCCTCCAGGGCGCGATCGACGCCCTCGAGGACACCCCCGGCCTGCGGGTCAAGGCGGTCTCCCCGGTGTACGAGACGGAGCCCTGGGGCGTCGAGCCCGGCAGCCAGCCGTCCTACTTCAACGCGGTGGTCGTGATCAAGACGACCCTGCCGCCGTCGTCGCTCCTGGAGCGCGGTCAGGCCATCGAGGAGGCGTTCGACCGCGTCCGCGACGAGCGCTGGGGCCCGCGCACGATCGACGTCGACATCGTGGCGTACGCGGACGTCGTCTCCGACGACCCGGTGCTCACCCTCCCCCACCCGCGCGCCCACCAGCGCGCCTTCGTGCTCGCCCCGTGGCACGACGTCCAGCCCGAGGCGCAGCTGCCGGGCCGCGGCCCGGTCGCCGAGCTGCTCGCGGGCATCGGCGTCGCCGGCGTCCAGCCCCGGGCCGATCTGGAACTGCGGCTGCCCGAGTAGTCGTTAGGCTCGTACGGGACGATCGCGCGCGGCGGGTCCGGTACGGGGCGACATGCCGGACGGCCCGTACGACACGACAGGTGAAGGGCGGCTTTCAGCGGTGAAGCAACTACGGCTCGGTGTGCTGGCCGGACTCTTCGCCGCGGCAGGGGTCCTCTCCTGGGGCGGCGCCCGCCTGTGGGACTCGCTGGGCACCCTGCCCAGCGTCCCGTTGGCGGCGCCCATCGTGCTCGGAGTGATCGCCACCGTTCTCGCCGCCACGGCCCTGTCGCTGCGCGCCCGGCTGAAGGCGCAGCGCGAGCGCCGCCCGGGCGCCAAGGGCGTCGAACCGCTGATGGCGGCGCGGGCCGTGGTCTTCGGCCAGGCGAGCGCGCTGGTCGCGGCGCTGGTGAGCGGGATGTACGGCGGCACGGGCGTGTTCCTGCTCGGCTCGCTCGACATGCCCGCCCGCCGCGACCAGGCGATCTACGCCGGGTTCGCGGTGCTGGCGGGCATCGCCGTGATCGCGGCCGCGATGTTCCTGGAGCGCGTCTGCAGGCTCCCCGAGGACGGCGACGACGACACCGACCAGGCGGCCCGGGCGCTGTGATCCGCGGCGCCTGCGGCGGGAGCCGTCAGTGCGCCATAATCAGGCTCATCGCCTCGTTGCGCGTCGCGGCGTCCCGCAGCTGACCGCGCACCGCCGAGGTGATCGTCTTGGCTCCGGGCTTGCGGATGCCGCGCATCGACATGCACATGTGCTCGCATTCGACGACGACGATCACGCCGCGCGGCTCCAGGATGTCCATCAGCGAGTCGGCTATCTGGGTGGTCATCCGCTCCTGGACCTGCGGGCGGCGGGCGTAGACGTCGACCAGCCGGGCCAGCTTGGACAGACCGGTGATCTTCCCGGTCGTCGAGGGGATGTAGCCGACGTGCGCCACTCCCCGGAACGGCACCAGATGATGCTCACAGGTCGAGTACACCTCGATGTCCTTGACGAGGACCATTTCGTCGTGGCCGAGATCGAACGTGGTCGTCAGCACGTCCTCCGGGCGCTGCCAGAGCCCGGCGAAGATCTCCTTGTACGCCCGCGCCACCCGCGCCGGCGTCTCCTGGAGTCCCTCGCGGTCCGGGTCCTCGCCCACCGCCAGCAGCAGCTCGCGTACGGCGTTCTCCGCCCGCTTCTCGTCGAACTCGGCGATCGCGCGCTCGCCGTCCAGCGTCACCGGGTCGGTCATTTGGTGCCTCGTTCCTCTTGCTCGGGCCGCGGACACGTGGAAATGCCGCGTCCCCCAGGCTAGAACCTGGGGGACGCGGCATTCATTCCGGGGCGGCGCCGAGCCGGGGGCTCAGGCCTCCGGGCGCTCCTCGGGGACCGCCTCGACGGTCTCCGCCGGGACCGCCTTGGTGACGTCCGCGACCGTCGGCGTGCTGCCGTTGGCACCGTTCGTCAGGGCGAGCTCCTTGGGAGAGAGCACCGGCGGGCGGGTGGAGGGCGTACGGCGGGAGGAGCCGGTCCACGCCGGGCGCGCCGGACGCTTCACGATCGGGGCGAAGATCTCCGCGATCTCCTCCTTGCCGAGGGTCTCCTTCTCCAGCAGCTGGAGGACCAGGTTGTCGAGGACGTCGCGGTTCTCGACGAGGATCTCCCAGGCCTCGTTGTGCGCGGTCTCGATGAGCTTCTTGACCTCTTCGTCGACGAGCGCCGCGACCTCTTCCGAGTAGTCGCGCTGGTGCGCCATCTCGCGGCCCAGGAAGGGCTCGGAGTTGTCGCCGCCGAACTTGATCGCGCCGAGGCGCTCGGTCATGCCGTACTGCGTGACCATCGCGCGGGCCGTGGCCGTGGCCTTCTCGATGTCGTTCGCCGCGCCCGTGGTCGGGTCGTGGAAGACGAGCTCCTCGGCCGCGCGGCCGCCCAGCATGTACGCCAGCTGGTCGAGCATCTCGTTGCGCGTGGTGGAGTACTTGTCCTCGTCCGGGAGCACCATCGTGTAGCCGAGGGCCCGGCCGCGGGACAGGATCGTGATCTTGTGGACCGGGTCGGAGTTCGGGGAGGCCGCCGCGACCAGGGCGTGTCCGCCCTCGTGGTACGCGGTGATCTTCTTCTCCTTGTCGGACATGATCCGGGTCCGCTTCTGCGGGCCCGCCACGACGCGGTCGATCGCCTCGTCCAGCATGTGGTTGTCGATGAGCTTCTTGTCGCTGCGCGCGGTGAGCAGCGCGGCTTCGTTCAGCACGTTCGACAGGTCGGCGCCGGTGAAGCCCGGCGTACGGCGGGCCACGGCGGACAGGTCGACGTCGGGTGCGACCGGCTTGCCCTTCTGGTGGACCTTGAGGATCTCCAGCCGGCCCTGCATGTCGGGACGGTCGACGGCGATCTGCCGGTCGAAGCGGCCCGGACGCAGCAGCGCCGGGTCGAGGATGTCCGGGCGGTTGGTGGCGGCGATCAGGATGACGCCGCCCTTCACGTCGAAGCCGTCCATCTCGACGAGCAGCTGGTTCAGCGTCTGCTCGCGCTCGTCGTGGCCGCCGCCGAGGCCCGCACCGCGGTGCCGGCCGACTGCGTCGATCTCGTCGACGAAGACGATCGCCGGGGCGTTCGCCTTGGCCTGCTCGAACAGGTCCCGGACACGGGAGGCGCCGACACCGACAAACATCTCGACGAAGTCGGAACCGGAGATCGAGTAGAACGGGACGCCCGCCTCGCCCGCGACTGCGCGCGCGAGCAGCGTCTTGCCGGTGCCGGGCGGGCCGTAGAGCAGCACGCCCTTGGGGATCTTGGCGCCGACGGCCTGGAACTTGGCGGGCTCCTGGAGGAACTCCTTGATCTCGTGGAGCTCCTCGACCGCCTCGTCGGACCCGGCCACGTCGGCGAAGGTCGTCTTGGGGGTGTCCTTGGTGATGAGCTTGGCCTTGGACTTCCCGAAGTTCATCACTCGGGAGCCGCCGCCCTGCATCTGGTTCATCAGGAAGAGGAAGACCAGGACGATCAGGACGAAGGGCAGGAGCGAGAGCAGCACCGAGACGAACGGGCTCTGCTTCGACGGCGAGACCGTGTAGCCCTCCTCGATCTCACCGGCCTCGAACTTCTCCTGCAGCTTGTCGGCCAGGTCGGCGCCTTGGGTGCCGATGTAGCTGGCCTGCACCTTGGTGCCGCCGTCGACCTTCTGGCCCTTCTTGAGCTCGATCTTGATGATCTGCTCGTCGCCAGTGGTCAGCTTTGCCTGCTTGACCTGGTTCTTGTCGATCGCCTGGACGACCTCGCCGGTGTCCACCGTCTTGTAGCCGCCGGACGAGCCGACGACCTGCATCAGCACGACCACGGCGAGGACGGCCAGCACGATCCACATGACCGGCCCACGGAAGTATCGCTTCACGTCCATCCATACGGAGCGGAACGCTCCGTCCCTCCTGCCCGTAGGTAAATGCTGCTGTGAGACTTGCTAAGAGACTGCTATGAGAAAAGACAACTGTTCTTCGGACGGTACCTCAGCATTGTCACCGGAGACCCGCCTTCCCTTGCTCCAACGGCGGAAAGGCGGCCTGGGTTCCCCGTGACGCGCCGGTGCCTCAGCCCCCGTAGACGTGCGGCGCGAGCGTGCCGACGAAGGGGAGATTGCGGTACTTCTCCGCGTAGTCCAGGCCGTAACCGACGACGAACTCGTTCGGGATGTCGAAGCCGATCCACTTCACGTCGATCGCGACCTTCGCGGCGTCCGGCTTCCTCAGCAGCGTGCAGACCTCCAGGGAGGCCGGCTCGCGCGAGCCGAGGTTGCTCAGCAGCCACGACAGGGTCAGACCCGAGTCGATGATGTCCTCGACGATCAGGACGTGCTTGCCCTTGATGTCGGTGTCCAGGTCCTTGAGGATCCGGACGACGCCGGAGGACTGCGTGCCCGCGCCGTACGAGGACACGGCCATCCAGTCCATCGTGACGGGGGTGGCGAGCGCACGCGCCAGGTCCGCCATCACCATCACGGCGCCCTTGAGGACACCGACGATGAGCAGGTCCTTGCCCGCGTACTCCGCGTCGATCTTGGCAGCAAGCTCGGCGAGCTTGGCGTCGATCTCTTCCTTGGTGATGAGCACCGACTGAAGGTCGTTGCCCATGTCCTTCTCGTTCACCCGCGTCGCTTTCTGTCTCGGCGGTTCAGCCTTGCCGAATGACCAGTCTGCCACCCTGGCGACGTGCCTCCACCCGCCCGGGCAGATTGATGGCCCGCTGACCGCGCCAGCCGGTGATCAGCCGGTCGACCTCTTCGACGTGCCGGGCGAACAGGGAACCGGCCGGGGCACCGGCCTCGATGGCGGCCCGGCGCAGCACCCGGCGCCGGACGGCGGGGGGCAGGGCGAACAGCTTGGCGCACTCCAGGGCGCCGCTCTCGTCCCGTACCCGGTCGGCCGCGTCGGCGGCCCAGCTGTCGAGCGCGTCGGCGTCGTCGCGGGAGAGACTCGCGGTACGGGCGAGGGCTTCGACGACGCCTTTGCCGAGCGCCTTCTCCAGGGCGGGCAGGCCCTCGTGGCGCAGCCGGGAGCGGGTGTAGGCCGGGTCGGCGTTGTGCGGGTCGTCCCAGACCGGCAGCGACTGGACCATGCAGGCCTTGCGGGCGGTCTGGCGGTCGATGTGCAGGAAGGGGCGGCGGTAGCGGCCCTGCGGCCCCGAGACGGGGGCCATACCGGACAGCGAGCGGATGCCGGAGCCGCGGGCGAGGCCGAGCAGAACGGTTTCCGCCTGGTCGTCCCGGGTGTGGCCGAGCAGCACGGCCGAGGCGCCGAGTCGTTCGGCGGCCTCGTCGAGCGCGGCGTACCGGGCGTCCCGGGCGGCGGCCTCGGGCCCTCCCCCGCGGCCGACGTGCACGGCGACGGCCTCGACGGGGTCGAGGTTCATGGCGGTGAGGCGGGCGACGACGTCGGCCGCGCGCTGCGCGGATCCGTCCTGGAGGCCGTGGTCGACGGTGATGCCGCCGGCGCGGACCGAGAGTTTGGGGGCCTCGAAGGCGAGGGCGGAGGCGAGCGCCATGGAGTCGGCGCCGCCGGAGCAGGCGACGAGGACGAGCGGGCGCTCTCGCGTGGCGCGGGCGGCGGCTTCGGTGGTGTCGGCGCGCTCGGTGTGTTCTGCGTGCTGTGTGAGGACTTCGTGGAGTACGCGGCGGACCGCCAGGCGTATCGCCGCGACCGCAGGATGGGGACCCATGTCCGGTGCCCTTCGTGAAGTTCGGGAGGGGGTGTCTCGGTCCGAGAGGAACGAGAGCGACGGGAGATCAGTCACTCAGAGTGCATCGATGGTGACAGAACCGAGTCAATATCCGAGCATTGCACGCCTGCCCAACGCCCACGGTCCCTCGGATGGGTGATTGGAGGGGCGCTCGTCTGCCGTCACGGAACCGTCGTTCACGACTCTGCTCTACGGTGCTCCCTCGGCCTTGCGGTGCACCCGCGCGACCCAGTCCGCCGGTTTGGCGATCTCCGCCTTGGTCGGGAGCGTGTTCGGGGACGTCCAGACTCGGTTGAACCCGTCCATTCCCACCTGGTCCACCACGGAGCGTACGAAGCGCTCGCCGTCGCGGTACTGCCGCAGCTTGGCGTCCAGGCCGAGGAGTTTGCGCAGCGCGACGTCGAGGCGGCTCGCGCCGCGGGCCCTGCGCTGCTGGAACTTCTCCCGGATCTCGGTCACGGAGGGCACCACGTCCGGTCCGACGCCGTCCATCACGTAGTCCGCGTGGCCCTCCAGCAGGGACATGACGGCGGTCAGCCGGCCGAGGATCTCGCGCTGGGCGGGTGTCTGGACCAGTTCGACGATGGAGTGGCCGCCTTCGTCGTCCTCGCCCTCGGGGCGGGCTCCCACAAGCGACTGGGCGGCCTCCCGGAACCGCTCCAGAACGGTCATCGGGTCCATCTCGGTCTCGCCCAGGAATGACTGGATCTCGCCCTCGAGATGGTCGCGCAGCCACGGCACGCCGGTGAACTGGGTGCGGTGGGTCTCCTCGTGGAGGCAGACCCACAGCCGGAAGTCGTGCGGCTCGACGTCCAGCTCGCGCTCGACATGGACGATGTTGGGGGCGACGAGGAGCAGCCTGCCGCCGCCGTTGCCGTTCGGGTCGGCCGGGTCGCCGGCCGGCAGGTCGCGGGTGGCGGGGGCGAAGGTCTCGTACTGCCCGAGGACCCGCGAGGCGAGGAACGACAGCAGCATCCCGAGCTCGACGCCGGTCACCTTGCCGCCGACCGCGCCCAGCACCGCGCCGCCGGGGGTGCCGGAGCGGCGCTCCTGCATCTTGTCCAGCAGGGGGCGCAGCAGTTCGCGGAAGCCCGCGACGTTCGCCTTGATCCAGCCGGCCCGGTCCACGACGAGGACGGGGGTGTCCTGCGGCTGCGAGCCCGCGGGAATCATCGCGGTGAAGCCGCGCACGTGCTCCTCGGAGGCCTTGGCGTGCCGGCGCAGCTCGGCGACGACGGCTCGCGCCTCGTCGCGGCTGACGTCGGGACCGGGCCGCACGAAGCGGGTCGCAGTCGCCGCGGCGAGGTTCCAGTCGACCATCTCGGCACCACCGATGCTCGTCATGCGTCAACCGTACGTTCTCGACCCCCGGGACGTGCAGGTGTCGCGCTGCCTCGCCGACCCCGCCCCGGGCCGCGCCGGACCGCGGTCCGCCTGCCTGCCCCGGGCCGCCCACCGCGGCCGCACCCGCGGTCGCCGGTCACGGGTGCGAAGGAGGGGGCGCCTCTCGGGACAGGGGGCTACGGGGTGAGGGGCTTCCGCGCCGGCTGGAGTGGTGCCAGGGCTCGTGAGGCCGGAGGACTACTTCGCGAGGGACGACGCCAGGCGGTCGAGGGCGTGCTGTGCCGTGCCACGTGAGGGTGTGCCGTCGGCGAGGAAGGCGAAGCCGAGGAGGCGGCCGCCCGGGGTGACGACGGTGCCGGCGAGGGCGTTGACCCCGCTGAGCGTGCCCGTCTTGGCGCGGACGAGGCCGGAGCCGGCCGACGACGGGGCGTAGCGGTTCTCCAGGGTGCCCGTGAAACCCGCGACGGGGAGGCCGGTCAGGACCGGGCGCAGTTCGGGGTGCGCCGGGTCGCCGGAGCGGGCGAGCAGCGCGGTCAGGAACGCGGCGGAGACCTTGTCCCGCCGGTCGAGGCCGCTGCCGTCGGCGAACCGGGCCCCGGCCAGCGGCAGCTGGAGACGGCGCAGCTGCCCGGTCACGGCCCGCCCGGCACCGGCGAAGTCCGCCTTCTCCCCGGTGGCTATGGCGGTCTGCCGCGCGAGCGACTCGGCTATGTCGTTGTCGCTGCTGGTCAGCATGCGCTCGACGACCGCGGAGAGGGGTTCGGAGAGGACCTGCGCGAGCGGGACGGCCTTGGCGGGCGCCCGGCCGGGGCGCACGACGCCGCTCACGTGCACGCCCCGCTCCTCCAGCATCGTGGCGAAGACACGGGCGGCCTCGCCGGCCGGGTCGGCGGTGCGGGTGGCGGCGCCGGTGCTCATCGGATCGTTCCGCCCCTGGTCGACCATCAGGGCGCTGACCGGGGCGATGTTGTCGTTGGGGCCGATGCGGTGCAGGAGGGGGCCCGCGTAGAGCGAGGTGTCGTGGGCGAGGCGGACGGTGCCGGCGCCGCGGTCGCGCAGGGCGCGGGCCGTGCGGTCGGCGAGGGTGGCCAGACCGCCCCGGTCGAGGGTGGCGTCACCGCCGCCGACGAGGGTGATCTCCTTGGCCTCTGCGGTCGCGACGACCGTGGTGGGTATGCGGTGGTCGGGTCCGAGCGCGGTCAGTGCGGCGGCGGCCGTGGCGATCTTCACGGTGGACGCGGGGGTCATGGGGGCCGTCGCCCCCTTCCCGTACAACCGCTTCCCCGTGCCGAGGTCGACGACGCAGGCCGTCGGCGACGGGCCGAGGCCCGGGGCGCGGAGCAGCGGTCCAAGGGTCTTCGCGAGGTCGGCCGGAGCGGGCGCAGGCTCCTTCGCGGCGTCCTGCGTGGCGTCCTTCGCGGACACGGGCCGCGGGCCGCCGACGGCGGCGAGCACGACCGGGGCGCTGGGCGCGGGGGCGGGGCGCTGCGGCGCGGGCCCGTGATGTACGCCACCCGTACGCCCGTGGGCCACCGCCCACTGCCTCTCGGCCTTACGCTGGCCCGAGTCCCAGGGTCCGGCCGCCGCCACCGCCCCGGCGGCGAGGGCGAGGCCGGCAACGGCGGCGCCCGCTGCGAGCTGCCACGTCCTGACCTTCGGCACCCCGCACCAGCCCCTTTCGCGATCACCCATGTGCGTGAGGGACACTTAATCACCGTCAATCACGTCTTGCTATTGCTTGATCATGGAGGAGCCACCCGTGGAGTTCGACGTCACCATCGAGATCCCGAAGGGTTCGCGGAACAAGTACGAGGTGGACCACGAGACCGGTCGGATCCGCCTGGACCGTCGACTCTTCACCTCGACCAGCTACCCGGCGGACTACGGCTTCGTCGAGAACACCCTCGGCGAGGACGGCGACCCGCTGGACGCGCTGGTCATCCTCGACGAGCCCACCTTCCCCGGCTGCCTGATCAAGTGCCGCGCGATCGGCATGTTCCGGATGACGGACGAGGCGGGCGGCGACGACAAGCTGCTGTGCGTGCCGGCGTCCGACCCGCGCGTGGAGCACCTGCGCGACATCCACCACGTGTCCGAGTTCGACCGCCTGGAGATCCAGCACTTCTTCGAGGTGTACAAGGACCTGGAGCCCGGCAAGTCCGTCGAGGGCGCCAACTGGGTCGGCCGCGCCGAGGCCGAGGCCGAGATCGAGGCCTCCTTCAAGCGCCTCGAGGCGCAGGGCGGCGCGCACTGACGCCGCCGGCACGAACCCCTGACGCGGGCGGGACACCTCGGTGTCCCGCCCGCGTCGCGTAGCACCCCATGACGGTGCCCATACTGGGCAGAAAGGCCGGACACAGGGCTGGTACGAGAGGGAGCGAGGACGGCGAGATATGGCGGAGCCCGAGGGTCCGGAAGACCGGAAGCCTCAGTCCGACGAGGCGCGCAGCGCCTTTGCTCCGCCCGCGGGGGTGGAGCAGCCGACAGCGCCGGAGGAGGACCACCCGAGCTCGGAGTTCGCGGTCCCCGAAGGGCTCCTGCCGGAACCTCCGCCTGAGCCGGAGGGGTCGGTGTTCGCCCCGCCGAGCACGTACACCGCCAGGAGCTCCCCGCCGGCCTTCACCCCCGCGCACGGCGTCCCCGTCGTACGGCTCACCAAGGACGCGCCCTGGCAGGACCGGATGCGGGCCATGCTGCGGATGCCCGTGGGCGAGCGGCCCGTGCCGGAGACCGTGCACCGGCCGGAGGAGGGCGGCCCTGCCGTGCCGCGCGTGCTCGACCTGACGCTGCGCATCGGCGAGCTGCTGCTCGCGGGCGGCGAGGGGGCCGAGGACGTCGAGGCGGCGATGTTCGCGATCACGCACGCGTACGGCCTGGACCGCTGTGAGCCGACCGTCACCTTCACGCTGTTGTCGATCACGTATCAGCCGTCCCTCGTCGACGATCCCGTGACGGCCAACCGCACGGTGCGGCGGCGGGGCACCGACTACACCCGGCTCGCGGCGGTCTACCGGCTGGTCCACGACATCAGCGTCGACGCGTCGGACGTCACGCTGGAGGAGGCGTACCGGCGGCTGGCGGAGATCCGCAGGAACCGGCACCCGTACCCCGGCTGGGCGCTCACCCTGGCCGGCGGCGTACTGGCCGGTGCGGCGTCGGTGCTGGTCGGCGGCGATCTGATGGTGTTCCTGGCGGCCGCGGTCGGCGCGATGCTGGGCGACCGGCTGGCCTGGCTGGCGGCCGGGCGCGGACTGCCCGAGTTCTACCAGTTCGTGGCGGCGGCGATGCCGCCCGCCGCGGTGGGCGTGGCGCTGACGCTGTCGCCGCTGGAGGTGCGGGCGTCGGCGGTGATCACCGGTGGGCTGTTCGCGCTGATCCCGGGGCGGGCGCTCGTCGCCGGTGTGCAGGACGGTCTGACCGGCTTCTACATCACGGCCGCGGCCCGTCTGCTGGAGGTGGGCTACCTGGTGGTCGGGATCGTCGTCGGCGTGCTGAGCGTGCTGTACCTGGGCTTCGCGCTCGACGCGGGGCTTCAGCCGGAGACGGCGATCCACTCGGTGGAGCGCCCGGTGGTCCAGACGCTGGCGGCGATGATGCTGTCCCTGTGCTTCGCCGTGATGCTCCAGCAGGAGCGCAACACGGTGTGGCTGGCGACCCTCAACGGCGGGGTGGCGTGGGTGGTCTACGCGGCCCTCGCCGACACCGCCGACGTCTCGCCGGTCGCCGCGACGGCCGCCGCGGCGGGGCTGGTGGGCCTGTTCGGCCAGATGCTCTCCCGCTACCGCTTCGCGTCGGCCCTGCCGTACGTCACGGCGGCGATCGGGCCGCTGCTGCCGGGCAGCGCCACCTACTTCGGTCTGCTGTCGATCGCCCGGGGTGAGCTGAACACGGGGCTCGCCTCACTCAGTAAGGCGGCGGCGCTGGCGCTGGCCATCGCGATCGGGGTGAACCTGGGTGCGGAGATCTCCCGGCTCTTCCTGCGGTTCCCGGGAGTCGCGGGCCTCCCGGGCGCGGAAACCCCGGGCGCCCGCCGCGCGGCCAAACGCACACGCGGCTTCTGACGCCGGGAATCGGGCAGGCGGGGGCACCCGGTCAGCGCTCGGCGTGGGAGCCCAGGGCACCGGGGTCAGCGCAGCGGGCGCTGAGGCGCTCCGCCCCAGGCAGCCGGTCAGCGCCTGGCATGGAGGCCCGGGTACCGGGCTCAAGGCCCCGGTGGCCCAGGGTTCCAGGCCCGGGCTGGGGGCGGCCGGACATCGGGCTCAGCACGTGGCGTGGCCGCCCGGGACGCCGGGCCCAACGCCCCCGCCGGGCTGCGGCCCGGTCAGCGCTTGGCGTGGCGACCGCGGGCGGAGGACGGGGGTTCGGTGGGGGCGGGGGAGGCGGCGGCCTCCCTCTTGTTCTTGGAGCGGGCCCGCAGGAACTCGATCACGATCGGGAGCACCGAGATCAGCACGATCAGGATCAGGATCGCCTCGATGTTCTTGTGGACGAACTCGACCTTGCCCAGCGCGGCGCCGAGCAGCGTCACGCCGGCGCCCCACAGCACGCCGCCGACGATGTTGAACGTGATGAACGAGCGGTAGTTCATCCGGCTCACGCCGGCGATGATCGGCGTGAACGTGCGCACGATGGGCACGAAGCGGGCCAGGACCAGCGACTTCGGGCCGTACTTCTCGAAGAACTCGTGCGCCTTCTCCACGTTCTCCTGCTTGAAGAGCTTGGAGTCGGGGCGCTTGAAGAGGGCCGGGCCGACCTTGCGGCCGAAGAGATAGCCGACCTGGTCGCCGATGATCGCGGCCAGCACGACGAGGGTGCAGACCACCCACAGCGGCTGCTTGATGACATCGGTCGTCACCAGCAGACCCGTGGTGAACAGCAGCGAGTCGCCCGGCAGGAAGAAGCCGATCAGCAGGCCGGACTCGGCGAAGACGATGACCAGGACACCGATCAGCCCGAAGGTGGTGATCAGATAGTCCGGGTCGAGCCAGCTCGGTCCGAGCGCAAGGGTGTTCACGAGGTCCGGGCTCCTGAATCGGTAGTCGGGCGATGCGCCGAGCGGCGTACGGCGTGCGGGGACGGGCCAAAGCTATCAACGGACCGGCTCCCCGCCGCGTTCCACCGGCCCGCCCAGGATGCACTGTGCCCCAGTCGGGACAAAGTCCCGGCCGGGGCACATGGCCGGTGGGCGACGGCCCGGTGGCCGGCCGGCGACCCGATCAGGCGCGCCGCGCGGCGTTGGCGAGGATCGCCTCGCGCTCGTAGGCGGCCAGGCCCGGCTTCGCCTTGTCGATGTTGCGGGTGAAGCGCTCGTCGGAGACGTACATCTCCGCCAGGCAGGTGTGCATCTCGTGGGTGCACTCGTAGTGGTTGCGGCAGATCCACAGCCGGTGCTCCTCCGCGACGTCCGTCGCGGCCTCGGACGCCGGCTCCGCACCGGCCTCCATCAGCGCCACGAAGCGCCGGGTGATGTCCTCGGCCTCGGCCTGGATCCGCTGCCAGTCCTCCTTGGTGTACGACGCGGTACGCCGCGCCGACTCCTGGTACGCGTCGGTGCCGCCCCAGCGCTGTTCGACCTCCTCCGCGTACTCGTCGGGGTCGAAGTCCCCGAAGACTTCGAACTTCTCCTCGGGCGTGAGGTTGATGCCCATCTTCTTCGCCTCCATGGCTCGCTCAACGGCGGCCGCCATCTCCTTCAGCCTGGCGATCCGGACGGTCAGCAGCGCGTGCTGCCGCCGCAGGTGGGCCTGCGGGTCCGCGTCCGGGTCGTCGAGGAGTGCCGCCACCTCGTCGAGCGGGAAGCCGAGCTCCCGGTAGAACAGGATCCGTTGCAGCCGGTCCAGGTCGGCGTCGTCGTACCGCCGGTGCCCCGCGTGGCTGCGCCCACTCGGACTGAGCAGGCCGATCTCGTCGTAGTGGTGCAGGGTGCGCACCGTGACGCCGGCGAAACGGGCGACCTGTCCCACGGAGTAGCTCATTGCCTTCCGCTCCTTCGTTCCGTGACGCGTCCCAGGCTGCTGCCTCACGTTGCGTGAGGTGCAAGCCCGGGTGAGCCTGAGTCCCATGGCACTCCACCAGGGCGCCTCCGGTGACGGCGGACCGGAACGGCGCAGGCTGTCGCTGAACCCGTTCTACGGGGCGGCGGATCCGGTCGGCGGCATGATCGCGGCCCCGCCCACGCACCGCCTCCCGGACGGCCCGCTACCTCCCTCCACCGCGTACCAGCTCGTGCACGACGAGCTGATGCTCGACGGGAACTCCCGGCTCAACCTCGCCACCTTCGTCACGACCTGGATGGAGCCCCAGGCCGGGGTGCTGATGGGCGAGTGCCGGGACAAGAACATGATCGACAAGGACGAGTACCCCCGTACCGCGGAGCTGGAACGCCGCTGCGTGGCGATGCTCGCGGACCTGTGGCACGCCCCGGACCCGGCCGCGGCCGTGGGGTGCTCGACGACCGGTTCGAGCGAGGCGTGCATGCTCGCGGGGATGGCGCTCAAGCGGCGCTGGGCGACGCGGAACGCCGACCGGTATGCGGCGGGCGCCCGGCCCAATCTGGTGATGGGCGCGAACGTGCAGGTCTGCTGGGACAAGTTCTGCACCTTCTGGGAGGTGGAGGCGCGGCAGGTGCCGATGGACGGCGACCGCTTCCACCTCGATCCTGAGGCGGCGGCCGCGCTGTGCGACGAGAACACCATCGGGGTCGTCGCCGTCCTGGGCTCGACCTTCGACGGGTCCTACGAGCCCGTCGCCGAGGTCTGCGCCGCGCTGGACGCGCTCCAGGAGCGCACGGGCCTCGACGTGCCCGTCCACGTCGACGGCGCGTCCGGGGCGATGGTGGCGCCGTTCCTCGACGAGAAGCTGGTCTGGGACTTCCGGCTGCCGCGGGTGTCCTCGATCAACACCTCCGGGCACAAGTACGGCCTGGTCTACCCGGGGGTGGGCTGGGCGCTGTGGCGCTCGCCGGCCGAGCTGCCCGAGGAGCTGGTCTTCCGGGTCAACTACCTGGGCGGCGACATGCCGACCTTCGCGCTCAACTTCTCCCGGCCGGGCGCGCAGGTGGTCGCGCAGTACTACACGTTCCTGCGGCTGGGGCGGGAGGGCTACCGGGCCGTGCAGCAGGCGGCGCGGGACGTCGCGCGCGGGCTCGCGCGGCGGATCGGGGAGCTGGGCGACTTCCGGCTCCTGACGCACGGGGACGAGCTGCCGGTGTTCGCGTTCACGACGGCGCCCGATGTCACGCGCTTCGACGTGTTCGACGTGTCGCGGCGGCTGCGGGAGCGCGGCTGGCTGGTGCCCGCGTACACCTTCCCGCCGAACCGGGAGGACCTGTCGGTGCTGCGGGTGGTGTGCCGCAACGGCTTCTCCGCGGACCTGGCGGAGCTGCTGCTGGAGGATCTGCGGATGCTGCTGCCGGAGCTGCGGGCGCAGGCGGGGCCGCTGCGCAAGGACACGGCGAAGGCGACGTCGTTCCACCACTGAGGGGCGGCCTCAGTGCGCGTCGCCCTCGTGGTGCTCACCCGTCGCGTACGGGTTCTCCTCGCCCTCGGCGAGGACGCCGACGAACGGGGCGCCCTCCCCCGCGAACGTGTACGCGCCCGACTCGATCCGCGCGATCAGGCCCCGCGTCCACTCGGCGCCGGAGTCGGCCTGCGTCACCCACAGGTTCATGATCTCGCCGATGTGGCCGAGGGACTGGGGCCCCTCCTCGGGCGTGTAGTAGTCCGTGACCGACGACCGCCACTCCTCGATGCTGCGCACCCGCTGCCGGAGCAGGTCCACCGCCTCGGCGCGCGGCAGGTCCACGATGAAGCCGAGCGCTGCCGAGAGCACGTCCGGCTTCTGGTCGTAGGCGGTCAGGGAGGCGCGCAGGAGGGCGAAGTACTCCTCGGTGCCCGTGTCGGTGATCTCGTACTCGGTACGCGGCGGGCCGCCCGCGGTCGACGGCGCCGTCTCGTGCGCGTGCAGCAGCCCCTGCTTGGCCATGTGCTTGAGCGCGTGGTAGATCGATCCCGGCTTGGCGTTCGACCACTCGTGCGCGCCCCAGTACTCCAGGTCGTTGCGGACCTGGTAGCCGTGCGCCCGCCCGTGCTGGCGCACGGCCCCAAGGACCAGCAGCCGGATCGCCGACATCCGCGTCCCTCCTGTTCAGGATTGACCAGGCTACGCGGGCGCCCCGGTCCGCCGGTCAGGGCCTCCACTTGTACTTGCCGCCGCCGACCCACCGCACGACTCCGGGATCGTCGAGGTCGACGTGGGGCAGACCGGCCTGGTGCGCCAGGTGGACCACGTCCAGCAGGTCATGGGCGGTGCCGGCCACGATGCCGTTGATCTCCACCAGGCGGAACGGCGGATCGGCGGGCGTGACGGCGTGGACGACGATCCGGGTCCTCTCGTCATTGGCCATGCTTCCAGGGTGTGCCGACGCGGCGGCGGGCACATGTCGGGGCTACGCCCCCGGGCCGCCGCCCTGTGCCAGGGCCACCAGGTCGAAGGCGCCCTTGCCGTCCAGGGACTCGCGGATGATGTCGGCGTGGCCGGCGTGCCGGCCGATCTCCTCCACCAGGTGCAGCATCAGCCAGCGCATCGAAACCCGGCCGTCCTTCGGGAACCAGGGCGCGGGCGGCAGCGGGAAGGTGTCGTCCAGGCTCGGCACCGAGCGGATGAACTCCTCGGTCTCCTTCGAGACCGACGCCCAGAAGGCCAGCGCCGATTCGATCGTCTCGCCGTCCACGAGACGGAAGCTGTCGCTCCATGTCTCCTTCGAGCGCTGCCGCTCGTTCGGCTGCTGCTGCGCCATCCGCAGCCAGGTGAGCTCCACCTCGGCGACGTGCTTGAGCAGTCCCGACAGCGAGAGTTCGCTGGCGCTCGGGCGGCCCGCGGCCTGCTCCTCGCTCAGCCCGAGCACGGAGCGCCGGATGGCGCCGCGCTGCGCCTCGACGAAGCTCAGCAGCGCGCCGCGCTCGTCGCCGTGCGCCTCAGCGGGAACGTGAGTGACCATGGTGTCCGCCTTCCGGTCCGCGGGGAGAGGGCCTCTCCCCTGTCGACACCCCTCACGCTACGGCCCATTGAGGACAGATCCTGTCCTCAATGGGCCGCGGCACGCGAAAATGTCAGAAGGGGAATCGCGAGCGGCCGTGCTGTACCGAGATCCACTTCTGGGTGGTGAACGCGTCGAGCATCGAGTCGCCGTTCAGCCGCCCGACACCGGAGTGCTTCTCGCCCCCGAAGGGCACGATCGGCTCGTCGTGCACCGTGCCGTCGTTGATGTGGATCATGCCGGTGCGCACCCGCTTGGCGAGCCGGACACCGCGCTCGACATCGCCCGTGTGCACGGCGCCGCTGAGGCCGTACGGGGTGTCGTTGGCGATCCGTACCGCCTCGTCCTCCCCGTCGAACGGGATCACCAGGGCGACCGGGCCGAAGATCTCCTGAACCAGCACGGGCGAGTCGGCCGGCAGGTCGGTGAGGACGGAGGGCCCGACCAGGGTGCCGTCGCTCGTACCGTGGAGCAGCGCGGTCGCGCCCGCCTCGACGGTCTGCTCGACGATCGAGGTGACGGCGTCGGCCTGCGAGGCGTTGATCAGCGGGCCGATGTGGGTCGTCGGGTCGGCGGGGTCACCCACCTTCAGCGTCTTCACCTTGGCGACGAACTTCTCGGTGAACTCCTGCTGCACCGAGCGGTCGACCAGGATGCGGTTGGCCGCCATGCAGACCTGGCCCTGGTGCACGTAGCGGCTGAAGACCGCGGCGTCGACCGCGTAGTCGATGTCGGCGTCGTCGAGGACGATCAGCGCGCTGTTGCCGCCCAGTTCGAGGATGGCGTGCTTGAAGTTGGCCGCGCAGACGGTGGCGACGTGGCGGCCCACCTTGTCGGAGCCGGTGAAGGAGATGGCCTTGGGGACCGGGTGCTCCAGCAGGGCGTCGCCTATCTCGGCTATGTCGGTGATCACCACGTTCAGCAGGCCGGCGGGCAGGCCCGCGTCCTCGAAGACCTTGGCGACCAGGGAACCGCCGCAGATCGGGGTGTTCTGGTGCGGCTTGAGGACGACGGCGTTGCCGAGCGCGAGCGCCGGGGCGACCGACTTGATCGAGAGCAGGAACGGGAAGTTGAACGGGCTGATGACGCCGACGACGCCGACCGGGACGCGGTAGACCCTGTTCTCCTTGCCGTCGACCGGCGAGGGCAGGATGCGGCCCTCGGGACGCAGGGCGAGTTGGATCGCCTCGCGCAGGAACTCCTTGGCGAGGTGCAGCTCGAAGGCCGCCTTCAGATGCGTGCCGCCGAGCTCCGCGATGATCGTCTCGGTGATCTCCTTCTCGCGGTCCTCGATGATCCGCAGGGCGCGCTCGAAGACCTGCCGGCGGGTGTACGGGTTGGTCTCGGCCCAGGCTTCCTGCGCGCGCTCGGCGGCGCGGTACGCCTGGTCGACCTCGTCCGCGGTGGCCACCGTGACGGACGCCAGCTTCTCGCCGTCGAACGGGTTGAAGTCGATGATGTCCCAGGAGCCGCTGCCCGGCCTCCACTCGCCGTCTATGTACTGAAGTGCCAGTTCACTGAAGAAGGACATGTGATCGCTCCAGAGGCATACGCGGCGATGGCCGACAGAAGCACGGAAGTCAAGTGGCCCGGGTCTGATGTGACGTCATCGTACTTGTGTTTCACGTGAGTTGAAGAAGGCCTCGGAGAAGGTCGCGGGTCTCCGCGGCGTCCGGACTGTCCTCCTCGAGCCGCGTCATCACCCGCTCGTACTGGGCCACTTCCTCGCGCTTGTCCAGGTAGAGGGCGCTCGTCAGCTGCTCCAGGTAGACGACGTCGGAGAGGTCCGACTCGGGGAAGCGCAGCATCGTGAACGCGCCGCTCTCGCCCGCGTGCCCGCCGAAACTGAACGGCATCACCTGCAGCGTGATGTTCGGCTGCTCGGAGACCTCGATGAGATGCCGCAGCTGCGCCTGCATCACCGCGCGGTCGCCGTAGGGCCGGCGCAGCGCCGCCTCGTCGAGCACCACGTGGAGCCGGGGGGCGTGCTCGGAGACGAGAGCCTTCTGGCGCTCCAGCCGCAGGGCGACACGGCGGTCGATCTCGGCCGCGGGGGCGTCGGGCATGCCGCGGGCGACGACGGCGTGCGCGTACGACTCGGTCTGCAGCAGCCCGTGCACGAACTGCACCTCGTAGATGCGGATGAGGGAGGCGGCTCCTTCGAGGCCGATGTACGTCTGGAACCAGCCGGGCAGCACGTCGCCGTAGCTGTGCCACCATCCGGCGACGTTGGCCTCCTTGGCGAGGCCGAGGAGGGAGCGGCGCTCGGTCTCGTCGGCCACCCCGTAGAGCGTGAGGAGGTCCTCGACGTCCCGCGCCTTGAAGCTCACCCGGCCCAGTTCCATGCGGCTGATCTTGGATTCGGACGCGCGGATGGAGTATCCCGCGGCCTCCCGGGTGATGCCGCGGGACTCCCTCAGCCTTCTGAGCTGGGAGCCCAGCAGGATGCGCCGCACCACCGAGCCTCCGCCCGGACCCTCGCCGCCGGGGTGTCCCCACGACGCCGCCGCCTCGCCTGCCGCCACGATCGCAACCCTCCCCAATCTCCGCGCCGTTCGGCGCCACACCGATCCTCCACGAGGGTCCCCCCGAACCCAAGAGCCGGATTCTGCCACCAAAACGCTTCAGCCCGTACTCGTCCGGTTACGGAAATGAGAAGGCGGTGACCAAGGAGCGGAAGGGACCCGCGGAAGAAATGAGCAAGAACCGGCACGGGTCCGGACAGGACCGGCGCGTGCACGTGCATCTTCCCTTGCATCTGCCGAGCCCATTCGGAACCATGGAGCTCGCGCACCTGCGTGCTCGTTCGTGTTGTAGCGTCACAGCCGCGATTTCCGGGAGTGCCTCGCATGGGGACGAATGGATCGACCATGCTCGAGCCGTTACGGCAGGGCCTTCCGCCGATCGATCCCTCGGCCGTCTCCAGTTCCGTCTCCTGCGCTCTGCCGGCCCGTTACGAAGCGGTGCGCGGCGCACGCCAGTTCACCCGGTCCACGCTCGGTCAGTGGGATCTGAACGACCGCTTCGACGACGTCGCCCTGGTCGTCTCCGAGCTCGTGACCAACGCGCTGCGGCACGCGCTGCCCTCCGGCACGGCACCGCGCGACATCGACACGGAGCCGTCGGTGCGGCTGCATCTGATGCGCTGGACGGGCCGGCTGGTGTGCGCGGTGCGCGATCCCAGCTACGACGGGCCCACGGCCCGGGAGTCCGAGGAGGATTTCTCGGCGGAGTCGGGGCGCGGTCTGTTTCTCGTCGATTCCTTCAGCGACGGCTGGGGCTGGCACCCGCTCGCCGGTTCGCTGCGCGGCAAGGTCGTCTGGGCGCTGTTCCGTCTGGGCTGACCTCACGGGGGGCGGGCCGGATCGGGGGCCGGCCCGCCCCGCCTCTCGTACGACCGGGCGCCTCTCACACGTCCAGGCGCCTCACGCGACCAGGTGGTCGAATTCCCCGTCCTTGACCCCGAGAAGCAACGCTTCTATCTCCGCGGGCGTGTACACAAGTGCGGGACCGTCCGGGTGCCGCGAGTTGCGCATCGCCACATCGCCGCCGGGCAGCTTGGCGAACTCCACGCAGGAGCCCTGGGAGTTGCTGTGTCTGCTCTTCTGCCAGACGACTCCCTGAAGCTCCGTGGCGGCCATGCCGTTGTAGACGTGGTGCACAAGTCGCTCCCGGGGTACACGGTGCAGGTGTCAACTATCCGGGATCATAGCTGTGTTCATATGCCGATGCATGGGCGCATGCACTGGCAGATGCACGTGCACGGGTAGTGTTCTTGCGACTACGCAACCCCTGGCACGAACCCCTCGCTACCCGTCGCACGCGTGCGGCGGGCGGTGGGCTCAACGCGTCGACGAGTACGGCAGCAGGGCCATTTCCCGGGCGTTCTTGATCGCACGGGTCAGCAGCCGCTGCTGCTGAGCGGTCACCCGGGTCACCCGGCGGCTGCGGATCTTGCCGCGGTCGGAGATGAACTTCCGCAGCAGATCGGTGTCCTTGTAGTCGATGTAGGTGATGCCGGCCTGGTCCAGGGGATTGGGCCGGGCCTTGAGGGGCTTGCGTCCGTCGGTGCGGCGGGGGGACATGTCAGACCTCCAGGAGGGAGTCGAAGGCGGGCGGCAGCCGCTTCCAGGCCTCGCGGCCCGCGGCGTACTCGGCGTCGGTCAGCAGACAGGATTCGAGGAGCAGTTCCAGGCCGTCGCGGTCGAGGCCCGGCGAGGTGAAGACCAGGTGCTGGCAGCAGTCCCCGTGTTCGGGGTGCCAGTCCAGCGCCGCGGCCGCCCGGCGTACCGGCGGCACCATCTCCCAGGCGGCGTCCGGCAGTGAGGCGAGCCAGGGGCCCGCGCTCTCGACGCACAGCGCGCCGCCGGCGGCGTCCCAGGCCAGCAGGGTGTCCGGCCGGTCGGCGAGCCAGAACCGGCCGCGGCTGCGGGCGGCCGCGCAGGTCAGGTCCTCCAGGGCCGCGTACAGCCGCCCCGGGTGGAAGGGGCGTGTGCGGTGCCAGACGTAGGTGGTCACACCGCACTCGTCCGCCTCCTGCGGCAGCAGCGCGCAGGCGGGGTGCTGGGCGGCGGCGGCCGCCTCCACGTCGAAGCCCGCCACGGCCGCGGCGGCCAGTTCGTCCGAGCCGACGGCGACGCGGCGGGCGGTCGGGTGCAGCTGGGTCAGCAGCGCGCGGTCCTCCTCGTCGGCGTCCTCGCTCTCGACCACGGCGAGCACGGGCGCGTACTCCAGCTGGCGCGCCCAGGTGTCCGCGATCGTGCGCTGGTCCGTCGCGGCGGCGGCGAGCCCCGCCTCGGCGAGGTCGTCGCCGTTGCCGAGGCAGGGCAGGAGCAGCGCCGGGTCGACGGCGCACATCACCGAGGTGACGGCAAGCCGCTCGCCGCCGTGCGCGGCGACCACCTCGGCCATGGCCTTGGGCTCCACGGAGTCCCACAGCTCGACGATCGCGAGGCGGGTCGCCCCGTCGTCGGCGAGCCGGACCAGCTCGGGCACCAGGTCCTCGCGCAGCGCGCAGCAGGCGCAGTCGTCGACCAGCGGCGTCTCGCCGGTGTCGCGGACACGGAACGCGTCGCGCACCGTGCGCACGACGGTGCCGCGCTCCGCCGTGGACAGGTCGTGGTGGAGCGCGACGCTGCCCGGCACCGAGACGAGCAGCCGCTCCACGGTCTCGCGGCGGGCGTCGGCGTGCAGCCCGGCGACGATCGCGACGGGCAGCATCAACGGGCCTCGCGCCGGCCGTAGCGGCGCTCGAAGCGCTCGACACGTCCGGCGGTGTCGAGGACGCGCGCCTGTCCCGTGTAGAAGGGGTGGCTCGCCGAGGAGATCTCGACGTCGATGACCGGATAGGTGTTGCCGTCCTCCCACTCGATCGTCTTGTCGCTGGTGGCGGTCGAGCGCGTGAGGATCGCGAAGTTCGCGACCTTGTCGCGGAAGACGACGGGGGCGTACGGCGGGTGGATGCCGGGCTTCATGGGTCAGCGCTCCTCTCGGAAGTCGACGTGCCGGCCGGCGACCGGGTCGTACTTGCGCAGCGTCAGGCGGTCGGGGTCGTTACGGCGGTTCTTGCGGGTGACGTAGGTGTAGCCGGTGCCCGCGGTGGAGCGGAGCTTGACGACCGGGCGGAGTTCGTTGCGAGCCATGCAGGTAGTATATGGAAATGGTTTCCATTACCAAATGAGCCTGCGGCTCAGACGACGAGAGGTGCATCACCCATGTCCGCCCACTGCATGCTGACCGGGGCCGAGCCCGGTTTCGGCAACCGGATCTCCCACTCCCACCGGCGCACCTCGCGCCGCTTCGACCCCAACGTCCAGCGCAAGCGCTACTGGCTGCCGGGCGAGGGGCGCCACGTGCGGCTGACGCTCAGCGCCCGCGCCGTCAAGACGATCGACACCATCGGCATCGAGGCAGCCGTGGCCCGCATCCGCGCCCGGGGGGTGAAGGTCTGATGGCGAAGAAGAGCAAGGTCGCCCGCAACGAGCACCGCAGGACCGTCGTCGAGCGGTACGCAGAGCGCCGGGCGGAACTGAAGGAGATCATCCGCCGGCCCTCCAGCAGCGACGCCGAACGCGCCGCCGCGCAGGACGAGTTGCGGCGTCAGCCGCGGGACGCCAGCGCGACCCGGGTGCGCAACCGCGACAGCGTGGACGGACGGCCGCGCGGCCACCTGCGGAAGTTCGGGCTGTCCAGGGTCCGGATGCGTGAGCACGCCCACGCCGGTTTCCTGCCCGGGGTGCGCAAGTCGTCCTGGTAGCTTGGCGCGGTCTTGCAACCAACCAGGTCCGCGGGCGGGTTGGCCCGTGGCCGCAGGGGGACAGACCCGTGCACAAGCTCGTACGCATGTCGGCCGCCGCGGCCGGCCTCGTCGCCGCCCTCGCCCTGACCGGCTGCGGCAGCAGTGAGAGCGACGACAACGGCGGCGGCGACAAGGCGTCGGCCGCGCCCACCGAGTCCGGCGCCACCGGCGGCGGCGAAGGCAGGCCCCGGGACGTCGAGGGCACGTGGACGGGCATCAGCGACGGCAAGCCGGTCGCCCTGTCCGTCACGCAGGGCAAGGCGGCGCTGCTCGCCGACGGCCACGCCTGCACCGGAGACGTGCAGGGCGCGGACACGGACAAGCTGATGCTGTCGCTGAAGTGCGCGGACGGGAACACGGACCGCACGACGGGCTCGGTCGAGTCCAACGACGGGACGACGCTGGTCATCTCCTGGGCGACGGGCAAGAAGGACACGCTGAAGAAGAGCACCGCGGGCGAGGTACCGGGCGGCCTGCCGACGGGCGTACCGACCCCCTGACGCACGGGACTCCGCGGGGGCCGGCGGGACCGCCGGCCTCGGCGGGGTCGGCCGGGGTGCCGGGCCGGGCTGCCCGGCCCGGCGCGCCGGCGTACCGGACGCCGGGTTCGGCGAGCCGTGGGTCGATGGTCTACCGAGGCTCGTGGGGTCGGGGGGCTTCGTCGGTCAGGGACTCGGAGACGTCCTGGAGCGCGGCGAGGAGCATCGTCGCCGCGCTGTGCAGGACGGCGTCGGGTACGCCCTCGGCCGGTGGCGTCTGCCAGGACGCCAGCACGTCGCGGACCGGGCCCCAGTCCGGCGCCCTGCGGTCCCGGACCGCCTTGCCCGCCTGTCCCGTCGCCGTGCGCAGCGCGCGGGCCAGGTCGGTGGCCGCCGGGACCGGCGGTGCGCCGCGTTCGGGGATGTGGGCCTCCATCAGCATGGCGACGCGTCCCGCCTGGGCCAGCGCCTCTGCGGCGCTCTCGGCCGCGGCACGGGACAGGCCCCGGTGGCGTACGGGTTCGTGACGTGCCTTCTCCGCCGCCTCGCGCCAGGCGATGCGCGCGTCGCGGGCGGCGAGCAGCGCCTCGCGCACCGCGGTCCGGTCGCGGTCGACGGGACGGGCGTAGCAGTCGACGACGGCGGCGGCGTAACGCCCGTCGGCAGCCAGCCAGTCGGCGAGCCTGGTGCGCAGCCGCGGGGTCTCCCAGGCCGGGTACACGGCGTACGCGATCATCGCGAGCACCCCGCCGAGCAGGGTGAGCAGGACGCGTTCCGGCACGGTCTGGGCCCAGTCCTCGCCGCCCATGCCGAGCAGGAAGACGACGTAGGCGGAGATGAAGACGCTGGCCGCCGCGTACCCGGTGCTCATGACGAGGTACATGCCGAAGGCGCACACGACCGCCATGGCGGCGCCGGCGTACACATCGGGGTGGAGAGCCTGGACGACGGCGGTCGCCGCGCCGACGCCGACCAGCGTGCCGCCGAAGCGGGCGACGGAACGGGCGTACGTCTGCGAGAAGTCGGGCCGCATCACCATCACGGAGGTCAGCGGGGCCCAGTACCCGTGGCCGAACGGAAGCGCCGCGCCCAGCAGGTAGCCGACTGCGGCGACCACGGAGACGCGCAGCGCGTGGCGCAGGATCGGGGAGCCGGGGCGCAGTTCGGCGCGCATCGCGCGCAGGGCGCCCGGGAGCAGGGCCCAGAGCGGGGGCCGCCGCCGGTGCGGCACGGCGTCGGCATCGCCCGTGCCCGCGCCCTGCGCGGTCTCGAGGACGTCGTCGAGCAGCGCGGCGAGCCGTATGGCGGCGCGCCGGGGCGGCCCCGTGAGGACGGCCCCGGTGTCGGGCGTCCGCAGCGCGGCGAGTGCGGCCGGGGCGACCTTCACCGGGTCCCCATGGCGTACGGCGCGGGCCGCGGCGTCCAGCACGGACCCGGCGGCGTCGAGGAGTTCGCGCACCCGGTCGCGTTCCCGGCCCTCGGCGGGGACGCCGACGGCCGGGTCGGCGAGGGACGCGAGCACGGGGCGGATGCGCTCCGCGATGCCCCGGGTGCCGTGCAGCTCCGCGGGGCGGCGCCGCGCCTCGCGCTCGGTGACGGCCGCGGCCCCACGGGCGTGCATCAGCGGCGCCGGGTCGAACGGCACGGTCGGGTCCTGCCGCAGCCGGCGGGCGTAGCCGGCCTCCGCCGACAGCGCGTCGGCGAGCGCGTCGCGCTGCGCGCCCCAGCGGCGTACGGGGAACAGCACGACCAGCGCCGCCTGGACGACGCCGCCGACGGCGATCACCGCCGCGTGGCCGGCCGCGCCGGCGACCGAGGTCGGGAGGGTGACCGTGACCAGCATGATCGCGACGTTGGACAGCGCGATGATCCCGGCGGTGGGTCCGGCTGTCCAGGCCAGCCCCGCGCCGAACGTCCACAGGGCGACGAGCACGACGAAGAGCGCGATGTGCGCTGCGGTGAGGTAACCGACGAACGTCGAGACGGCGAGCGTCGCGCCCGAGATCAGGGCGAGCACCGGCCGCGGACGCCAACTGCGCTGGAAGGTGGCGATCGCGGCCTGGAACGCGCCGAACGCGGAACTCACCGCGACGAGCGGCCCGAACAGCACCAGGCTCGTCCCGGCGACGAGGGCGAGCCCGGCGGCGGCGCGGAGGGCGATGAGCGGTTCGAGCCGCTTCCGCTCGACCTTCAGGCCCGAACGCGCGGTCTCCTTCAGGGCCCTGAGCCAGCTCATGGCCCGAGCGTATCGGTCTTCACCGGCATTCCGGTCACCCAGGAGACGTGTGGGTCGCGCAGGGGCACACGGCCGGGGCGTGGCCCGAGCGGGAGCGGGTCGGACCACACGAGACCACACGACGGGCGTGACATAGCGTGGTGGGTCCGACCGTGTGGCCCGAGCCGAGGAGCATCCGATGACTGCCGAGTGGCGCCCCGTGCGGCAGTCCCGCACGCACGAGCTGGTGCTGGAGAGCATCGAGGAGCGGGTGCTCTCCGGCGATCTCAGGGCCGGCGACAGGCTGCCGCCCGAGCGGGAGCTGGCTCCGGCGCTCGGGGTCAGCCGGTCCGCGCTGCGGGAGGCCCTCCGGGTGCTGGAGACGGTCGGGGTGCTGACCGCCAACGTCGGGCGCGGCCCGGACTCGGGGGCCCGGATGGTGCGCAACCCGGACGACGCGCTCGGCCGGCTGCTGCGGCTGCACTTCGCTCTCGGCAGCTACACCCTGGAGGACGTGCTGGAGGCCCGGGTCGTCCTGGAGCGCTCCAGTTTCGAGGCGGCGGCGCGGCACGCCTCGCCGGAGGAGCTGGCGGAGGCGGAGGAGATCCTGTCGCGGCTCCGCGCGGCGGACATCGGCGCGGCGGAGTTCAACGACCTGGACACCCGCTTCCACGTCCTGATCGCCCGCAGCTCGGGCAACCGCCTGACCTCCACCCTCACCGCCGCCGTGCGCGAGTCGGTGCGCCCGCTGATCCTGCGTGCCCTGGAGTCGGTGGAGGACTGGCCCGCCACGGCCGCGGCGCTCAACGCCGAGCACACGGAGCTGCTGCGGCTGGTGCGGGAGGGCGAGGGCGGGGCTGCCGCCGATCTCGCCGAGCGGCACATCCGCGGGTTCCACGGGACCCTGGTCGACGACACCGCTCCCGGGGCCTGAGCCCGACGCGCCCGGAGGCGGGACGCCGGATCGCGGGAAGTATGGTCCGACCACATAATGGACGGTCTGTAGCGTGGGCGGCCGGTCGTCCGTATGGTCGGACCGTACTGATCCCACCGGGAGGCTCGCTCCATGCGCATCGGACTCTTCGCCACGTGCCTGGGAGACACCCTCTTCCCCGACGCCGTGCGCTCGACCGCCCTCCTGCTCGCCCGCCTCGGCCACGAGATCGTCTTCCCGCCCGAGCAGACCTGTTGCGGCCAGATGCACATCAACACCGGGTACCAGCGCGAACCGCTCCCGCTGGTACGGAACTTCGCCGACCAGTTCGGCGACTCCTCGGTCGACGCCGTGGTCATGCCCTCCGGTTCGTGCGCCGGATCCGTGCGCCACCAGCACGAGATCGTCGCCCGGCGGTACGGCGACGCGGCGCTCGTCACGGCGGTCGCCGGGGTGAAGGCGAAGACGTACGAGCTGTCCGAGCTGCTCGTGGACGTGCTCGGCGTCACGGACGTGGGCGCGTACTTCCCGCACCGCGTCACCTACCACCCCACCTGTCACTCACTGCGGATGCTGCGCGTCGGGGACAAGCCGCTGCGGCTGCTGCGCGCGGTGGAGCACATCGACCTCGTGGAGCTGCCGGAGGCCGACGCGTGCTGCGGCTTCGGCGGGACGTTCGCCCTGAAGAACGCCGGGACCTCCACCGCCATGCTCCAGGACAAGATGCGCCACGTCGTCGCGACCGGCGCAGACGTCTGCACCGCCGGCGACTCGTCGTGCCTGATGCACATCGGCGGCGGGCTCTCCCGTACCGGAGCGGGTACCCGCACGCTGCACCTCGCCCAGATCCTCGCCGCCACCCGCACGGCTCCGTACGCCCCGACGGAGGCCGCACGATGAGCACCAGCACCTTCCTCGGCATGCCCGCCAGGCCGCCGCGCGTCCCCTACGGGGCCGGGAACCTGCGCGGCGACGCCCCGTTCCCCGAGGCGGCCGAGGGCGAGCTGAACAACGCGCAGCTGCGCCGCAACCTCGGCAGAGCCACCCGCACCATCCGCGCCAAGCGGCTCGCCGTCACCGGTGAACTGCCCGACTGGGAGCAGCTGCGCGACGCGGGCTCCGCGATCAAGACCGACACCATGAACCGGCTCCCGGAGCTGCTGGAGGAGCTGGAGCGGAAGGTCACCGAACGCGGCGGCACCGTCCACTGGGCACGCGACGGCGCCGAGGCCAACGCGATCGTCACCCGCCTGGTCAAGGCGGCCGGCAGCGACGAGATCATCAAGGTCAAGTCGATGGCCACGCAGGAGATCGGCCTCAACGAGCACCTGGCGGACGAGGGCGTCACCGCCTGGGAGACGGACCTCGCCGAGCTGATCGTGCAGCTCGGCCACGACCGGCCCTCGCACATCCTGGTCCCCGCGATCCACCGCAACCGCGACGAGATCCGCGACATCTTCCTGCGGGAGATCCCGGGCGTCGACCCGGACCTCGACTCCGTGCCCGAGCACCTGGCGGCCGCCGCCCGTGCGTACCTGCGGCACAAGTTCATGACCACCAAGGTGGCCGTGTCCGGCGCCAACTTCGGCATCGCCGAGACCGGCACGCTGTGCGTCGTCGAGTCCGAGGGCAACGGCCGGATGTGCCTGACCCTGCCCGAGACGCTGATCACCGTCATGGGCATCGAGAAGGTTCTGCCACGCCATCAGCAGCTGGAGGTCTTCCTGCAGTTGCTGCCGCGCTCCTCGACCGGTGAGCGGATGAACCCGTACACCTCGCTGTGGACGGGTGTGACCGAGGGCGACGGGCCGCAGGACTTCCATCTCGTCCTCCTCGACAACGGGCGCACCGCGGCGCTCGCCGACCCGACCGGCCGCGAGGCGCTCAACTGCATCCGCTGCTCGGCCTGTCTGAACGTCTGCCCGGTGTACGAGCGCGTCGGCGGCCACGCCTACGGATCGACCTATCCGGGCCCGATCGGCGCGGTGCTCACCCCGCAGCTCGCCGGGATGCACGCCGCCGAGAACGACCCGAACGCCTCGTTGCCGTACGCCTCCAGCCTCTGCGGCGCGTGCTTCGACGCCTGCCCCGTGAAGATCGACATCCCGTCGCTGCTGGTCGAGCTGCGCCACCAGAAGACCGAGCAGACGCGGGGCGGCGGGGAGCGGTCGGCGATGAAGGCGGCGGCGGCCGTGATGAAGCGGCCGAAGCTGTACACGGCCGCACAGCGGGCGGCCCGGCTCGGCCGGGTGGCCGCCGGCCGGGACGGCACGATCCGGCGCCTGCCGCCGCCGTTCTCCGGCTGGAGCGACAGCCGGGACACACCGGCCCCGCCGCGGCAGACGTTCCGTGCCTGGTTCGCCTCACGGGAGGGCGGCGAGGCGCTGCGCGAGGCGGCCCGCGAAGGGGAACGCGAGCGGTCCGCCGGTCCCGTCGACCACGAAGGGGAGCGGCGTCGGTCTGCCGGTCCGGTCACCCCCGAAGGGGAACGGCAGCAGTCCGCCGGTCCCGTCGACCACGAGGAGGACCAGTGAGCGCACCGGCCGCCGGGCCGTCGGCCCGCGACATCGTGCTCGGCCGGGTCCGCGACGCCCTCGCGCTCGCGCCCCGGCGCGAGGTGACGGTGCCCCGGGACTACCGCACCGGTCGCACCCTGCCCGACGGGGAGCGCCTGGCCCTCTTCACCGACCGGCTGATCGACTACCGGGCGCGGGTCCACCCCTGCACGGCCGATCGCACCGCCGAGGTCGTCGCCCGCGTCCTGCGCGAGCGGGGTGCCCGCGTGATCGGCGTGCCGGCGGGCCTCGACCCGGGCTGGCTGACCGGCCACGACGGCGAGGTGCGCGTCGATGCCGCCGACGTGCCGGCGGCCGGACTGGACACGCTGGACGGGGTGGTCACGGCGTCCGCCGTCGCCTGTGCGGAGACCGGCACGATCTTCCTGGACGGTTCGCCGGACCAGGGCCGCCGGGCGCTGTCCCTCGTACCGGACCTCCATGTGTGCGTGGTCGACCTGTCCACGGTGGAGACGGGCGTGCCCGACGCCGTCGCACGGCTCGTGCCGGGCCGGCCGACCACGCTGATCAGCGGCCCGTCGGCCACCTCCGACATCGAACTGGAGCGCGTGGAGGGCGTCCACGGTCCGCGCGCGCTGGACGTGATCGTCCGCACCGACGTCTGAGGCGTACGACGCGGTCGGGCCGCCAGGGAGGCGGCGTCCCGCTAGCGCAGTGGCTTGCGGTGGGAGTGCGGCTCCCGCCGGGCCCGGTCGGCCGCCGACGTGCCGTCGCGCCAGCCCTCGAGGTCCGTCGCGCCGCGGACCCGGGTCCTGGTCGTCTGCGGGAACATCCGGTCCGCGTGGTCCGCGACCGCCACCTCGCGGGTGGCCAGGACCGGGAGCAGGTCCGCGGTGACCTGTTCCTCGGCCACCGCCGTCAGATGCTCGCCCAGGCGGGAGGCGTACGCTGTCCAGAACGACTGCCGGAAGGTCTTCGTGCGCCGGCGCCCGCCCGCGCGCTGCGCGGACTCCGCCTTCGTCATGGCCCCGGCGCCCTGGACGAGCAGCGAGGTGTAGAGCAGTTCGACCGCTTCGAGATCGCCCTCGAAGCCCACGACGGTGCTGAAGCCGAAGGCGCTGTTCCAGACCGCGCGGCAGCGGTTCGCGGAGGCGACCGCGTCGAGCAGGACGGCCTTGGCCGTCTCGTACGGGGCGTCCACGCCGATGCGGCAGGCGGACGGCGCGTCCTTGCTGTGCGCGCCGTGGGCGAGGACGGCCTCGTCGATGCTGTGGCGGGCCATCAGCTCCTGGGCCTTCGCGGTGAGCGCCTCGGCCTCTTCGGGGTAGCCCGTCGCCTCCGCCTTGGCCAGCAGGGCGCGCACCCGGGTGAGCATGCGCGGCTCGTGCGGGGAGGCGGCCGCCGTCAAGGGCGCGCCCGGCGGCGGCGCGACGGGCTCGATCCCCGGGAGACGCGCGAGCAGGCGGTACAGCTCCAGGACGGAGGTCGCGTGCGTGAACCGGTCGGCCCGGTACGGCTCGTGGTCGGCGAGGTCGGCGAGCTGGGTTCGCCAGCGCGGGGCGAGCCGGTCGCCGTAGGTCAGCGACTCGGCGGTGACCAGACCGGCGGCCAGGCGCTCGTGGGCGTCGTCGAGGTCGCGCCGGACCAGGCGTACGACGTCGGCGGGCTGCCAGCCGCGCTCCCAGGCCCGGCGCAGCAACTCCTCGCCGCGCCGCCGCAGTTCCGCGTCGGCGGTCGGGTCGGCGGCGAGCAGGGAGGCGGCGGTGTCCAGCGACTCGTCGCCGTCCGCGTACAGCGCCGCGGCCAGCGCGTTCTCGACCGTGTTCACACACCCGATGGTGTCACGGGGCGGTGCCTGCCCCACCGGGGCCGGTGGCGACCCGGGGCGGGCCCGACGCCGCCGGGGCAGAGCCCCGGCAACCCGGCCGAGGCATCCGGCCCGGCCGGCCCCGGTGGCACGGCACGCCCTGCGGGCGTGTCCTCAAACGCCGGACGGGCTGGAAACGCACGACCCCGCCCGCGGACCGCTACAGGGCGATGTTCTGCTCCGCCCACACCACCTTGCCCGTGTCCGTGCGGCACGAACCCCAGCTGCGGCAGAGCATGTTGATCAGCTGGAGTCCCCGGCCGCCCTCGTCGCTGAGGTCCGCGTGCTGGATCTGGGGCAGGTCCGGGCCGGTGTCGGAGACCTCCACGGTGAGGCGTTCGCCGCGCAGCAGCCGCAGCCGGCCGGGGCCGTTCCCGTAGCGCAGCGCGTTGCCGACCAGTTCGGAGACGACGAGTTCGCAGACGTCGGCGAGCTCGCCGAGGCCCCAGGCGGAGAGCTGGCCGGTGACGAGCCCGCGGGCGACCGACGCCGCCCGGCCGTCCTTCGGCAGCTCCCACACCCGCAGGTCCGTGCGCGGGACCGCGGAGCCCGCGGCGACGAGCAGCACGGCCTCGTCGAACCGGGCGGCGGCACTGGCCGGCGCGCAGTCCAGCAGGCGGCCCGCCTCCAGCACGCCGGGACCGAGACCGAGCGCCGAGGTGCGCAGCCGCTCCAACTGGACGTCCATGTCCTCGGTCCGGGACTTGACGAGTCCGTCCGTGTACAGCACCAGCCCGCTGCCCTCGGGCACCTTCAGCCGCACCGGGTCGTACGGGATCACCCCCGCCCCGAGCGGCGCCCCGGCCGGCACGTCCACGAAAGTGGCCGAGCCCGGCCCGTCGAGCAGCAGGGGCGGCAGATGCCCCGCGCTGGCCAGCGTGTAGCTGGAGTCGGCCGGGTCGTAGACCGCGCACAGGCAGGTGGCGACCTGTTCGTCCTCCAGGTCGCGGGTGGCCAGATCGAGCCGGGCGAGGACCCGCTCGGGGGCCATGTCCAGGGTCATCAGCGTCCGCGCGACCGCCCGCAGCCGACCCATCGTGGCGGCCGCGGGCAGGCCGTGCCCCATGACGTCGCCGACCATGAGGGCCGTGCGTCCGCCGGGCAGGGCCATGACGTCGTACCAGTCGCCGCCCACGCCGTGACCGCCGGTGGAGGGCGCGTACTCGGGATGCACCCGCAGGCCGGGGGTGAGCGGGGTCGCGCGGGGCAGGAGGCTGCGCTGCAGGGAGACGACGTGCTCGCGCTCGCGCCCGTACAGGCGGGCGTTGTCGATGAAGACGGCGGCCTTGGAGGCGAGTTGTTCGGCGAGGGCGAGGTCCGTGGAGGAGAACGGCGGTGTGCCGGGCCCGCGTACGAAGTCGGCGGTGCCGAGCAGCACCCCGCGGGCGATCAGCGGCACGGCCAGATAGCTGCGCACCCCCGCGGCGCGCATCTTGACGGCCGCGCTCGCGGTGGGCGCGACGCGCACGTAGTCGTCGTCGTTCATGCGGCTCAGGAGGACCGGCTTGCCCTGCCGGAGGCAGTACCGGTGCAGCAGCGTCTCGTGCGGCGACTCGGTGTGGTCGAAGACCTCCCCCACCGGTGTCGGTTCGAGCGAGGAGAGCTCCTCGATGGCGCACAGCGCCGTAGCCCGCATGGCGGGGATGCCCGTACGGGTCCACCGGCTTCCCTCGTCCCCGCGCAGGACGCTCTCGAGGATGTCGACGGCGGCTCCGTCGGCGAAGCGGGGCACGGTGAACTCGGCGAGTTCCTGCGCGGTGCGTTCCAGGTCCAAGGTCGTACCGATCCTGGAGGTGGCGGAGTTCAGCCAGGCGAGCCTGCTGCGGGTGGTGAACTGGTCGGGCGGCACAAGGCCCCTGCCTCGGCGGAAACGCGGACCCGCCGCGCCGGAGCGGTGGGCCGACGCGCCGCCTCCCGACGATATCCGGCTGGTCAGGCGCCGTTTGCGGCTGCCGCCGTTCACCGTTTCGGCCTCCCGTCACGTCGCCCGCGCCCTGGTCCACAGTGTCCCCCGTCAGGGACAGCCCCGCTTGCCGGATGGCACGGCCGCCCGGCGGTCGTCAGCGTACGGCGAAGGGGCCGACTGTGGCAGCGCCATGACAGAAACGACCCCGGGCAGGGACGTCAGCCGGTGCGCAGGCTCTTCCTGGCCAGCTCGTACGCCGGGAGCATCTCCTCGTGTTCCCGGCTGTCGAGTCCGCCGAGGTCCACGACCACGACGCCCTTGGGCGTCGTCACGGCGAAGGCGCGCTCCTTCTTCGGCTCGTCGAGGAACTCGTCGGTGTTGAGGTACGTGACCTCGACGGCGTCCAGCCCGCCCGCCTTCGTGGCGGTGTACGCCTCCTTCTCGCGGCTCTTCGCCGCGTCCGCGACGAACGCCCGCAGCGCCTCACGGGCGTCGTCCCCCGCCGTGCCGCCCGCCCAGACGCGGAGGAAGCCGATGTTCCCGGCGGGCTTCGCGTCGATCTCGCAGACGAGCGTCACGGGACCCTGCCGCAGGAGAGCGCCGAGCTCGTCGTCCGCACCGCCGCTCTCGACCGCTTCGGGCTTCCAGCGGGCCGCGACGTCGAAGGTGACCGGCATCGGGCACGGTGAGCCGGGGCCGCCGATCGTGGCCCCCTTCTGCACGGAGCCCGCGGCGGCGGGCGTCGCGGTGCTCCCCGCCCCGGCCTTGGTGTCCGCCGCCGCCGGCTGCGGCTCCGGTTCCGGCTTCGACGAGCAGCCGGTCACCGCGCCCAGCGCCAGGACCGCCGTCGCCGCCGTGACGGCCGCGCGGCGCGCACGTCCCCGCATCACTTCTCGCACCGAAGTCCCCACCCTGTGAAAGTGCTCGCGGCCATGACCGGCCGCGTAGTAAGGATCAATCGTACGGAGGCGACGACCGGAGCCGAGGGGCGGACCGCGCATGGGTGTCAACAAGGACCGGATGCTGGCGGGCGAGTGGTACCTGCCCGACGACCCCGAACTGGCGGCGGACACCGAGCGGCGCTTCGCGCTGTGTGCCGCGTACAACGCCGGCGGCGGCGCGGCGCCCGCCGACCGGGAGCGGATCCTCGCCGAACTGCTCGGCGGCCTGGGCCGGAAGGTGCGCGTCCGGCCGCCGTTCCGGTGCGACTACGGCTACAACATCCGTATCGGCGACCGGACGTTCGTCAACTTCAACGCCGTCCTCCTGGACGCCGCCCCCATCACGATCGGGGCCGACGTGCAGATCGGTCCGAACGTCCAGCTCCTCACGCCCACCCACGAGCTGGACGCCGAACGCCGCCGCGCCGGATGGGAGCGGGCGGACCCGGTGACCGTGGGCGACAACGTGTGGCTGGGCGGCGGGGTGATCGTCTGCCCCGGGGTGACGATCGGCGAGAACACCGTCGTGGGCGCGGGGTCCGTCGTCACCAGGGACCTGCCGGCCGGGGTGCTCGCGGTCGGCAGCCCGGCCCGTGTCGTGCGCCGCCTCACGGGCTGACCGCGGCGCTGCGGCGCAGTGTCCGACCCTGCTGCCACACTCGAACCCGTGAGCGAGCGGTGGGCCGTGGCGGCGGACGGGGACGGGGCACGGCTCGTGCCCCTCGGCCCCGACGGCCTGCCCGCGGGGCCGGTCGTCACCGAGCCGGACCTGGTCGAGGCGGTCCGCTCCCGGCCCGGCGTGGGCCGGTGGGTGTGGCGGTCCACGGCGGAGATCTATCCCCGGCTGCTCGCGGCGGGCGTCAGGGTCGACCGGTGCTACGACATCGAGGACGCGGAGCTGCTGCTGCTCGGCCACGAGGGGCGGCTGGGCGAGCCGCGCTCGGCGGCGGCCGCGTGGGCCCGCCTGCGGAACGCGCCCGTGCCCCCCGATCCCCCGGTGCGCGCGGCCGTGCCGGGCTCGCAGGCCCCGCTGTTCGAGCCACAGCCGGTGCCCCTGCCGCTGGAGGCGCTGCTCGAGGTCTACGCCGGTCAGCTCAGGCGCCACGAGGCCTGCGAACACCCGGACAGGATGCGGCTGCTGACCGCCGCCGAGTCGGCGGGGATGCTGGTGGCCGCCGAGATGCACCGGGCGGGCCTGCCGTGGCGGGCCGACGTGCACCGCGAGGTCCTGCACGAACTGCTCGGCGAGCGGTACGCGGGCGGCGGCGAGCCGCGCCGCCTCGCGGAGCTGGCGGACCAGGTGTCGGCGGCGTTCGGCCGGCGGGTGCGGCCCGATCTGCCGGCGGACGTGGTGAAGGCGTTCGCCGGGGCCGGGATCAAGGTGCGGTCGACCCGCCGCTGGGAGCTGGCGGAGATCGACCATCCGGCGGTCGAGCCGCTTCTGCGGTACAAGAAGCTGTACCGCATCTGGACCGCGCACGGCTGGAGCTGGCTCCAGGACTGGGTGTGCGACGGACGGTTCCGGCCGGAGTACCAGCCCGGCGGCACCGTGTCGGGGCGGTGGACGGCCAATGGCGGCGGGGCGCTGCAGATCCCCAAGGTGATCCGGCGCGCGGTGGTCGCGGACGAGGGCTGGCGGCTGGTGGTGGCCGACGCGGACCAGATGGAGCCGCGGGTGCTGGCCGCGATCTCCCGTGACCGGGGGCTGATGGAGGTCGCCGGTCACGACGGCGACCTGTACACCGCGCTGTCCGACCGCGCGTTCTCCGGCGACCGCGCGCACGCGAAGCTCGCGCTGCTCGGCGCGATCTACGGGCAGACGTCGGGCGACGGCCTGAAGAACCTGGCGGCCCTGCGGCGCCGGTTCCCGCGGGCCGTGGCGTACGTGGACGAGGCGGCGAAGGCGGGCGAGGAGGGCCGCCGCGTCCGCACCTGGCTCGGCCGGACGAGCCCGGGGGCCGAGGCGGCGGGTACGGAGGAGGCGGGCATTCCGCAGGAGGACGACGGGGACCGCGGCCGCGTCTCCTCCTCGGACGCCCGCGCGCGGGGCCGCTTCACGAGGAACTTCGTGGTGCAGGGCAGCGCCGCGGACTGGGCCCTGCTGATGCTGGCGGCGCTGCGGCGGTCGACGGCGGGGATGCGGGCGGAGCTGGTGTTCTTCCAGCACGACGAGGTGATCGTGCACTGCCCGGTGGAGGAGACGGAAGCGGTGACCCACGCGATCCGCGAGGCGGCCGCCCTCGCGGGCCGCCTCACCTTCGGCGACACCCCGGTCCGCTTCCCGTTCACGGTGGCGGTGGTGGAGCGCTACGCGGACGCGAAGTAGGACCGGGGGCGTGTCGCGCGGGAGCGCGCCGCGCTTGGTCGGCCCGGCCAAGCGCGCCGCGCCCGCGGACCGGGCCAATCCGGGGCTGCGCCCGCGGACCGGGCAAAACCAGCCCCTGGGGGGCTGCGCCGACGGACCTGGGCAAAACCCAGCCCCGCCCGGGGACTGCGGGCGCGGACCGGACAAACCAGCCTTGCCGGCGATTGAGGCGCGGGGTCCGGGGCGGCGCCCCGGCTACCCGGCCGCCCTGGTGGACCGCGCCGCCCTGGCAGACCGAGCCAAGTGCGCCGCGCCCGCGGACCGGGCGAAACCCGGCGGGGCCCGGGGCTGCGCCGGCGAACCGGGCCAACCCAACCCCGCCGGGGGTGCGGCCGCGGACCGGGCAAAACCAGCCCCGCTGGGGGCACCTCCCACGGCCGCCAGGCCGTAGGGGGAGATTGAGGCGCGGGGCCCGGGGACGCGGAGCCCCGGCAACCCGGCCGAGGCATCGTACCCGGCCAACACCCCGTGCGCCGCACCGCCCTGGCAGACCGAGCCAAGCGCGCCGCGCCCGCAGACCGGGCGAAACCCGGCGGGGCCCGGGGCAGAGCCCCGGCCACCACCCCGTGGCACGGGCCGCGTCACGGACGCAGCAGCACCTTGCCCGTCGTGCGCCGCGCCCGCAGGTCCTCGAAGGCGCGGCGGGCCTCGCCGAGCCCGTACGGCGGCGACGTCACCGGCACCAGGCGTCCCTCCGACACCAGGCGAAGCATCTCCGTCAGCGGGCCCGCCACCGCCCCGGGCCGCGCCAGCGTCGGGCGGAGCCAGAAGCCGACCACCGCCGCGTTCAGGCGCGACAGCCGCGCCGGGTCCACGGGCGGCAGCCCCTCCCCCCGCGCGTCCCCGTACGTCACCAGCCGGCCGAAGTCCGCGAGGGACGCCAGCGCCTGCTCGAACAGCTCCCCGCCCGTCGCGTCCAGGACCACGTCCGCGCGCTCCGCGAGCGGGTACTCCGCCACCGCGTCCGCCCCCAGCGTCAGGGCCAGTTCGCGCTTCTCGGGCGTCGACGCCTGGGCCAGCACCCGGCCCGCGCCGAATATCCGCGCGAGTTGCACGGCGAGGCTGCCCACGCCCCCGCCCGCCGCGTGCACGACCACCGTCTCGCCCGGCTGGAGGCGGGCCGCCGACTTCAGCAGGTGCCACGCGGTCAGGCCCTGCATCAGCAGGGCCAGCGCCTGTCCCGCGTCGAGTACGTCCGGTATCCCGATGACGGCCGACTCCTTGGCGACGGCCAACCCGGCGTACCCGTTCGCCACCCGGGCGAGCACCCGGCGGCCGTCCTCGGTGCGGCCGACGACTTCGCTGCCCGGGATGCGCGGCAGCGATTCCGCTACGGCGTAGGAGCCGTCGACGACGAGGGTGTCGGCGTAGTTCACGCCGGCCGCCTCCACCCTGATCAACAACTCGCCCGGTCCCGGGACGGGATCGGGCACCTCAACGGCCTCCAGCACCTCGGGACCGCCGAATCGGCTGAACTGGATCGCACGCACTCTCGAATCTCCCCCTTCTGTCCGGTGTGCCCGTCCGTCGACGCGGCCCGGGCCGGTATAAACAACCGACTAAACGGTTTCTTTCTTCACGCACACGCGCACAGATGACAATGTCTGGCCCTTGGGACGGCCCCCACCTCCCGGTTCGGGGTAGTTTCAGAGGCCAATGAGAGCGAAATCCAGTCGGACCCCGCACACCAAGGGCCAGTAAAGAAACCGCATGGTAGGTTTCTGTGGTGGGAGATGTCCCTCGTATTGCGGATCGCGAGGAAGGGGTGGCGGCGGTGGCCAAGCAGGAGCGGGCGGAACAGACCCGACGATCCTTGATCCGCGCGGCGGCCCTGACCTTCGACGAGGTCGGCTACGAGCGCTCCTCGCTCACCCGGATCAGTGAGGCCGCCGGTGTGTCCAAGGGCGCGCTGTCGTTCCACTTCGCCTCCAAGGACGAACTCGCGGACGCCGTCCAGGAGTCCGCCCACCTCGCCGCCCGGAGCGTCGTCGACGACGTGCGCCGCCGCCCCGGCCCGGCCCTGCAGTCCGTCATCGACATCACGCACGAGCTCGCCGCCCTGCTGGAGAGGGACCCCGTCGCGCGGGCGGGAGCCCGGCTGGCCAGGGAGCGTCCCGCGAGCGCCGACCTGCCGCGCCACTGGAACGCAACCTGGGCGGAGGCCGTACGCCGGCTGCTGCGCCACGCCCGGACCGACGGGTCCCTGATCCCTGATGCGAACGTCCACACGGTCGCCGTACTCGTGGCGTACCTGATGTCAGGTCTGGAGACGACCGTGCGCGACCACGGCGTCCTGGCCGAACTCGTGCCTCCGCAGGGTGCCGACGATCCTCCCGAGCCGCCCCGCGCGTGGCTCAGCCGGATCTGGGAGCTGGTGCTGCCGGAGGTCGCCGCCGCCAGGCACCTGCCGGTGCTGATGGCGGACGGCTCCCGCACCCGGGACGGCCAGGACGGCGAGCTGTGCCCGCTGGGGCCCTGCTCGGCGGAGCCCTGAGCCCGCGGCCGCCCGCCCCTGCCCCGTAAGACCGTGAGACGGCCTTCAGGCCCCGCGTCAGAGCCGTGAGCCGCCCGTGGCGTCGATGTACTGCCCGGTGACCCAGCGGGACTCCTCGGAGGCCAGGAAGCCCACGACGTCCGCGATGTCGGCCGGCTGCCCGATGCGGCCGAAGGCGGAGAAGCCCTCCAGGAAGGCGGCGCCCTCCGGGGTGGAGCGCAGGGGCGCGTTCATGTCCGTCTCGACGAAGCCGGGCGCCACGGTGTTCACGGTGATCCCGCGTCCGGCGAGCTCCTTGGCGAGGGCCAGGGTGAAGGTGTCCACGGCGCCCTTGGTCATCGAGTACGCGATGGCGTCGGGGAACGCGATCCGGGTCACGCCCGAGGAGATGTTGACCACGCGCCCGCCGTCGCGCAGCAGCCCGAGACCGCGCTGGACCAGGAAGAACGGCGCCTTGACGTTCACCGCGAAGAGCAGGTCGAAGTCGGCCTCGGTCACCTCGTGGATCCTTGCCGTCGGCCCGAGCGCGGCGTTGTTGACCAGGACGTCGAGCCCCGGCTCCGTGCCTTGCGCCGCCATGCCCTCGCCGAAGCCCTCGTAGAGCGCGGCCACGCCGTCGCCGGCGGCCAGATCGGCGCGCACGGCGAAGGCCCGCCCGCCCTCGGCGATGATCGACTCGACCGTCTCCTTCGCGGCCGCGTCGTTGCTCCCGTAGTGGACCGCGACGAGGAAACCGTCCCTCGCCAGCCGCTGCGCTATGCCGCGGCCGATCCCCCTGCTCGCCCCCGTGACCAGCGCTGTCCTTGCACCCGAAGCAGTCATGCGACCGCCCTCCCCTTCGAAGTGATCGATTGTCGCGCGTGATGATGCGGCGGCCGTCCGGCGGACGTGCCGCCCACCCGAAGGCCCTGCCGGAAGGCCCTGCCGGAAGGTCCTACCGGAAGTTCCGCCGGAAGGCCATGCGGCACATTCCTAGCCGAAAGCTGCGCCGGAAGACCCTGCGGCAAGGCTCCACCGGACGTTCCGCCGGACGTCCTAGGCGCCTGCGGCACCCACCCCGGCCGCCAGTGCCGCGCCCTCCTCGCCGTCCCCCTCGGCGGCCCGGGCGGATACCCGGGCGCCGCGGTCGGGCCTGGTGTCCAGCCGGCCGAGGATCCCAGGGACGGCGATGGCGGGCAGCATGTGGTCGTACATCAGGCCAACCTGGCGCTCCAGACACGAGATGTCGGACGAGGCCTGCGAGGTGAGCGAGAGGCCGGTGAAGGCGCCGACGAGGATGCCGGCCGTCTCCTCGGGCAGCACGTGCGGAAGCAGTTCGCCCTGCGCCTTGGCCTGGCTGAGCAGGCTCGCGACCAGTTCCGTCCACTCGCTGTACGGGGCTCCGAAGAGGTCCCGCGAGCTCTGGTCGGCGGCGAGACGTGCGGCCGCGCGCAGGACGACCTCGCGGGGCAGCCGGTAGGCCAGCACCATGCTGACGTCCACGACTTCCTGGAGCTTGGACGGCTGCTCGGGGACGCCCTCGGTGGTCACCGCGTAGGCGAGGACCCCTCTGGCCAGGTCTTCCTTGGACGAGAAGTGGAAGTACAGCGCGCCCTTCGTCACGTCGGCGCGGGCCAGGATGTCCGCGATGGTCGCGGCCTCGTAGCCCCGCTCCGCGAAGACGGTGGCGGCTGCCTCAAGGATGGTCGCGCGAGTCCTGGTCGCGCGTTCCTGACGTGCCATCAGGCCTCCTCTCACTTCCCGTTCGCTTTCAAGTTCTTCTTGAGTTTGCCGCGGATCGATTGACAAAACAAACCGGGCAGTCCGTATCTTAGCAGGGGAACGGACGGCCGTTCCCACGTAGAAGGTCTACGAGCCTGGGGGGTTCTATGTCTCAGTTGTCCATCCATGCCCGAAAAAGGACCACGCGCAAGATCCGCCGGTCGGTTTCGTCGCCGGCCTCCGCGGTGGTCTCCACGGTCGGCGCCCGGCCGAGCGGACCGATCACGCCGAAGTTCGTGCACCGCGTCGCCGAGGACGACATCCTGATCACGTCGTGGACGCGACTGGGCGAGGACCGATTCCACCTCTCCGCCGACTGGACGGTGGCACACGGGTTCTTCGCCCCGGCACCCCGGGCACGGCACAACGAAATGCTCGTGGCGCAGACCATCCGTCAGGCCGGTCTGCTGCTGGCGCACGCGGGGTTCGAGACCCCCACCGCCGACCAGTACCTCATGAACAAGCTCCAGTACTCCTCGGATCCCGCCTACCCCACGGTGGACCTGATCATGGACGCCGTCGAGATCGACGTCCGGTGCGTCCCGTCCGGACGCCGCAGCCTGGACATGCACTTCGTGTTCTCGCACGACGGCACCATCTTCGTGACCTGCAGCGCCGCGTTCAGCTGGGTGCCGGCGAACGTGTACGGACGGCTGCGCGGAGCGTACGCCTCCGCCCGGCCGGGCGGTGCACCGGCCCCCGTCGCTCCGGCGCTCGTCGGCCGGCGCGCCGAGGACGAGGTGACGCTCGCGCCCAGCGACGTGCCCAGCCGGTGGGAACTGCGCGGCGACACCGGGCACCTGGCCCTGCTGGACCACCCGGTCGACCACGTGCCGGGTCTGGTCCTCGTCGAGGCCGCCCACCAGGCGGCGTTCGCCCACGCGGGGCCCGAGGGCTTCGTGCCGACGTCGACCTCCATCGTGCCCACGAAGTACGTGGAGTTCGACGCCCCCTGCTGGATCGAGGCGCGCGACACACAGGGCGCGCTCCCCGGCAGCAGGGCGATCGAGGTGACCGGGGTCCAGCACGGTGAGCTCACCTTCCGCTGCGTCCTCACGTCCTGCGTCAACTGGCCGCCCGCCGTGGGCGAGTGGTAGGAGCACGATCCGTCGGTCCCGTACGTGACCGACGCGAGGAGGAGGCCCTGTCCGGGGTGTGGACAGGGCCTCCGGCCTGTGGGGGGCGACGCTCGTCAGCCGCGGATGACGGTCTTGGTGCGCATCAGGAACTCGCCCAGGTAGCCGTCGTGCGGCACACTGCGGTCCATCCAGTGGGTCGGGTGGTCCCCCAGGTGGACGTTGCAGATGGTCGGGTCCTCCACCAGCGCGTCGACGAGGTCGGCGTGCGCCCCCACGTCCCCGGTGATCACGCCGAGCACGAGGGTCTCGCGCAGCGACGCGATGCCGTCGGCGGCGCTCCACGGCGCCACCCACACGCACGGGAAGGGGAGTTCGACGCGGTGCTGACCGCCTTCGGTGCCGGCGAGTTCGTGCACGGCGGGCCGCAGCACGGCACTGCCGTCCGGCAGTTCCTCGACAATGCCGTCCCCGCCGAGGTGCGCGGTGGTCCCGGCGGCCTGCGCGAGGAGGTAGCGCTCGAGATTCCGCGCGGTCTCGGCCGGCTGCACGGGCAGGACGGCCTTCTCGTCCTCGGGCGGCAGCGACGGCAGCGCGGCCAGCCGCTCGGCGAGCGCCGCGGCGAGCGGTGCCGGGTCGCCCTCGACGAACACGGCGGTCGTATTGACGCACTTGACGCCGCCGTGGTGGGCCACCGAGTCGACGATCGTGTCCAGGTGCTCGCGCCAGTCGGCGTCCGCGGTGACGAGGATCTTGGAGCGCCCGGGGCCCTGGGCGAGCACCGTCGTGTCGGCCGCGTACTTGCGGACCACGTCGTCACCGCCGTAGCTGACGCTCAGGTCGGCGCCGGCCATGACCTCGTCCGCGACCGAGTGGTCCGTGGGCAGCAGGACGACCTGGTCGTCGCCGAAGCCCGCGGCCCGCAGCGCGAGCACCAGCCGGTGGGGGGTGAACGGCTCGCGGCGCGAGGGCCGTACGGCGACCCGGTAGCCGAGTGCCAGTGCCTCCAGCCACAGGGCGTGCGGCGCCGGGTGGTTGCCCGCGGCGTTGACCGCGAGCACCTCGCCGCGCCGCGTCCACACGGCGCGGCCGGTACGGGTCAGCGGGTCGCGCCAGTCGGAGACGGCGCCCGTGGGGCGGGCGTTGTACGACGGGGTCAGCACGCGCTCGGCGGAGTCGGCGATCTCGTCGGCCGCCGACCGTACGGCCTGCAGCGGCACACCGCAGATGCGCGAGACGGTCCGCTCGTACTCCGCGTACGACAGCCCCCCGACCTCCTGCTTGCGGAAGATGCGGCCCGCGCGGGAGAGGGCGGCGAGCCGCTGTTCGTGCGGCAGCGGGCGCGCCGTGCGCAGCGCGGCCATGGCACGGGAGACGAACAGCGCGGGGACGAGGCTCAGTGCGGCGGCGGGGGCACCGGCCAGGTCGGAGACGGTGAGCCGCTTGCGGGACCGATAGGGCCCGTTCGGGCCGAGCGCGTCGAGGGCGACCGGTTCGGCGGTCATCAGTAGACCCCCTCGATGACCTTCTCGTCGTCGAACTCGCGCACCGGTGCGATGTCCGCGACCGAGTCGCCGACCTGGCCCTCCAGCGGGCGGATACGGGTGGCGAAGTCCCGCTCCAGGTTGTTCGGCAGGAACAGGCTCTTGCCGACGTAGTTCATGACGACCCGGCCGCGCTCGCCGTACTCGACGGGCCTGCGGGCCTCCAGGTCGATCACGTTGTACGTCATGTACGGCGAGAACGGGTCGTAGACGCACGGCTCGTCGTCGCTCAGACCGGGGCGCTCGCTGACGTGGCCGAGGGTCATCGTGTTGCCGAAGCCGCTGTAGAGCGCGATGCCCGGGTACAGCTCGGTGCGGTACAGGTGGCGGGTGTCGGGGTCGAGCTGGGTGCCGACCCACATGATCGCCTTGACCTTCTTGCGGACCAGCTCGACGAGATCGTCGCGCCGGCTCAGCCGCTCCAGCACCGGCGGCGTCAGCATCAGGACGCCGATGTCCTGGGAGGCCAGCGTGTGCGAGAGCTGGTCGACCAGGTGGTCGGTGTAGAGGTCGGCCTCGGTGTCGGCACCACGGGCGATGATCTTCTTCACCCAGCGCGGGTCCACGTCGATCGTGAACGACAGGCCGCCGCGGGCCGCCACCAGCTGCTGGAATGTCGCGCCGACCATGTGCGGGCCGGACGGGATCGACAGCAGCCAGTTCACGTCGTGCGGCACGCCGTGGGCGTCGAGCTGCGCGCTGCTGTGCGCGATCAGCATCTCCAGCCACTCCTGGAGCATGACCACGCGCTTCGGCGCGCCCGTCGTGCCGCCGCTGTCGAAGACGCCGACGACCTTCGGGCGGGGGCCGTAGCCCCGGGGGATCAGTTCCTCCGCGCGGACCTCGCGCAGGGACTTGGCCACGTTCGGGAACAGCTTGAGGTCGTGGAACCCGCGCACATCGGCAATGGGGTCGAACTCCAGCTTCTGCGCCTGGGCCAGCCAGAACGGCGAACCGGTCTCCGGCGAGAAATGCCAGCGGAGTGCCGCGCGAAGGAATTCGTCCGGGTCCGGCGTGACACCGTACGGCAGCTCGAGAATGGGATCGATGGCGGACACCGATGTGCTCCCTTCGGGAAACAACAAGAGCAAGAACAAGTCACCTTGTCCTCATCATTCAAATGCCCGCGCATCGACCCCGCAAAGACGGCCGATTTACTCTGTCATGTGACCGGCGAACTGAATTGACGGAACGTCATTATTCCTGCGTGGAAAGGGAAACGGAATCGAGGATGCCGTCCGCCCAGTCCGCCGAGTAGGCGCGGAAGTCGGGGAAGCCGCCCTGCTGCGGGTCGGCCGTCCACCGGAAGTCGGCGCCGGGATTGTGCACGTCGACGCCGGCCGCCGTGAACAGGTGCGGGCTGCCCTGGACCCGCGGGCCCCGCGCCACCGCCCAGTCGCGGTACACCGCGGCGCGTCCCTCGCCCCGTTCGACGGCCGAGGCGAGGGCCTTCTCGTCGACGAGCGGGCACGCGGCGGCGACGGCGAGTATCTCGGCCGTGAGGCTGATGCAGCGGCCCTCGCCGTAGAAGGCGTGGCGCAGCGCGGTGTCGAGCTGGTCGGACGCGCGCAGCCCGCCGACGGCCGGGTCCTTGGCCGCCTGGACGGCCTCCATCGCCGGCAGGGTCGTCACCGGGTAGGTGTACTCGGCCGAGGTCCACAGGCGCCAGCCCAGCGCGGGCACCTTGGCGCCGATCGCGACCACCTCGGCGTCGATGATCGGCTTCGGCGTGGACTGGCTGTTGAACAGCTCCAGCGGGAACACCCGGTGGTCCACGACGAGGTCGTCGCCGCGGCGCTCGGCGGTCGCGTGCAGCGTGTGCAGGGCCAGGGTGGCCCAGGGACAGCCGATGTCCGACCAGACGGTCACGGTGCGGGTGTCGGAGGAGAAGAGCGCGTCGTCCGCCGTCACGGGCAGGGCCCGGGCGTCGGCCAAGGGGTTCATCAGGGGTCCTCTTTCCTGGAGTCCGGGCCGTGCCTCAGGGGGTGTCCGGCGGATCAGGGCCGGACAGGACGCGGCGTCCGGGGGAGCGTCGTGGCCCCGGCCGAGGTCCGCCGGACACCCCCCGGGGCCGGGCAGACCACCACCGTCGGCCGTGGCGCGGCACCGTCAGTGTGACCGGCGGCACGCCCCGGCGCGCAGCGCACACCGGGGACTTCGTCAGCTCTCCCCGCGCCGACCAGGCAAGAGGGGCCCACCGGGTGGACGGCGGGCCCCTCTTCACGTACCGGCGTCGCGGCTCAGCGCGCGGCGCGCTCCCGGTACCGGTGGGCAACCCGCACCGCGTGCGTCGGCCCGGCCGGCACGTCGGCGGCGCGGCCCGACGCGAACTCCTTGCGGAGCACCGGGAGTACCTCCTCGCCGAACAGGTCCAGCTGTTCCAGCGCGGTCTTCAACGGAATCGCGTGCGCGTCGACGATGAACAGCTGCCGCTGGTAGTCGCCGAACGTCTCGCGGAATCCCAGGGTCTTGTCGATGACCTCCTGCGGGGAGCCGACGCTCAGCGGTGTCTGCTCCATGAAATCTTCCAGACCCGCGCCGCCGTACAGCGGGGCATTGTCGAAGTAGGGGCGGAATTCCCGGACCGCGTCCTGGGAATTCCGCCGCAGGAAGAACTGGCCGCCGAGTCCCACGATCGCCTGCTCGGGCGCGCCGTGCCCGTGGTGCGCGTAACGCTCCCGGTACAGATTGACCAGCCGGACGAAATGGTCCTTGGGCCAGAAGATGTGGTTCGCGAAGAAGCCGTCGCCGTAGTACGCGGCCTGTTCGGCGATCTCCGGGGAGCGGATGGAGCCGTGCCAGACGAACGGCGGCACCCCGTCCAGCGGCCGGGGCGTCGCCGTGAAGCCCTGCAGCGGCGTACGGAACCGGCCCTCCCAGTCCACCGTCTCCTCGCGCCACAGCCGGCGCAGCAGCGCGTAGTTCTCGACGGCGAGCGGGATGCCCTGCCGGATGTCCTTGCCGAACCACGGGTACACGGGTGCCGTGTTGCCGCGGCCCATCATCAGGTCGACCCGGCCGTCCGCGAGGTGCTGGAGCATCGCGTAGTCCTCGGCGATCTTCACCGGGTCGTTGGTGGTGACCAGCGTGGTCGCCGTGGACAGGATGATCCGCCGCGTCCGCGCGGCGATGTGGCCGAGCAGCGTCGTCGGGGACGACGGTACGAACGGCGGGTTGTGGTGCTCGCCGGTGGCGAACACGTCCAGGCCGATCTCCTCGGCCTTCTCCGCGAGCGCCACCATCGCCTTGATGCGCTCGTGCTCGCTGGGCGTGCGGCCGGTGTGCGGGTCCCTGCCCACGTCCCCGATGCTGAATATGCCGAACTGCATGCTGTCCATCCCCTCTCCGCCACCGCCGGTCCCGGCAGCCCGGTGACACGGTTCCTCCGGCGGCCCGGGCCGTGTTTTCCGGCCTCCGGGCCGGGTTCCTCCGGCCTCCCGGGTCGGGCCGGGTCGGCGCCGCGTGCCGCATGCACCCGGCCGCCGGCCCGTGCGGTGGCCGGCCCGCCGGTACGGGTCCCCGCGGGAGGAAGGGCTCGTCGCCCTCCCTCCGCCGCCTGCCTCACGGCGCCCAGTGTTCCCTCGCGGGTCCCCACGCCGAACCGCTGCACCGCTACTCCGTCAGGTCCGGGGCGCCCCAAGGCGGTTGGCCGCCGGCATCCAGCCGCCCCGAGGACGTTGGCCGTCGTCATCCGCAGCGGACCACGGCGGTTGGCCCCCGGCATCAGGCGCGCCACGACCGTTGGCCGCCGCCGTCCGCGGCGGACGTGGCGCATGGCCGCCGGCATCCGCGGCGCGCCGAGGCCGTTGGGCCGCGGGCATCCGCGGCCGACCGTGGCGCATGGCCGCCGGCATCCGCGGCGGACCATGGCGGTGGGCCGCCGCCATGAGGCACCCCACCATCGTTGGCCGTCGGCATCCAGCCGCGCCCAGGCCGCTGGCCGCCACCATCCTCGGCGGACCACGGCGGTTGGCCCCCGGCATCAGGCGCGCCACGACCGTTGGCCGCCGCCGTCCGCGGCGGACGTGGCGCATGGCCGCCGGCATCCGCGGCGCGCCACGACCGGCGGCAACCGTCAGCGGACGGCCAGCGCGGCGAGGTACGAGTCGACGTTGCGGCGGGTCTCGGCGACGCTGTCGCCGCCGAACTTCTCGACGACGGCGTCCGCGAGCACCAGCGCGACCATCGCCTCCGCGACGATCCCGGCGGCGGGCACCGCGCACACGTCGGAGCGCTGGTGGTGCGCCTGCGCCGGCTCACCGGTGCGGACGTCGAACGTGGCGAGCGCCCGCGGCACGGTCGCGATCGGCTTCATCGCCGCCCGCACCCGCAGCACCTCGCCCGTCGACATGCCGCCCTCAGTGCCGCCCGAACGGCGCGACGTGCGCCGCACACCCTCCTCCGTGGCCACGATCTCGTCGTGCGCCTTGGAGCCGGGCACCCGGGCCAGCTCGAACCCGTCGCCCACCTCGACGCCCTTGATCGCCTGCACGCCCATCAGCGCGGCGGCCAGCCGCGCGTCCAGGCGCCGGTCCCAGTGGACGTGGCTGCCGAGGCCCACCGGCACCCCGTACGCCAGCACCTCCACGACGCCGCCGAGCGTGTCGCCGTCCTTGTGGGCCTGGTCGATCTCCGCGACCATCGCCCTGCTCCCGGCCGCGTCCAGGCAGCGCACCGGGTCGGCGTCCAGCCGCTCCACGTCGCCGGGGACGGGCAGCAGCCCGGACGGCGTCCGCGCGGCGCCCAACTCCACGACGTGGGACAGGATCTCGATCCCGGCCGTCCCGGCGAGGAACGCACGGGCGACCGCGCCGAGCGCGACGCGCGCCGCGGTCTCCCGGGCGCTCGCCCGCTCCAGCACCGGGCGCGCGTCGTCGAAGCCGTACTTCTGCATGCCGGCCAGGTCGGCGTGACCGGGCCGCGGACGGGTCAGCGGGGCGTTGCGGGCGAGGCCCGCCAGGATCTCCGGATCGACCGGGTCCGCCGACATCACCTGCTCCCACTTGGGCCACTCGGTGTTGCCGACCATGACGGCGACCGGCCCGCCCTGGGTCAGGCCGTGCCGGACGCCGCCGAGGAAGGTCACCTCGTCCCGCTCGAACTTCATCCGCGCGCCGCGGCCGTACCCGAGGCGCCGCCGCGCCAGCGCGTCGGCCACCACCTCCGTGGTGACCGGCACACCGGCGGGCAGCCCCTCCAGCGTCGCGACCAGCGCCGGGCCGTGCGACTCACCCGCGGTGAGCCAGCGCAGACCACCCATGATCAGACCAGTCCGGCGGGCACGGGCGGGGCGACGTGGCCGGCGACGCCGACCTTGCTGCCGTGCAGCCACGCGACCTTGTCGTACATGTCCTCGGCGCTGAGGGAGGCCAGCATCGCGTTGCGCTCCTTGGCCGCCTCGCCCGCCGGGTGGTACAGCTGCCGGCCCATCTCGCGCGCCAGGAGCTGGGTCGCGGCCGTGCGCTCGCGGCGCTCGGCGTTGAACTTCTGGAAGTTCACCTCGAACTCGGACGCCTCGGTGCCGATCAGCTCGCCGAGCACGACCGCGTCCTCGACCGCCTGGCAGGCGCCCTGGGCCGCGTACTGGAGCATCGGGTGGGCGGCGTCGCCGACGAGCACGACCCGGCCGTCGGCCCAGGTGTCGACCGGGTCGCGGTCGCACAGGACCCAGCTGCGCCAGTCCTCGCCGAGGTCCAGCAGGCGCCGCGCGGTGTCGCCCAGCTCGGGGAACTCGCCGAGCACGTGGTCCTTGGCGACGGGTTCGCCGAGGACGGCCTTCGTCGCGCCGTCGTCGCGGGTGGCGGCCAGGTTGAGGAACTTGCCCCCGCCGATGGGGTAGTGGACGAAGTGCCACTTGGGCCCGGCCCACAGCGCGACGGTGTTCCAGCGCAGGTCCTCGGGGACCTGCTCCATCGGGATCACCGAGCGGTAGATCGTGTGCCCGGACACGCGGGGGAAACCGTCGCCGACGAGCTTCTTGCGGACGAAGGAGTTGATGCCGTCGGCGCCGATGAGCGCCGCGCCGGTGACCTCCTCGCCGGAGGTGAGGCGCACGGTGACGACGCCGTCGTTCTGCTCGTAGCTCACCACCGACGCATTGGTGCGCAGCTCGATCGTGTCGACGGTGCGGCACGCCGCCAGCAGCGGAGCGTAGAGGTCGATGCGGTGGACGACGGCGTACGGGTTGCCGAAGCGGCGGCGGTAGTCGCCGGTGAGCGGCATGGAGGCGACCTTCTCGCCCGTGGTGCCGTCCATGAAGCGCAGTTCGTCGATGTGCACGGCGCGGGCGCGGACCTCGTCACCGACGCCGAGCTGGTCCAGGGCCTGGAAGGCGTTCGGGCCGAGCTGGATGCCGGCGCCGATCTCGGTGAAGGTGTCGCGGGCCTCCAGGACGGTGACCCGGTGGCCCCGCCGGGAGATGCTCAGGGCCGCCGCCAGACCGCCGATCCCGCCGCCCGCAATGATGATGTCCGACATCTCGCTCTCATTTCTCGCTACGTGTGTCTGCTGGTCGTTGGGCGCTGCTGTGCCGTGCGATGCCGTACGGGCCGTGCCGCGCGCGTGCCGCCCGGTGCTGCTCCGTGCTCTCCGTGCTGGTCGGTGCTGGTCGGTGCTGCTCCGTACTGCGCGGTGCTGCTCGGTGCTCCTCAGTCGGCCGGCGGGGAGAAGCCGGCCTGCGGCCCGAAGAGCCTCGACAGCTCTTCGTGGAAGCCGGGGAACGTCTTGGCCACGCAGCCCGGGTCGTCGAGGGTGATCCCGGGCGTGCGCAGCCCGAGGACAGAGAAGGCCATGGCGATGCGGTGGTCGCGATGGCAGGCGATCTCGGTCGGCGCCATCCGTCCGGGGTGGACCGTGATCCGGTCCTCGCCCTCCTCGACCCGGATCCCACCCGCGCGCAGGTTCGCCGCGATCGCGGTGATCCGGTCGGACTCCTTGAAGCGCGCGTGGCGGATGCCGTGGACGGTGATCGGACCGTCGGCGAGCGGGGCCACGGCCGCCAGGGTCATGAAGGTGTCCGAGATGTCGCCCATGTCGACGTCGAAGCCGCCGCGCAGCCGTCCCGTGCCGGCCACCGTGGTGGCCTCCGCGCCGATCTCGACCTCGGCGCCGGTGCGGGCCAGCACCTCGGCGAACCGCAGGTCACCCTGCAGGCTGTCCTTGCCCAGGTGGGGCACGGTGACGGAGGTGCCCGTGACCGCGGCGGCGGCGAAGAGGTACGAGGCGGTGGAGGCGTCCGGCTCGATGCGCAGCACGGTGCCGGTGTAGCCCCCGCGCTCCACCCGCAGCCGGCCATCGGCATCGATCCCGACCTCGGCCCCGAACCGGCGCATCACCGCCGTCGTCATGTCGATGTACGGGCGGCTGACCAGGCCGTGGGCGGCGACGGTCAGCGGCTCGCGCATCAGCGGCGCCGAGAGCAGCAGGCCCGTGAGGTACTGGCTGCTGACGGAGGAGTCCAGCGCGATCTCTCCGCCCGCGAGGCCGCGCGCGGTGACGCGCAGCGGCAGTCCGCCGCCCTCGCCCGTCTCCACGCGGGCGCCCAGTTCGACAAGGGCGCGGGTGAGCGGGCCGAGCGGCCGGGCCCGCAGCTGGTCGGAGCCGTCGAAGTGGAACTCCCCCTCGCCCGCGGCCGCGAGGACCGGGAGGAAACGTGCCGCCGTGCCCGCGTCGGCGCACCAGACAGCCGCCCCGGTCCGCGGCGCGCGGCCGAGTCCGGTCACCGTCCAGCGGTCGTCGCGCACGGCGACGTCGACGCCCAGGGCGGTGAGCGCCTCGCGGAAGGCGGCCGTGTCGTCGCTGACCAGAGGGGCGGTCAGGACGCTCGTCCCCTCGGCGGCGGCGGCCAGCAGCAGGGCCCGGTTGGTCAGCGACTTGGACCCCGGGACACGAGCCGCGCGTATCGGGGACATCAGAGGGTCACTCCGCCGTCCAGCACCAGGTCGTGTCCGACGACGAACCTCGACTCGGGGCTCGCGAGCCACGCGACGGTGTCGGCGATCTCCTCGGTGCGCGCGACCCGGCCGGCCGGGGCCGACGTCTTCACGTGCTCCTCCCACTCGGCCCGGCCGTTGGTGGCCTCCACGTCGCCGGGGCTGATCGAGTTGATCCGGATGCCGTCGCCGATGTGTTCCTGCGCGGCGGTGCGGGTGAGCGCGGACAGCGCCGCTTTCGTCGAGGCGTAGGCGCCGAATCCGAGCCGGCGGCCGTTCACGCTCACATTCGTGGAGTGATTGACGATCACACCGCCGCCGTGTTTCCGCATATGGGCGATCTCGTGCTTCATCAGCAGCCAGACGCCGGTGAGATTGGTGGAAAGGACTTCACCCCATACGGCTTCGCAGGTCTCCGCGATCATATGGGGGTGGGGCACCCAACAGGCGTTGTTGAACGCGATGTGCAGTCCGCCGTGGCGTTCCACCGTCGTCTTCACGAGCCGGATGACGTCCAGTGCGTGCGTCACGTCGGCCATGACCGCGTCGGCGGTGCCGCACTCCTTCTCGATCAGGGCGACGGTGTCCGTCAGGTCCCGGGGTTCCCGCCCGGCGACCACCACGGTGGCGCCCTCCCTGGCGAAGGCCAGCGCGGTCGCTCTGCCGGTGCCGGAACCGCCGCCGGTGACGAGTGCGACCTTGCCGGTGAATCGTGCTGTCATCAGGATTCTCCTGGTAGCGGGCTGAAGGGCGGTGCTCGGCGGACGGGAAATGGGTTCCGACGATGGATCACCGCGAGTAATTCATTCCGTTCGCAAGAACGCGATACGAATCCCTCTGGAGTCCTGCTCACTCTGCGCCGCGCCGTGGCCACCGATCAATGCGCGCCCGGCTACTTCGTCAGTTGACGGGATATGCCCCTGGCCATGCGAAAGCCCCACATTCGCTTTCCGGGGACGACCCGTGGAAAGGAATGCGGGGCTCGTAGCCGCCCTGCGTCAGAACCGGGCCCCGGTGACGCTCAGCCGGCGCACCTCCTGCCCCAGAGCAGGCTGCGCGGCCGGCCGGGCCCGGTCGGCGAAGGTCTGCGGCACCGGCGCGCCGGCGTCGGGGTCGTGGTACGCCGTGGCCCGCGTCCGTCGGGGCCGGACCCGCCGAGGGCAAAGGCCCCGGCCTGGGCGAGTTGGCGCGAGGTCACGAGCTGTTCGCGGCCGCGCAGGTCGATGACGAGCCGAGGCCGGAGGCCTGCTGGGGCCGTGGCCGGAGGCCCGGGAACCGGCCGGCCGGAAGACCGTCCGAGGGCCGAGGCCGCGTCCGTCGGGGCCGGAAGGCCCGCCGAAGGCAAAGGCCCCGGCCGGGCCGATGGCCCGTCAGACGGCCGAGGCCGGGAGCCCATCGGGCCGATCCGGACGCCGACGGCCCCTGGGCGTCACCTGTGCGCGACCTCCGGTCGAGCCGCCCCGGCGCAGCCGGAGAAGCCGGCCCGTCCCAAGGACGGCAGGAGCCCCGGGCCCGTGCCCCGGGGACCCGGGGGCACAGGGGCCGGGGCGCGTGGCCCGGAGGGGCGGGGCCCCGGGAAGCGGAGGGCCCGCGCCCCGGAGGGCGTGGGGGTGCGGGGGCGCGGCCCCCCGCGAAATCAGGCCGCGGCCTCGAGGCCGCGCTTCAGCGCCGTGCCGATCTCCACCGCGCGACGCGCCTGGAACTCGACCGCCGCCAGGTTCTCCGCGCCGGGGACCTCGTTGTTGTAGCCCACGTGGCTGGCGCCGTACGGGTTGCCGTTCTTGATGTCGAACTGGATGCCGTCCGCGTAGCCGGGCGGAACGATGATGGCGCCCCAGTGGTAGAAGGTGTTGTTCAGCGCGAGGATCGTGCTCTCCTGGCCGCCGTGGGTCTGCGAGGTCGAGGTGAACGAGGAGACGACCTTGTTCACCAGCTTGCCCTTGGCCCAGATGCCGCCCGTGGTGTCGATGAACTGCTTGAGCTGGGCGGCCGGCAGGCCGTAACGGGTCGGCGTGCCGAAGAGGATGACGTCGGCCCACTCGAGGTCTTCCAGGCTCGCCACCGCGATGTCCTTCGTGGCCTCGCGGTGCGCGGACCAGGCCGGGTTGGAGGCGATGGCGGCCTCCGGAGCGAGCTCGGCCACCTGGCGCAGCCGGACCTCGGCGCCCGCCTTCTCCGCCGACTCGGCGGCGGCCAGGGCGAGCTTGTGGACGTTGCCGGTGGACGAGTAGTAAATGACTGCGACGTTCGTCACGGTGGTGCGCTCCTTGTCGGAATGCGGGGCATGGACGGTTCGGAACCGCACCTGACCCTCCCGCAGGATTCTTGAGCTCTCAATCGATTCGCGGCGATTTCGTCACGTGTACGGCCGGGGCCACGGCCGCGCAGGCGTCCTGACCCTGTCAAGACGGCACACCGGACCCGACGTCGTCATCTGACGAAGTATCGGGTGCTGGATACACGCTCCCTTGCGGCAGGCGTCACCCTGTCCCAGATAACGGAAGCCGGCAATCCGTGCGGTCGCTCCCGCCTCCCGGAAGTGCTCGTACACCCCCGGAACTCGACCGCCGGGTGGTTCCCCCCGCGGCCGTTGACCTTGTGATCGCCCGGATCCGGCGCGCCCACGGCCGCGCCGCCGCCGTCTTCCGCCCGGCCGATCCGACAAGGAGCCACGAGATGAGCAACGCTCGCTTCCATCCACGGCGATCCACAGGCCCCGTGCCCAGGGCCGGAACGCGCGCGGCCGTCCTGGGGTCGCCCATCGCGCACTCCCTCTCCCCCGTCCTGCACCGCGCCGCCTACGCCGCCCTCGGCCTGGACTGGTCGTACGCGGCCATGGAGTGCGACGAACGGCGGCTCCCCGCGCTGCTCGACTCGCTCGACGGCTCGTGGGCGGGCCTGTCCCTGACCATGCCGCTGAAGCGCACGGTGCTGCCGCTCGTCGACGAGGTGACGCCGCTGGCGCTGGACGTCGGCGGCGCGAACACGGTGATCCTGCGCGACGGCCGGCGGTACGGCGACAACACCGACGTCCACGGCATCGTCGCTGCGCTGCGCGAGGAGGGCCTGGGCGGCGACGGCCGGCCCGACGCCGTGATCCTGGGCGGCGGGGCGACCGCGTGCTCGGCGCTGGCGGCGCTGAAGGAGCTCGGCCAGACCGACACCCCTGTCGTCGTACGCGAACGCAGCCGCGGCGGGCAGGTGTGCGCGGCCGCCACCCGGCTCGGGGTGGCTGTGCGCTACCACTCGTTCGACGAGCTGGGCGACGCACTCGACGGCGCGCGCCTCGTGCTGTCCACGCTGCCGGCCGGCGCGGCGGATCCGTACGCCGGGGCGATCGCGCGCAGCGGCGCCGACGTCTTCGACGTCGTGTACGCCGACTGGCCGACGCGGCTCGCGAGGGCCGCCCGCTTCGGCGGGGCGCGGGCGGTCGGCGGGCACGCGATGCTGCTGCACCAGGCTGCGCGGCAGGTCGAGTTGATGACCGGCCGTTCGGACGTGCCGGTGGAGGAGATGCGCCGCGCGGTGCGGGCGGAGATCGGTCTCCGGGCCGCCTAGGCCGCCGTCTCTCGCACGGGACCTGCGGCGTACGGCCGGCTTCGGGAGCGGTGCGGCTCCCGGCCACCGGAGCGCGAGCCCTCGCGCCTCTTTCCGGCCGCCGGCGCCTGCTGCCGTGCCCGGAGCACGCCGGAGCCGCAGCGCGGGGAACGCCGCGGGCCGGCAACGGGGCCGTCGGACCCCGCTCTCTCAGGCGGAGCGGATCAGACTGCGTGCGGTGCGCTCCTCCTGGACGCGTGCGGCCGAGAGCACCACGATGGCGTGCGCCACGGAGCTGAGCGTGACATGCCGGTGCCAGCCGCCGAACGTACGGCCCTCGAAGTCCCGGACGCCGACGCGCGTGCTGATCTCGGCGAAGTCGCGCTCGACCCGTTCGGTGAGCCTGCCGAGCCTCAGCAGCACGGCGGGCGGGGCCTCGACCAGGTTGGTCAGCCACAGCTCCCCCGGCTGCCGCTCCCATCCCGACCAGGCGCCCGCCAGTTGCAGCGGCAGCCCGCCGCCCGGGGCGGGCAGGCTGACCCGCGTACCGGTCACGAGTGCCGAGCGGTTGATCGAGCTGTGCGGATCGACCCACCCGACCTGCCGGGACGCCTTCTTCACCCACTCGATCAACTGCTGGGCTTGGAGCTTGCGTTCGCCGTGGCCGGTGGACAGCGCCTCGCTGGGCACCAGCAACGTCGTGCCGCTGATGCGCAGGACGAACGGAACGCCCTTGCGCGCGAAGTTCCGTGCGAGCAGCGTGGCCTCGTGCTCGCGCGCGTCCATCACCACCGGACGGCAGCGAAGCCCCCAGGCGCGCAGCGGTTCCAGCACGGCGTGCAGGGCGACGGCGCCGGGATCGGCCTCGCCCTCGCCCTCGGGTATCTCCGCGCGCTTGCGCCTCTCCTTGTCCTGCAGCCAGTCCGCGGGAAGGATCAGCCGCCAGTTGATGGGCGCGCTCTGCTCCTCGTTGGCCAGCCAGACGCCGTACGACTTCTGGCTGTTGACGACCCGTCCGAGCTGCGGCACGAAGGACTCCTCCACCCCCACCGTGTGCTCGCCGGTCTTGACCACGTACATCGGCCGGGCCACCCAGGCCTGCGGCAGCAGCGTCCTGTCCAGGTGGCCGGCCAGTGTTCTGCGCACCGCGAGCCAGTCCCACGAGGACTTGCTGATGAAGTGGTGCAGGCGCTGTTCGGCCGCGCCGCCACCGATCACCGACGCGATGGACCGCATGGACTTGCGCCCGGGGATCGAGAGCAGTCCGGAGATGTACCACTCGCCGCGCTCACGCTGGTCCCGGCGCGGCAGTGACGTGAGCATGCGCTTCGAGAACTCGGTCACGAAGTCGTCGTCGACATCGCCCCAAGCGATGTCCGGTCGTCCTTCCCTGTCCTTGGTCCCTTCCACAGGGCCCCCTTCCCTGGATGTGACCTGGTCGGCCGAACCGCACGGCTCGCCGCGCGAAGTGCCAGACCTGGCCAACTCGACCACCATACCAAACCACGCAGTCGGTTTTTATTCGAAACAGGCCAAGCACACTCCGTCAGGTCAGCTGAGCAAGCCCGTGGCATATGCAGATGAAAGGGCGTCAGTAACCGTGAAGGGGCAGATGGAAGCCCCGAGACGTCGGCCGGCAGGGGCACCTCTCGGGGCTCACAAACAAGGGAGATGGTCGGTTTTTTGTCAGTAGTCGGACACCGGAAAGTCGCGACCGGGTGCTTACGTACCGCGCGCGCTGTGCCTGCGCCGGCCGCCTGCGGGAGGGCGGCGGTCCGGGGGACGGCGGTCGGGCGGCCTGCGCACGGCTCAGGACCCGATCCGGCGGTACGCCTCGTCCTGCAGCACGCCCTCCGGGTCGTGCAGCAGACCCGGCCTGCCGATGGCGTCGAGCACGACCAGCGGCGCGGCCGCGTCCCCGGAACCGGCCGTCAGGACCTCCCGCAGCGCGGCCCACGCCTCACGCGGGTGGGACGTGGGCAGCCCCACGGCGGCGAGGACCTCGCGGTGGCGTTCCACCGACGCGTCGTCCAGCCGGTCCGCGAGGCGGGCCAGTTCGGCGGCGAAGACCATGCCAACGGCCAGGGCGTGCCCCGGCGGTACGCGGTAGTGACCCACGCGCTCGATCGCGCGGGCCAGGGTGTGCCCGTACTCGAGGCTCCAGGCCGCCTCGCCGTCCGGCCGGTCGAGGGCGGCGGTCTTGACCCGTACCGCGCGCTCGATCAGACCGGCGGCGTCGCAGCCGGCCGGACGGGCGGCGCGCGCCGGATCGGCGGCGATGAGGTCCAGGATCACGGGGTCCCCGACGAAGCCCGCCTTGATCAGCTCGGCGAGGCCGCCGAGATGGCCTCCCTCCGGCACCGTTGCGAGCAGGTCCGGATCGCAGACCACTCCGGCGGGCGGACGGCAGACGCCGACCAGTTCCCGGCCTTCGGGCACGTTGATGCCGGCGGCGCCGCCGACGGCCGCGTCGACCATGCCGAGTAGCGTCGTCGGCACCAGGATCAGCGGCACGCCGCGCCGCCAGGTCGCCGCGGCGAAGCCGGCGAGGTCCAGCGTCGCGCCGCCGCCGAAGGCGACGACGGCGTCGGCGCCGGTGATCCCCGCCGCGGCGAAGCGGGACCACACGCCCGCCAGGACGCCGATCTGCTTGGCCGCCTCGCCCTGCGGGATCTGCAGCACGGCGACACGGCGGCCGTCGGCGTCCAGCGCCGCGCGGATCGACCGCACCTGACAGCTGAGGGACTCGTCGTGGACGAGGGCGACGGTCCTCGCCTTCTCCGGGAGCAGGCTGATCACCGCGGAGGCGGCCTTCTGACCGATCAGGACGTCGTACGGCCGCTCACCGCCCGCCCGCACGCGCAGCGGATGACGCCCGCCGAGCGCTTCGGGAGAGGCGGGCACGAGACCTGGGAACATGGTGCTCACACGGGCTCCTTCGCTCGTGGGAAGGCCCCTTGGGGCCTGCCCGGCAACAGGGCGGCGATCCGGCCGGCCACCTCGTCGGGGCGCTCCCCGGGAGCCACCGTCACGGTGTGGCGGGCCAGTCTGCGGTAGATCGGAGTGCGGACGCCGAGCGCGGTCCGCAGCCGGCCGCCCGGGTCGTCGGCCAGCAGCGGGCGGCTCGCCGCGTCCCCGATCCGGTCGAGCAACTGCTCCAGCGGCACGGCGAGATGGACCACCGTGTGCGAGCGCAGCGCCTGCTGGACGGAGGCGTCCAGGACGGATCCCCCGCCGAGCGCGAGTACGCCGGCGTGCCGCGCGAGCGCGCGGTGCACCGCCGCCCGCTCCAGCAGCCGGAAGTGCGCCTCGCCCGTGCGGTACAGGATGTCGGGGATCGCGGTGCCGGCCGCCGCCTCCAGGTCGGCGTCCGTGTCCCGGAAGCCGACGCCGAGCAGGCCCGCGAGCAGCCGCCCCACCGTGGTCTTCCCCGCGCCGGGCGCTCCGATCAGCACGGCGGCGGGCCGGCGCTCAGGACGCGAAGGCAAGGCCGTGTCCGGAGAGGGAGTCCAGGGTGTGCACACCCTGCACGGTGGCCTCCACGTCGAAGGCGTGGCGGTGTCCGGGCGGTGCCCCGATGATCTCGGCCGCGCGGGTGGGGATCGGCTGGGCGGCCGCCTCGGCGGACTCCCACAGGAAGATCGCTCCCCAGCGCTCGCCGGCCTCGTCGGAGATCCAGGTCTTGAGCACCAGTCCGGGTACGGCCGCGAACCGGTCCACGGCCTCGTCCCGGAGGAAGTCGCGCAGCTCGGCGATGGTGCGGCCGGTGCCCGCGAGCTCCCACCAGACGACTACGGCATGCATGGCTGTCCTCCTCGACGGTGAACACCCGCCTGTGTCGGGTCTGTTGTGCGGTCTGCGGAGGCGGCGGCCGGGGCGCGGTGCCAGGGCGAGGGGACACCGCATCCGCGGCCTGCCGTCCGTGCCGGTCCGGCGGCGGGGGATGGTGCCGGACCGGCGGGCCGACCGGGGCGGGAACGCCCCTGGATCAGTCGGCCGTCAGGGGCGTGAGCAGATCGCTGATGATCCGCACACCGTCCTCGGTCAGGATCGATTCCGGGTGGAACTGCACCGAGCGGAAGCCCGGTCCGCGCAGTCCGTGCACCTCTCCGGTCACCGCGTCGCGGCTCACTCCCACGGGTCCCCCGATGAGCTCGGAGTGCACGGTGTCGGTGGCGCTGCGGGCGGCGAAGGTGTTGTAGAAGCCCACCTGTTCGGGCCTGCCGAACAGGTCGATCTTCCGCTGTACGCCCTGGTTGGGCCTGTCCCTGCGGACCAGGTCGAGCCCCAGGACGGTGCTGAGCACCTGGTGGCTCAGGCACACCGAGAGGAACGGGATGCCCCGCGCCAGCACTTCGCGGGTCGCGCCGTGCAGGTGGGCGATCTTCGGGTGGTCCACGTCGCGCGGATCGCCGGGGCCGGGCCCGAGCACGACCAGGTCGCAGCCCTCGAAGGTGTACTCCTGGTCGAAGCGCCGGACCGTCACCTCCATGCCGAGCGACCGCAGTTGGTGCGCCAGCATGCCGGTGAAGGTGTCCTCGGCGTCCACGACGAGGACCTTCCGGCCGGCCAGCGCGGGTACCGTGCGGTGGCGTGCGCCCGGCTCCTGGAGCCAGTACGCGGAGATCGACCGGTTGCGCTGGTCCAGCGCGGCCAGGACGTCGGGGTGCCGGGCGAGCCCGGACTCGCTCGCGCCGAGCGCGGCGAGCAGCCCGGACGCCTTGGCCCGCGTCTCGGCCACCTCGGACTCGGGCTTGGAGTCCCTGACCAGGGTGGCGCCCACGCCGATGGTGACCTGTCCGGCGGCGGAGATCTCCGCCGTCCTGATCATGATGGCCGAGTCCAGGGTCGGGCCGCCCTGCGCGTCCCGGCCGATGAGGGCCAGCACGCCGCTGTAGTAACCGCGGCCCTGGGGCTCGTACTTGGCGATGACCTTCGCCGCGCTCTGAAGCGGGCTGCCGGTGACCGTCGGGGCGAACATGGTCTCGCGCAGGATCTCGCGCGGGTCACGGGTGCTGTGGCCCTCGATGAAGTACTCCGTGTGCGCGAGGCGGGCCATCTCCTTGAGGTAGGGGCCCACCACGCGCCCGCCGCCGTCGCAGATCCCGGCCATCATCTTGAGCTCTTCGTCGACCACCATGTAGAGCTCGTCGGCCTCCTTGGGGTCGGCGAGGAAGGCGGTCACGCCCTCCAGCGTCGGCCCGGTCGGGGGGTAGCGGTAGGTGCCGCTGATCGGGTTCATCACCGCGGTGCCGCCGTGCAGGCTCACGTGCCGCTCGGGGCTGGCACCGACGAACGTGCGGTCGCCGGTGTGCACGACGAATGTCCAGTAGGCGCCGCGCTCGCCCTCGAGCAGCCGCCGGAAGAAGGTCAGCGCGGCGGTCGGCGACCAGTCGCCGATGTCGGCGACGAACGACCTGCGGATGACGAAGTTGGCGCCCTCGCCGGTGCCGATCTCGTCGGCGAGGATCTCCCGCACGGTCTGCGCGTAGGCGTCGTCGCCGACGTCGAAGCGGCCGTCCGACACCGCGATCGGCCGGTCCGGCAGCCGGTTCAGCACCTCGCCCAGGGTCACCGAGTCCTGGTCGCGCACGGACAGGGTGATCAGCGGGGCGCCGTCGTCGGCCGCCGCGTAACCGCGCTCGGTGATCTGCCGGTACGGGACGACGACCAGCACCTCGTGCTCGGCGCGGCCCGTGCCGGCCGTCCGGACACCGCCGCTGGAGGGCACGTCCGCGAGGACCGCCGGCGTGGACAGGTCTCCGACGATCACGTCGACCCGGTCGGCACCGGCCGCCTCGGGACGGTGCAGCAGGGCGAAGGGGGGCGGGTCCGCGGCGAGGACCAGATCCAGAAGTCCGTGGTCGGTCATCGCGTCCCTCGGCTCTGTGCCGGAGCCAGCTGGTCCAGCACGGTCTTGGTGGTCACGGTCATGGCGCAGCGCTGCGCCGCGTACTCCAGCGCCATCCGGTGGTACTCGAGCGAGAAGTCGGCGATGGCGTCGCCCACCAGGAAGGGCTGGATGTCGTGGGTGAAGGCGTCCGTGGTCGTCATGAGGACGCCGACGTGCGCGTACACACCGCAGACGATGAGCTGGTCGCGTCCGCTGCCGCGCAGCAGGTCGAGCAGCCCGGTGCGGAAGAAGGCGCTGTAGCGCCACTTGGTGAAGACGCTGTCCCCCGCGGCGGGGACGAGTCCGTCGACGACCTTCTTGTGCTCGGGCTCGACGGTCATGCCGGGACCCCAGAAGTCCTTGAGCAGGCCGCGCTCCTCGTCGGTCATGCCGCCCGGCTGGGCGGTGTACGTCACCGGGATGCCGAGCTCCGCACAGCGCTCCCGCAGGGCGGTGGCGTTGCGGACCAGGTCGGTCACCGGTGACTCCCCGGCCGGGAACGGCCGCAGGAAGTACTTCTGCATGTCGTGGATCAGCAGGACCGCTCGTCTCGGGTCCACGCTCCACTGCGCGATGTTCTCCGGCATGTCCCCCTGACCGGGCATCGGATAGGGGCTGATCGTGGGCAGAGCCATCCGGGATCTTCCTCTCGGCTGGTGGGTACGGGGCGGTCAGTGGCCGAGCGAGGCACCGCCGTCCACGGTGAGGTCGTGCATGGTGATGTGCGATGCCCGGTCGGACAGGAGGAACAGCACGGCGTCGGCGATGTGCGAGGGCTGGGCCAGCCGTCCCATCGGGATGCCGACGCGGAAGGCGCCGGGTACGCCGTCGATCGAGGAGCGCGCCGCGCTGCCGTCGTCCCACAGGGAGGTCAGCATCGGGGTGTCGGTGGAACCGGGCGCCACCACGTTGCAGCGGATCCCGTACCGCGCCACCTCGAGGCCGAGAACCTTGGTGAACATGGTGGACGCGGCCTTGGACGCGGAGTACGCGGACATGTCCACGCGGGCCGTGCCGGCGGCGTTGGAGGCGATCGTCACGATCGCGCCGGAGCCGCGCTCGACCATGCGGTTGACGACCGCGCGGGACATGAAGAACACGCCGCTGGTGTTCACCGCGAAGGTCGTGGCCCAGTCCTGGTCGGTGAGCGCCTTCGCCTTGCCGAGGCGGAGCACGCCGGCGCCGTTCACCAGGTACTGGATGCCGCCGAGCTGCTGCTCGACCGCGTCCACCACGGCATCGACGTCGGCGCTGTTCGTGACATCCGCGGGATAGGCCTCCGCCACCTGCCCCACTGCGCGCAGTTCCTTGGCCAGTTCCTCCAGTGGCTCCAGATTCCGGTCGACCATGGCGACCGCGGCGCCGTCGGCCGCCAGAGCACGCACCACTGCTTCGCCGATGCCACCGGCCGCACCGGTGACGAGGGCTACCTTCTTTTCCGTCTTGTCGACATTCATCGTGGTCCCAAAGCTCGGGGATTGCGGCGGCCGAAGCCGCCGGGATTCCGGTGGGCTGTATTGCCGCACCACGAAATCCCGGCGGCTCGCCGCCATTTCCTGCTGCGGATGTACGGGTGTGGCTGCCGCACGGAGAAAGGACCCGTGCGGTTTTCCGTGAGGCGTTTCGGCCGGTTCCGTCACGTCGTGCGGGTCGCGCCGTTCCTCGTGCCGTTCGCCTAGACGCGCCAGGCGGCGGCGACTTCCAGGGCCTGGCGGGGATTGAGCCGCGGGTCGCACAGGCTCGTGTACTTGTCCCCGACCCGGTCCAGCAGCGAGGCGTCGTGGACGCACTCGGAGACCGCGTCGGGCGTGGTCTCCAGATGCAGTCCGCCCGCCGTGCCGCCGGCGTCGGTGACGGCCTTCTGGAACTCCTCCACCTCACGGATCACCGTGGTGACGAGGCGGGTCTTGAAGCCGTCGGACGAACCGAACGTGTTGCCGTGCATCGGGTCGCACAGCCAGATGACCGGGTGCCCGGCCTCCCGCACCGCGTGGACGAACTCGGGCAGCCGCTCCGCGACCCGGTCGGCGCCCATCCGGGAGATGAGCGTCAGCCGGCCCGGCATACGGTCCGGGTCGAGCCGTTCGCACAGCGCGAGCAGCCCGTCGCGGTCCATGCTCGGGCCGACCTTGCACGCCACCGGGTTGGCGACGGAGGCCAGCAGGTCGACATGCGCGCCGTCCAGCTGCCGGGTCCGGTCGCCGATCCACGGCCAGTGCGTCGAGGTGAGGACCAGGCGGCCCTCCTCGTCACGGCGCAGCTGCGGCAGCTCATAGTCGAGCACCAGCGCCTCGTGGCTCGTCCAGACCGGTGCGTCGACCGGCGAGAGCGACCGCACGGAACGCGACCGCAGCGCGTCCATCGCCGTCGCCGCCGCGTCGTGCCCGGACAGCAGCCGGCCCGGGTCGGGCCTGCGCAGTTCCGGGTCGGCCTCCGGGCTGTTGACCAGGTGGCCGCGGTAGACCGGCAGTTCGACCCCGCCGACGACCTCGGTCGAGCTGGAGCGCGGCTTGCCGAACTGCCCCGCCATCCGGCCCACCTGAAGGACCGGACGCAGCGAGTTCAGCGACATGACGCCGGCGAGGGCGTCCAGCAGCGCCGTCTTGCGTATGACGTACTCGGGTTGGCATTCGAGCGGGTCCTCGGCGCAGTCGCCCGCCTGGACCACCTGGAGCAGCCCCTCGGCCACCTCTGCCAGCAGATAGCCGAGGGTCCGTATCTCCTCCACCGCGACGAGTGGTGGTCGCAGGGAGAGCTCGCGCGCGGCCCGGGCAGCGGCCTCGGCGTCCTCCCATTCGGGCTGCTGCAGAGCCGGCAGCCTTCGCCAGCGCCGGGTTTCGCTCTCAGGAAGCGCTTCTCCGAATCCGGTCGGCCTTTCCGAGATTGTATGACTCGTCACCCAGGACCTCCATCGTGAGAATTCCCCATCGTTGCTACGGCTCCGGGTTATCGACTCCCATCCCGTCCCGGATTTCCGAGAATCGAACCCCAAGTCGAGTCTCGGGGCGGGAATTTGATGGGTCAAAACCGACCTGCGCACTTCGTCACGTGACGCAGACGCCGCATTTTCACGACAAAGTCGGCCCCTTTTTCTGTCAGGTGACGGCGAATCCAGAAAGTATGGGCAGTACCTGGTCAGGTCGCGCGGGCACAAAAAAGCCGCCCGTCCTTTTTCCTTCGAGAAAGAGGGCGGGCGGTATTTTTCGCCGGCAGCGGGGTGGGGTCAGGCCGCCTGCACCGTGGTGCGGCGCATGCGCAGCGCGCCCTGGCCGAGCACGACCCGGTCGGCCGGCAGCACCAGGAGCATCTGGTCGGTGATGCGGCCCGTGAGCGTCACACCGGTGCGCTCCAGTTCGAGCACCGGCACCTGGTCGCGCAGCCCGAAGCGGGCCCGCTCCTGGGCGTACGGCATCCGGCAGCGCAGGTCGTCGACCAGCTGGAGCGGCTCCTCCCAGCGGCACAGCGGCCACAGGGCCGGGACCTGCGGCACGGACACCGCCCGCGGCAGCCAGACCCGTGCCGTGCACAGCAGGGTGCCGCCGATCCGGTAGCCGAGGCCCAGCCGCAGGCCGAGTCCGCCCTCGCCGCCGTCCTCCTCGTCGGTGACCGCCCATTCGGGCGCCGGGCCGACCTCGGCGTCCAGCGCGTCGACGGACACGTCGTACCCGGCCGACTCCAGCGCCACGGCGACCGGGTCCGTCCGTACGGCGCGGATCCACGCCGCCTCGTTGAGCGGCAGCCGGACCGTGCTCTCTTCCATCCGCATCATGTTCTTCTTCCCCGTGACGCGCGGCGGCTGCCGGACGTACCGGAGCCCGGCGCCGCCGGAGGGCGACCGGACCCCGCGGCCACAATCGGTGACGAACCATCAACATACTGTGGAGCGAGGCGCGTTGGCGAGGAGGACCGGCATCCTCGAAGAGCCTGGTCGGTCAGGCCCCCGACCCGCCCACGGAACTCAGGCCGTGCTTGGTGCGCAGCGACTCTGCCGGGTCCCGCGCGCCGCGGACAAGACACGGCGGCCGACCTTGTCATATGCCCAGGCGCGCGGGCCGGCCGCGCGCCCCCGGGGCGATCGCGCGCCCCAGGGCGCTGGGGAAGCCGAACCGCATCGTCTTCCTCCCCGTACCGCCCGTCCGTGGGCGTCGGGCCCATGTTAGCGATCTGTTGGAGAGGGCTGTTTGGATCGGTTCATCGGATCCGGCCCGCTGGTGCTCGGCGTGGGGAAACCACACTCGGGGGAGTGTCGCCGCCGCGGCCGGATTCGCGGACAGAGAGAGCCCCGGCACCTCGGGTGCCGGGGCTCTCGTCCGTTCGACCGTCTCCCGGCCGCGGAAGCGGAATCGTCATTCCGACCCGGCGGTGATGGAAGCCACGCTGATCTCACGGCCGGCCCGCCCCTGAACCTGGACGGTGCCCCGCGCGACGCCCACGACGGCCTACCGTGGACAGGGGGCCGCCGCTGTCGTTGACAGGGGTGGTCGCCGTTGCTTGGATGCGCGGCAAGCGCTTTCCCGGCTGACCCTGGAGCCCAGGTGCATCTTTCGCGTCGCGCCCTGTTGTCCCTGTTCCCCGCGGTGGCCGTGCCGGCCGCGGGACAGTCCCGGGCGGCGGCCGCGCCCCGCACGTCCTCCGGATCCGACCACGCCGCACTGCTCCGCAACACCACCGCCGTGTTCGCCGGCACCGCCGAGTCCAACGCCCGCCCGGAGGTCGCCCCGAAACTCGCCTCCATCGAGTCGACGGCCCGCGCCCGGCTCACCGCCATGGACGACGCCGGACCCGGCGAGCTCTTCAAGGGCGTCCCGCTCGGCACGAGCGACCCGAACCTGAACAGGTCGTTCCAGTACCTGTACGAGATCGCGCTCGCCACCTGCACCCCCGGCCCCGCCGCCTCGGACCTGCGGGACGACCCGGTGGTGCGGCGGCGGGTGGTCGACGGCCTGGTCCACCTGCACGAGGCGTACTACGGCGACCAGTCGAAGGGCTACTACGGCAACTGGTTCACGTGGGAGATCGGCATCTCCACCCACGTCAGCAGGATCCTCGTCCTGCTCAAGGACGACATCGCGGCTCTCGCCCCCGGTCTCCCGGCCGCCTACGTCGCCTCCATGGACGCCTATCTGCGCAACGGCAAGGACGGCGACGTCGACCTCGACTCGCGGTTCCACACCGGTGCCAACCTGGCCGACATCACGACGAACCGGATCCTCCAGGGCGCCGTCCTCGGCGACGACGCCCGCATCCGCAAGGCCGTCGCCGACCAGCTGACCGTCTTCGCCACGATCGACCCGTACGACCTGCGGCACGGCGTCACCGACGGGTTCTACGCGGACGGCTCCTTCGTCCAGCACGCCTCCGTCGCCTACACGGGCTCGTACGGCAAGGGCCTGCTGACCCGTGTCGTCCAGACCGTCAAGATCCTCGACGGCACGGCCTACGCCCCCGGCGAGGACTTCACCGGCACCGTGCGGCGCTGGGTCGCCGACGGCTTCGCCCCGGTGATCTTCGAGGGTTGGATGATGGAGATCGTCAAGGGCCGCGGGGTCTCCCGGACCACGACCGGCTACAGCGACGCCGCCGCCGTCGTCGAGGCCGTCGTCGACCTCTCCTCCTACGCCACCGGAGCCGACGCCGCCGCGCTCGCGGCCTACGTCAAGCACATCCACCGGTCGTCGAAGTCGCCCCTGAACCCCGCGGGTTTCGTGTCGCCGGTCAGCATCGCCCGCCACGCGGACATCCTCGCCTCACCCGTCCCCGCGAGGGACCTGACCCCAGCCGTCCACCACACCGCCTTCAACGCCATGGACCGGACCGTCCACCGCCGGCCCGGCTACGCCTTCGCCCTCGCGCGCAGTTCGGCTCGCATCAGCAAGTACGAGTACATGAACGGCGAGAACCTGATGCCCTGGTTCCACGGCGACGGCGCCCACTACCTCTACCTCTCGGGCGAGGACCAGACGCAGGCGTACGGCGTCGACTACTACACGGCCGTCTCCCCCTACCGCCTCGCCGGCGTCACCGCCCCCGTGGAGGCCCGCCGTACGGTCCCCGAACTCTACGGCGGCCTCTGGTACGACAACCCGGCCCGCGGATTCACCGCGTCGTCGCAGTCGCAGAACACCTACGTCTACTTCCCCCGCGCCACGCACCCCTTCTCGGGCGGCGCCCGGCTCGGCGCCTACGGCGCGGCCGGCATGGTCCTGGCCGACGACGTCCCGTGGACCGCGAAGCAGGCCGGCGCCCTCCCCGACGACTTCGTGGCCTATCGCGGCGCCCGCGCGACGAAGTCGTGGTTCCTGCTCGACGACGAGATCGTGGTGCTCGCGGCGGGCGTGGGCGACCCGGCGGGCCGGGCGGTGACGACCACGGTCGACGCCCGGATCGCGGCGCCGTCGGACACCGTCGCCCTCACCGGCGGCCTCCGCGACGGCAGCCCGTGGTCGGGCACCGGCACGGCGCCCCTGGCCTGGCTGCGGTACGCCAACACCACCCGCGGCACCGCGGTCGGCTACGCCCTCCTCGACGGCCCCGACCCCACGGCGACCCTGGAGACGGTCACCCGCAGCCGCCGCGTGGTCCGCCAGGCGAACCCGGCGGCTCCGGTGACGAAGCGGGTCTTCACGCTCTCGCTCGACCTGCCCGCAGCGGGCCCGCCCACGGCCATGGCCTACGCCGTCCTCCCCCACGCCACCGCCCGCCAGGCGGCCTCCTACGCACGAGGTCCGCTGACCGTCCTGACCAACACGCCCCAGGCGCAGGCGGTGAAACACGCGCACTTGGGCCTCGTCGCCGCGAACACCTTCACCCCGGGCACCCACCACGTGGAACGCCTCGTGATCGACGGCCCGGCCTCGGTGCTCCTGCGCAGGTCCCCGGGCGGCACGACGGCCCTCGCGGTCTCCGACCCGACGACCGAACGCCGGACGATCACCCTCACACTCCGCGGCCGCCCCCTGCGACCGGTCGACGCGGACCACGGGGTCCGGGTCACCCCGACCCCCTGCGGCACCCGCGTCGAGGTGACGACGCACCAGGCGTACGGCCGCAGCTTCGGGGCGACGCTGCGGCGGTGAAGGGCGGTCGGACGGAATCGTGCCCTGCTACTGCTCCGCCGAGGTAATGCGCGGCCACGCCCCAATTCAATCACCGAGAAAATGAACTTCTAGAGATTCGGCCAGAACCGAAACACCGCGTTCTTCCCCATTCCTTCCCGAGGAATAGGGAATAGATCACAGATCTGTTGACACCGGCGCAGGGAAATTCCATGATCGAACACGGCAGCGATCATGGACCCGAGGGGAAAAATGTCTGCGCAGTACGTAGCCGGAGTCGAGGAAAGCTGCGAATCACTCTCCGCCAGGAGTTACGACCTGGTCGCCGGCGGCAGGGTGAAGAATCTTCTGTCGCAGCGGTCCGAAAACGCACTCGCCGACCTGGACGCGTTCCGCGACAGTTGGAACAGGATGCCGCTCGACGGATACATGGCCGACGGCGGCCGCTACCGCCGTCGCAGGCACGCCACGCTGGCCGCACCCCGGGCGAGCAACGACTACCGCGTCGAGACCCACCGACCGCACTACCAGACGGTGGACTTCAACAACCTCAACGGCGGCGTCGCCCGGCACTACGAGCCGTTCGAGGAGCAGATCCTGCGTGGCAGCACCATGGACAGCCTCGTCACCCTGGGCTGCGACATCTTCGGCCGGCTCGCCCCCTACTCCGCCTGGCACATCGAGGTCCACCGGTTCCGCATCGAGGTCTCGACGGCGAAGAGGTCGGCAAGCCCACACCCGAGGGCGTCCACCGGGACGGCGTCACCTTCGTCCTCATGGCCATGGTCGGGCGGTCCAACGCCATCGGCGGCGAGAGCACCGTCTTCAACCTGGAGCAGGAACCGCTGGAGAAGTTCACCCTGACCGACCCGCTCGACCTGGCACTCGTCAACGACGAGCGGGTCTTCCACGGCGTGTCACCCATCGAGCAGTTGGACTCCGGGACTCCTGCCTCGCGCGACGTACTGGTGATCACGTACCGTCACAAGCCCTGGCGTCCGGGGCGGGTGAGGGGCGTTTCGTTTCGACGTCCCTCACCCGGCGCCACAGAGCGAGAAAACGGGAAAATGGGTCAGATCATCGCCGTAGCGGTCATTACCATTCTGGCTGTCATCAGCCCTGGAGCGGACTTCGCGATGACCGTCCGCAACAGCTATTTGTACGGCCGGACCGCGGGAATACTCGCGGCGGTCGGTATATCGCTGGGTGTTCTCGTCCACGTCACGTACACGATGCTCGGCGTGGGACTGCTGGTGTCCCGGTCTCCGGCGCTTTTCACGGCAATGAAGCTGGTCGGAGCCGCATACCTGGTGTTCATCGGGTACAAGACGTTCGTCACCAGGGCACAGGTGGAGATCGACCTGTCGGGGGACGGCGGCCTGTCGAAGGCGGGGGCGCTGCGCACCGGGTTCCTCACGAACGCCCTCAACCCCAAGACGATGCTGTTCGTGCTCAGCACCTACACCCAGGTCGTGAGCGCCGACACCCCCGTCGTCCAGCAGATCGGCTACGGCCTCTTCATGTCGTTCGCGCACCTGGTCTGGTTCGGTCTGGCCGCGCTCTTCTTCTCCAACCAGAGCCTGCGCGCCCGGCTGCTGCGCCGGCAGACCGTGCTCAACAAGGTGATCGGCACGGTCCTCGTCGGCCTCGGCATGGCCCTGGCGCTGACCCCGTCAGTCCAGTGACACCGGCTCGATGCGGGGCTCGGCGATGCTCCGGTAGTCCTCGGTCGAGAGGGCGATCGAGCGGTCGAGCCGCGCCGCGTTGAAGAAGAACTCCGGGTGGGCCAGCAGGCCGGGATCGACGAACAGCTCCAGCCGTTCGTCGAACGAGATGGGGAGGATGGTCCCGCTCGGCGAGGCCGCGAGCTCCTCGGCGATGTCCGGGGAGGCGAAGGAGGCGTAGGTGCCGCCGTACAGCGCCTTCACCGCCGACAGGTCGATCCGCTTGTCCCCCGGCACGACGACCAGCGCGAAGCGCTTCTCCTTCTTGCCGATCTTCACCATCACGATGATGCACTTGGCGGCCTGGGCAAGCTCGTGGCCGCGAAGCCGGCTCACCGCCTCGGTGCCGCCTTCGGGAGCGTGCTCGATCACCCGGTAGGCGGCGCCGTGTTCGTCGAGCAGGGCGAGCAGCTTCCCGTAGGTGTCGTCCGCAGTCATTAGAGATCCTCCTGTCGCAAGGGGCTTTCAGGGCTCAGCGTTTGAGGACGAGAAGGCGGTGGAGCGGGTCCGGACGCGCGGTCTCCTGGTCCGGCAGGGCCTTCGCATATCCAGGCCACCTGGTCCCGCCCGGCCCAGGGGATGCGGCCCGCCCCGTCCCAGGGTTGCGCGGCCCCATCCTGCCAGGGGCAGCAGGGCTACCCGCGCTCTGCCGCCAGGTTGCGTCGGTTGTCCAGATACTCGACCAACGCGGCGCCGGGGCCGTCCAGTTCATAGAGCACCCGGAGGCCCGCCCGGCGACGCTGCACCAGGCCGGCCGCCACCAAAGAGGTGAGGTGCTCGGAGACGGTGCTCGGCGCGAGGCCGAGTGTCGCGGCCAGGGCCGAGGTGGTGGTGGGCACGACGAGACCACGGACCACGCCGGCCCGACTGCGGCCGAGCAGGATCTCCAGTCGGTCTCCACGTGCGGGCGCATCCGCCCGCCGGTCCGGCGGCGCGTCTCCGACGAGTACGGCGGCGCCCTTGGCCTGGTAGGACAGGGCCACCGAGCCGTCGGGCGCCGAGGCGAAGAAGGATGCACCACGACCGAACAGCAGGGGCACAATGACCAGTTGGGAGACGTCGGGCACGGTGATGCGCATGGTGCCGACATCCAGCCGGAGGACGTCGCTGCGCCGCGAGAGCCGACCGTGCAGGGTGCCGAACAGCGTATCCGGGCCCTGGGTGGCCAGGATCCGGGCACGCAGCAGGATCTCCTCCTCCGTCGCGGCCCGCAGCGGAGCTGCGAAAGGGGCCAGTGCGGCCCGCCAGTATGCGGGGAGGAAATCACAGAGCTCCGCGATTCGCGCTTCCGGGTCCGAATGGAGCGCGCGTACTTCGTCGGGAATTCCCTGCGGAAACCGCTGTTCCAGTTCCGCTTGGACGCGGGGCGGGGAAACGGCTCGCAGTAACGCTGTTCCCTCTCCCAAGTCACCCTTGGTCGAGGACGGTAAGACGGAAAGAAATGAGGGAAGCGTTCCGCCGCAGGCACGGTAGAGGTGGACGAGCCAGCCCGGAAGGTTCGTACCGGTCCGGTTCAACGAACGACGCGCCGCCTTGGCCCAGTTGGTGTGGGCCAGGGAGCGAGACCGTGATGCGACGAGAGCAATCCGATGCTGCCGAACGTCTCTTACAGAGAGCTGCTGGCGATCCGTACCGCCCCGCGTTCAAATTGACGCAGCGAAACCTCAATCATGTGTACCCCCGTTGTTCGGCCCCCGCAAACGGCGGGTTCCAGTCGGGATACAGGGTCGCCGTTCCGGGGTTGGATTCGCAACCAATTGTTCGAGTACTGAGACGACACACTTCTTTGTAAAGAGTAAGTTAATTCGCTTTGATTCAACTGAAATGCCGCCCGGCGCGCTTCTTCGAGTAGCGGGTCCAGTTGTTCGCACACGGTGCTGGATGCGCGCTCGTCAACGCCAGCGGTCGCCATGGCCATGAAGATGCGCTCATGCATTTAATCCCGCCAAAAAGCCCTGTTGGGGCACCGTCAGCGCAGCGCGCTCCCCGGAAGGGCAGGCCAACTGGTCGGGAAGGCCTCAACGTGCGCCAGAAGATGCAGACCGGATCCGAATCGGTCAGGGTTCCCAGCACACTGCGGAAAAGATCTTGACACGCCAAGCGTCGCCTCGCAAGCCCCAGTTACCTGCGAGTAACGAATGCTGCTCCCCTGGAGCTGGTGGGGTTTGTGGCCGCGGGCTTCGGCAAGGATGCGGTCGGGGACGGCGGTGAACGGGCGAGGATCCGGCCCACGTGCTCCTTCGACTGAAGGGCCGCGAAGCCGTCGAGGACGGTGCGAGGGTTTGCTCGGCGACCACCTGAAGGAGAGGCGTAGGACCTGACGGGCGGCCTCGGCCTGTGAGCGTGACGCTGCGCCTCGTGCCAGCGGGCGGCGACGATCCCGGCCCGGCCGGCGGGCGAGCCGGCGACACGGCCGGCTCGGCGGACGCCGCGTGAGCGGCACCCTCGTGCTGGACTGCGAGGGCCTGTCCAAACTCGTACGCCGCACACCCGAGCTCACCGAGTGGCTGGCCGCCGCCGAGGCCGAGGACATCCGCGTCGTCACCAGCTCCGTGACACTCGTCGAGGCACGCGACCCCAAGACCAACCAGGCCCGCTTCGACTACGCCGCCTCCTCTGACTCTGCGAGACAGCGCGAATATCCCTGGTTGGCAGGTACGGACCGGACGGTCTGTTCCGCCGTCCCCTGGCCCCACCCACGCATCCCACCTCACCGCCCTCCTCTGCCTCTGCGCCAGCTCCCGTCCCCCGGCTCCGAAGCCGCCTGCCAGCCTCGATGAATTGCACGACCAGTGGGGCCGCGACGGCCACGACGCTGTACGTCCCCTCCATGGCAGGTACCGGCCCTGAGGCCACAGCCTGGCGGTCCACTGTCACCAGTCGAGCGCGACGTCATAGCAGGGTAATGCCAGCCAATAGCAGGAGAATCCCGGGAGGAATGCGCTGTCCGGCCAGACCGGCTCACCGCACGGACGTCATGCCGCGCCCGGCAGGCAGCTCCATACCCGGTCGGCGATCTCCTCCACCGGCCCGACGGCAGGGACCGTCAGCCGGATGTCGGCGTAGTGGGCGAGAAGGGGAGCTGTCTGGTCCCGGTAGACCCGCTGCCGGTGCCGAACGACCTCCTCCGTGTCGTCTGACCGGCCGCGGCTGAGAAGCCGCTCGACCACCACGTCCTCGGGTGCCGTGAACTCCAGGACCGCGTCGAGCTCACGGTTGTCGGCGGTCAGTATGCGAGCGAGTGTGTGTGCCTGCCGTACGGTGCGGGGGAAGCCGTCGAGGAGGAAGCCGCGCTGCGCGTCCGGTTCCGCCAAGCGTTCACGGACCATGCCGCCGGTGACGTGGTCGGGTACCAGTTCGCCTGCGTCGAGGTAGCGCTTGGCATCCCGCCCGAGGGCTGTGCGGCGCTCGACGTGTTCGCGGAACAGGTCTCCGGTGGAGATGTGGGGGACCTCGAGTCTCTTGCCGAGTATCGCGGCTTGTGTGCCCTTGCCTGCTCCAGGCGGGCCGATGAGGACGAGTCGCATCGGTGGACGCATGCCTTCCGGTCGAGTGCGCGCTGGACTTGCGCGCATGGTTGTGGCGACGGCGTCGCGCGCCGTCGGATGCGGATGATCAGGTGACGTCGTGGTGTGTCGGGTGCGCCGGCTTCCCCGCCCGTCCGTCGTCACGCGGCACGGGGCGGGTCGACGCACTCCTCGGTCAGGACGAGCACGGGCCCCCGGATGCGATTGCCACGGCGGGTCAGTACGTCGGGCAGGACATCAGTGATCCCCGCCTGGTACGCGGCGGTGGCGAACGCCGGGTTCGGGACGAGGGTGTGTACATCGACTTGGGGGGTGAGTTCGGCCGCCAGCCATTCGGTGAGCTCGGTCAGACCGGCCAGGACAGTGTCCTGGGGGTGGTCGCGGACCGCGTTCGCCACCACGTTGACCACCGACCCGCCGTGGGCTGCCATCCAGCGCCAGTAGGCACGTTGGGTCCAGGCGAGCGGCATCACGAGGTCCCGTTGCAGGGTGTGGCTCAGGGAAAGGGGATCCAGTTCCATCAGCGGGACCGGGCAGGTCCGGGTCGCGACGAGGTTGACCAGGTGGTCGAGGCGGCCGAAGCGGTCGATGACCGTGTCCACCACCCGCCCGGTCTCAGCGGGGCTGTCCAGGTTGCAGGGCAGGGCCAGTACACGGCTTCCGGGCGCCGTCGCGAGACCGGCGCTCGCGGCGACGGCGCCGGCCAGCGCCACCCGGGCACCCTGCGAGAGCAGTCTCCTCGTCATCGCCTCGGCGGGGCCGTCCGCTCCGGTCAGGAGCACAACCCGGCCGGACAGCGGTGCATTCCGTCCCATCTCCGCTTCCCTTCTCTCGTGTTCGCCTCGTGGCCGCCGGTCAGCCGGTCTGCTGGGGTCCGTCGGCGGCATCAATGCGGATCAGGTCCATCACGGACGTGTCGGCGAGCGTGGTGACGTCGCCGACCTCACGGTTCTCCGCGACGTCGCGCAGCAGCCGGCGCATGATCTTCCCGGATCGGGTCTTGGGCAGCTCCGGGACCACGATGATCTGACGGGGCTTGGCGATGGGGCCTATCTCCTGGGCGACGTGCGCGCGCAGCGCCGCGGCGACGTCCTCTCCCGCCGCATCACCGCGCAGGATGACGAAGCCGACGATGGCCTGCCCGGTGGTCGGGTCCGTCGCGCCGACGACCGCGGCCTCGGCCACCGCGGGGTGCGAAACGAGCGCGGACTCGACCTCGGCGGTGGAGATCCGGTGCCCGGAGACGTTCATGACGTCGTCGACGCGGCCCAGCAGCCAGATGTCGCCGTCCTCGTCGTAGCGGGCACCGTCGCCGGCGAAGTAGTAGCCGCGATGGGCGAAGCGGGACCAGTAGGTGTCGCGGTACCGGCTCTCGTCGCCCCAGACTCCGCGCAGCATGGAGGGCCACGGCTCGTCGAGCACCAGATAGCCACTCTCGCCCTTGCCGACCTCCTCGCCCTGGTCGTCGACCACCTTGGCGGAGATACCGGGCAGCGGGGTCTGCGCGGAGCCCGGCTTGGCGGGCGGCCCGTCCGGCAGCGGGGCGATCATGATCGCGCCGGTCTCGGTCTGCCACCAGGTGTCGACCACCGGGGCCCGGTCGCCGCCGATGTGCTTGCGGTACCAGCGCCACGCCTCGGGGTTGATGGGCTCTCCGACGCTGCCGAGCACGCCAATCGAGGACAGGTCGTAGCGGGCCGGGATGTGCTCGCCCCACTTCATGAACGTGCGGACGAGGGTGGGCGCAGTGTAGTAGACGGAGACCCCGTACCTCTCGATGATCTCGAAGTGCCGTCCCTCGTGCGGGGTGTTGGGGGTGCCCTCGTACAGGACCGACGTGGCGCGGTTGGCGAGCGGACCGTAGACGACGTACGAGTGCCCGGTGATCCAGCCGATGTCGGCGGTGCACCAGTAGACGTCGATGTCGGGGTCGAGGCCGAAGACCGTGCGGTGGGTGTACGCGGCCTGGGTGAGGTAGCCACCGGAGGTGTGCAGGATGCCCTTCGGGCTGCCCGTCGTACCGGACGTGTAGAGGATGAACAGCGGGTGCTCGGCGTCGAACGACTCCGGGGCGTGGTGGTCGGGCTGGGCGTCGACCAGGTCGTGCCACCACAGGTCGCGGCCCTCGGTCCACGGCACGTCGATGCCGGTGCGCCGCACCACCACGACGTGCTCGACGCCGGGGGTGTTCCGGATCGCCTCGTCGGTGTTCGCCTTCAGCGGCTCCGCCCGGCCCCGGCGGTACTGGCCGTCGGAGGTGATCAGCAGGCGGGCCTCGGCGTCCTCGATCCGCGACTGCAGGGCTGCCGGGGAGAAACCGCCGAACACCACGCTGTGCGGGAGGCCCAGCCGGGCACAGGCCAGCATCGCGAACACCGCTTCGGGGATCATGGGCAGCTGGATGGCCACCCGGTCACCGGCCCGGAGGCCCAGGGAGAGCAGGGCGTTGGCCGTCCGGCACACCTCACGCTTCAGATCGGCGTAGGTGATCGTGCGGGTGTCGCCGGGCTCTCCCTCCCAGTGGAAGGCGACCTGGTCGCCGTGGCCGGCCTCGACATGGCGGTCGACGCAGTTGTATGCCACGTTCAGCCTGCCACCGGTGAACCAGCGGGCGAACGGCGCGTTCGACCAGTCCAGGACGCGGTCCCACGGCCTCATCCAGGTCAGGTGCCGGGACTGCTTCGCCCAGAATGCCAGGCGTTCGATGGGTGGCGTGCCAGAAGCGAGGTCGTCAGCGGAGCGCGGCGGCATGGGAGATCCTCCAGGGAAGGTGCGGGTGCCGGTGACGGGCGCGCCGTGAGGGGAGGGGGAGTACGGCGCGCCCGTCACCAGGCGTTTCACAGTGGCCGGTGAGGGTTGGTGCGAGGTTGGCGAACCTGGTCGGCGGACCGGGGCTCAAGTTGGGTGGGTGAGCGCAGCCACGCCGAGAGCGAGGCGATGCGCGGGAGCAGCGGCGCGGTGGTGCGGTGACGCAGGGCTCCCTGCCACACGCCCCAGCCGTAGGCGAGGTCGTCGAGGCGGCGGATCGCCGTGTGTGTGAGCGGTCCGAGCGAGCTGCCCGAGCGATGGTGGTCGGCGAGGCCCTCGGCGAGGGCCGCGGCGGCGAGGACGTAGCGCGCCCGGCGGCTCGTGACGGCGACCGCCAGGGTGACCGGCCAGTGGTGGCGGGTGGCGCAGCGGAGCAGTTGCTCGGCGGTGCCGTACAGCGCGGCCAGCGACAGCAGCGCTCCCGCCTTGGCGGGGTTGTCGGCGTCGGGCATGCGCCGGGCCACCCGTACCGCGGCCGCCCCGGTCGCGGCCAGTGCGGCGGCGGCCGGTACGGGCCTGCCGCGCAGCAGCAGCGCGCAGGCGGTCAGCGACCAGGGGGCGGCGTACAGCGGTGGCACCTGCCCGGGGTGCCGCAGCGCGAGGTCGGCGGCGGCGGTGCCGTAGCCGGCCCGTTGGGACAGCCACCCATAGAGGTGGGTGCGGTGCCGGTGGGCCACGCGCGCGGCGGGAACGTACCGCAGCCGCCAGCCGGCCTCGTGCAGCCGCATGGTCAGATCCACGTCCTCGCCCACCCGCATACCGGGAGCGAAGCCGGCACCTACGGCGGAGCGGCGGACGACGACGGTCGCGCTCGGGACGTACGACAGCTTGGTCAGCGGGACGACCGGTCCCTCCCGCGCGCCCATGTCGAGCGGGGAGCGGACCTCCTCGTACCGGTCCAGGGGCCGTGGCCCCGGCACCGGCAGGGCGACCACCCGGGGCGCGGCGAGCGCCAGCATCGGGTCGGCGAACTGGGCCAGCAGGAGCGCGAGCCAGCCGGGCTCGGGCACGACATCGGAGTCGACGAACGCCACGTACGGGGTGCGGGCCTGGCACAGTCCGGTGTTGCGGGCGGCGGCGGGGCCGAGGTTGGAGGAGTGGACGAGCAGCCGTGCGGCGTGCCGGAGGGCCACTGCGGCCAGGGCTGCCGGGTCCCTGGAACCGTCGTCCACCACCAGCAGCGGCAGGTGCACGGTGTCCGGGTCAGTCCGCAGGGCGGCCAGCAGCCGGTCCAGCTGGTCGGCGCGGTCGCGTACGGGGACGACGATCGTGCTGTCGGCCACCCGCGCGGGGGCCGGGCGCGGGTGTACCGCTCCGGCGTCCAGGAGGCGGCGGGCGAGCGCGGCGCTCGCCGGGCCGGTGACGGTGAATCCGCCCCCGTCCAGCAGGCGGGCGGCCGTGGCCCCCAGCCGCAGCAGCCGGGGCGGCGAGCCGCCGAGCATGAGCCGTCCGTCGCGCGAGCGGTGGGTGTCGGCGCCGAGCTCGACGGTGAAGCCGTCGGGCAGCCGGGCGTCCGGCGGCAACGGCAGCCCGGGATCCGGCGGGACGGGACGGTCGTGTCGTACGAGCCAGGTCGTGGGGTTCATGCGGTGAACCCTCCGTCCGCGCGCAGGACCGAACCGGTCACGGCGAAGGACGCGGCCGAGCAGGCCCAGGCCACCACATCGGCCACCTCCTCGGGGTTCAGGGGACGCCCGGTGAGCTGCCGCTCGGCGAGCTGCTCGACGTCGGGCAGCCCGTACAGGCCGGCGGTGGCCCGCAGCATGTCGGTCCGGGTCGAGCCCGGGGAGACGGCGACCGCGTTCACCCCGGTGTCCCGCAGGTCGCAGGCGAGAGCGCGCACCAGGCCGACCACCGCGTGCTTGGCCGCGCAGTAGGCGCCCAGGCCCCACAGCCCGCGGTGCGCGGCGGCCGAGGCGAGGGCGACGAAGCGGCCGTGCCGGGGCAGGGGCCTGCGCAGCAGCGCGGGTACGGCGGCGCGCGCAAGGTGGGCCACACCCATGACGTCGACGTCGAGCAGGGTCCGCCACTGGGCGTCGCTCTGCTCCCACACCGGGCGGCCGCCGAGCATGACGGCCGCCGCGGCCACCGCCGCGTCCAGACCGCCGAACACGGTCTCGGCCGTCTCGACCGCCGCCCGCAGCGCGCCCTCGTCCCGCACGTCCGCCCGGACCGTGTGGACCATGGGGTACTCCCGGCCCAGCACGGCCAGTTGACCGGGCGTCGCCAGCGGATAGGGCACGTCGGGGTCGTCGGCGCAGGAGTCCACGGCGACGACGCACCAGCCGTCCCGGGCCAGTCGCCGTACGGTCGCGGCGCCGATGCCGCGGGCGGCACCGGTGACGACGGCGACCCGGCGGCCGGTCATCGCCCGGCTCCCGCCCGGGCGCTGACTGGCCGGTACCCGGGTGTCCCGAGCCGGCCGTGTTCGGAGACCCGCCAGGCGCGGATGTCGTCGGCGAGGTCGTCCGCCATGCGGCAGAGGAGCAGCTCGCCCTCGGCGGCGCCGGCTCCGGCGGGGTCGCCGAGGACGCCGGAGGGGCTGACGCCGCGCACCGACTCGGTGATCAGCCGGTCCATCAGCAGATGGACGGGGTCGGTGGGGCCCGCGACCGCCTGCTCGGCGCGCACGGTCGCGTGCCGCAGCCGCAGCATCATGGAGGTCTCGGCCCGCCCGGCATGCGCGTCGGCGCCCAGCGGGGCACAGGGCCACCAGGCGGCCTCCCAGCCCTCGTCGCGCAGCCCGGTCACCGCGTCGGCCAGGCTCGTCAGGTTGCCGCCATGGCCGTTGACCACGAGGAGACGGCCCGCCCACCGCAGCAGCGAACGGCCGATCTCGGTGATCATGAGGCGCAGCGCGGTGTGACCGATGGACACCGTGCCGGGGAAGCCCTCGTGCTCGCCGCTGGCCCCGTAGGGCTGGACCGGCGCGACGACCAGGTCCACCTCGCCGCGCAGCCAGGCCGCGGCGCGCTCGGCGACCGCGGCGGCCACCGCAGCGTCGGTGTCCAGCGGAAGGTGGGGTCCGTGCTGTTCGCAGGAGCCGAGCGGCAGCAGCACCAGGGGGCGGCGGCCGGTGAGTCCGGGCCAGGCCAGGTCCGCCAGGCGTTCGGGCTCGGGAGGTACGGCGGCGGGGACGGCCACTTCAGTCCGCTCCCAGCACCCGGGTGAATCCCGGAGGTACCAACACGTCGTCGGGGGTCAGTTCCTGGACGGAGGAGCGGCCGAGCCCCAGCAGCGCGGAGTCGATGCCACCGCGAAGGATGTCGAGCACGTTCTCCACACCGGTCTGGCCGCCCGCCGCAAGGCCCCACAGATACGCGCGGCCGATCATCACGGCCCGCGCGCCCAGCGCGAGGGCCTTGACCACGTCGCTGCCCCGGCGGACGCCGCCGTCGAGCAGGATCTCGACCCGGTCGCCCACCGCCTCCACGACGGCCGGCAGGGCGCGGATCGCCGCCGGGGTCCCGTCGAGGTTGTTGCCGCCGTGGTTGGACACCGAGATCGCGGTGACCCCGGCGTCGACCGCTCGCCGGGCGTCGTCCACCCGGCAGACGCCCTTGAGCAGGAACGGCCCGTCCCACTGGTCGCGCAGCCAGCGCACGTCGTCCCACGAGGGCGGCGGCGTCTGCATCCATTCGCCGTACGCCCCGAAGAACGTCGGGGCGTCCCCGCCCGGCTCGGCGAGGTTGGGCGCGGTCAGGTCCGGGAGCCGGCGGGACTTCGCGAAGTCCCACAGCCAGCGCGGGCGTGCCAGCGCCTCGGGCGCGAACCGGGTCATCGCCTTGAGGTCCAGCCGTTCGGGGATCTTCGGGCTGCCCCAGTCACGGCCGTGCGAGAACGACCAGTCGAGGGTGACGATCAGTCCCTTGGCGCCGGCCTCGCGGGCGGCGTCGATCCTGCGTGCCATCGCGTCCTTGGAGCCCATCCAGTACATCTGGAAGAACGTCTGCGGATTCGCCGCCACGACATCCCCCAGCGACTTGCTCGCGAACGAACTCAGCCCCATCGCCGTGCCCCGGGCCGCCGCCGCGCGGGCGACGGCCACCTCGCCGTCGGGGTGCACCGCCTGCACTCCGGTCGGCGAGATGATCACCGGCAGGGAGATCTGCTCGCCCATGACCGTCGTCGTCTGATGGCGCTTGGCCGACAGGCCGGCCACGTGCGGCGCGAACCCCAGCTCGGCGAACGCGGTGGTGTTGTCGTCGTAGGACACACCCTTCTCGGAGCCTGCGAGCAGCGCGCTGTAGACGGATTTCGGCAGCCTCTTGCAGGCCCGTCGCTGGGCTTCGGAGACCGTCTCGAACCATCCGCTCATGACCATCCTCTTCTTTCGTCGTCTCGGCTGCGGGGCGGGGCTGTACAGCTGGTCACGGCTGTTCCATGCCGGCCAGCGGGCTCTCGTCGCACAGGCGGTCCGGACGGCTGGTCCGCACGGCGGGCATGCCGAGGGGCACAGTCCGGTGCGAATGGTCCTTGCCCTGGGGCGGCACAGCGGAGCGGCCCCCGGATCGCAGCGCCGTCTCGCCGTGCCCCTTGACGCACTCGGGGTCCGGGCCGTCCAGCGGCAGGCCCGTGAAGAATTTCGCGGCCATGCAGCCGCCCTGGCAGACGTCGTACGCCGAGCAGCTCGCGCACGCGCCCCCGGATGCGGGTCGGCGCAGGTCGGCGAAGAGTTCGGAGTCCCGCCAGACGCGCTCGAAGCCGCCGGGCGAACGGACGTTGCCCGCCTTGAACGCGTCGTGGATGGCGAACGGGCAGGCGTACACGTCGCCGACCGGGTCGATGAGGCAGACCACCCGTCCCGCCCCGCACAGGTTGAGGCCCGGGATCGGCGCCGAGCCCAGCGCGTTGAGGTGGAAGAAGGAGTCCCCGGTCAGCACCTTCTCGCCCTGGCCGACGAGCCAGGTGTAGATCTCGCGCTGCTGCTCGGCGGTGGGGTGCAGTTCGTCCCACACGTCCGCGCCGCGCCCCGAGGGCCGTAGCCGGGTGATCCGCAGCTGGGCGCCGTACCGGTCGGCGATCGCCGCGAAGTCGTCCAGCTGCGGCACGTTCTGACGGGTCATCACCACTGAGATCTTGAAGTCCTCGAATCCCGCCTCGGCGAGGTTCTCCATGGCGCGCACCGCCATGTCGTACGAACCCCGTCCGCGGACCGCGTCGTTGACATCGCGAGTGGCGCCGTCGAGGGAGATCTGCACGTCTACGTAGTCGGTGGCCGCCAGACGCCGGGCGCGCTCGGGAGTGAGCCGCAGTCCGTTGGTGGAGAACTTCACGCCGACCTGGTGGGCGATCGCGTAGTCCAGCAGTTCCCAGAAGTCGGGGCGGACCGTAGGCTCGCCGCCGCCGACGTTGACGTAGAAGACCTGCATGCGCTGGAGTTCGTCGATCACCGACTTGATCTCGTCGGTGGTCAGCTCCAGCGGGTCGCGCCGCCCGGACGAGGACAGGCAGTGCGCGCAGGAGAGGTTGCAGCCGTAGGTCCACTCCCAGGTCAGGCAGATGGGAGCGTGCAGGCCGCCCTTGAACTGCTCGACGAGGGCGGGCACGCGCTCGGTCTGCGGGGGATCGTGAAGGACGGTCATCGCGGCGCTCCGGTTCCACTGCGCTGGGGGATGATCATGTCGGCGGCGGCCAGGGACGCCAGCGCGCGCAGGAAGGCGGCGCGCCGGGCGTCGGGAACGCCGGCCAGGGCGTCCTGGACGCTGGGGTACCGGTCCAGCCCCCGGACCAGTTCGACCAGTTCCGGCGCCTTCAGGAACGACAGGCGGCGGTTGCCGAAGTGGTACGCGAGCGCCCCGAAGGGCTCGGGGCGCAGCGCGACGCCGGGGCTGAGCCGGTAGGGGCGCGTCACGTCGAGTGCCGCGTCGGTCGAGGCGGGCACGGGCATCGGGGCCATCGGCACGGGCTCTCTAGTAGACGCCGCACATGCCGTCGATGGAGACCTCCTCGACGAGGAGCTCCTCCGTCAGCTCCCAGGCCGCGGCGGCGCCCACGGTGTCGTCGTCCTGCGCGGCGGTGCGGATCTCGTCCTGCATGGCAAACCTCCGGGTGCGGTGGGGAGTTGGAGCAATTCCGGTACCGCCGTGCGGTGACCGGACACCATCGACGCTAGGCGAGGTCCGTCCCAGCTCACGCCCTGCTTCGGGCCGCCCTCGCCCTGACCGATCGGACAGGTGCGCCCCTCCCGCACCGCCGCCCTGCCCGATCGGACGGGGCGCGCCCCCTTCGTCCGCTCCCGCCTGCCGTCCGGGCGGCCGGTATCGCCCCGCCGCCCGGTCCCCGAGGGTGAATCACGCCACTCCCGGCACGTCCGTGCTCCACCCGGACATCTGCGCCGCCGGTGGGCCCTGTCGGCAGGGCCCAAGGAGCAGTCGACGCAGGACGCGCGGCTCGACCGCGCGGAGAGGACAGTCGCGATCATGCAGGTCGAAGAACTTCTCAAGCCGTTCCCGATCAAGGAATTCCACCCGTTCCCCCGCGCCCTCATGGGGCCGGGCGCGCACGAGCTGATCGGCCCGGAGGCCAAGAAACTGGGCTTCAAGCGCACCCTGGTGATGACAACCGGGCTGCGCGGCAGCGACACCGTGCACAAGATCGTCGAGTCGATGAAGTACCACGGCTTGGAGGTCGTGCTGTACGACAAGGTCGAGTCGAACCCCAAGGACTACAACGTCATGGACTCCGTGGCGCTGTACCAGGAGAACAAGTGCGACTCGTTCGTCTCCATCGGCGGCGGCTCCTCGCACGACGCGTGCAAGGGCGCCCGTATCTCGGTCGCCCACGACGGCCGCAACGTCAATGACTTCGAGGGCTTCAACAAGTCGGAGAACCCGAAGAACCCGCCGCACATCGCGGTGTCGACGACGGCGGGCACGGGGTCGGAGACCTCGTGGGCGTATGTCATCACCGACACCACGACCGACCCCGACAACCCGCACAAGTACGTGGCGTTCGACGACGCGTCGGTGGCCACTCTCGCCATCGACGACCCGACGCTCTACTACGACTGCCCGCTGGACTACACCGCCCAGTGCGGCTTCGACGTCCTGGCGCACGCCTCCGAGCCGTACGTGTCGCGGCTCAACTTCCAGCCCTCGCTGGGCAACGCGCTGCACGCGATCCGGCTGACCGCACGGCACCTGCGGCAGGCGGTGTGGAACGGCCAGGACCTGGCCGGCCGCGAGGGCATGATGTACGCGCAGTACATCGCCGCGCAGGCGTTCAACTCCGGCGGCCTGGGCATCATCCACTCCATCTCGCACGCGGTCAGCGCCTTCTACGACACCCACCACGGCCTCAACAATGCCATCGCGCTGCCCCGCGTGTGGGCGTTCAACATGCCCGCGCACTACGAGCGGTTCGCGGACATCGCCGAGGCGATGGGTGTCGACACGCACGGCATGACCAAGGTCCAGGCGGCCGAGGCCGCGCTCGCGGCGGGCATCCGGCTGCTGCGGGACGTCGGCATCCCAGAGAAGTTCGTCGACGTCCAGCAGGACACGTACTCGAAGAACCGGCTCGGTCAGGGTCCGACGAAGTTCTACGAGCAGGCCAAGGTCATCAAGGGCGACGCAGCCGACGTCGACCGCATCACGAACCACGTCCTCGGCGACGCCTGCACCCCGGGCAACGCCAAGGAATGCACGTTCGACACCGTCCGCCCTGTCGTCGAGCACTGCATGAACGGCGACCTGGACGACCTGCTCGGCTGAGCACCCCGTGCCCGGGAGCGGGGGGCAGCACTGGGACGTCGCCCCCCGCTCCCGCCCTATCGGACGGAGGAACCGTGTCCGCCACACCCCAGAATCCCCCGCATCCCGCGTTCGGCTCGGTCGACGACGTCGCCGAGCGGTTCGCCGCCCACGGCTACATCACCGACCGCCGCCTCGCCACGACCGTGTTCCTGCTCACCCGCCTGGAGAAACCGGTGCTCCTGGAGGGCCCGGCCGGCGTCGGCAAGACCGAGCTCGCCAAGGCGCTCGCCGCCGCCACCGGCCGCCGACTGCTTCGCCTGCAGTGCTACGAGGGCCAGGACGAGAGCCGGGCCCTGTACGAGTGGGACTACGGCAAGCAGCTGCTCTACACCCAGATGCTGCGGGACAAGATCGGCGACCTCACCGCCGACGCGCCCGACCTGGCCTCCGCGGTACAGCGGATCGAGGAGCAGGACAGCGTCTTCTTCTCCGACCGGTTCCTGGCGCCCCGCCCCCTGCTGGACGCCGTGCGCGGCGAGCAGCCCGCGGTCCTGCTGATCGACGAGGTCGACCGGGCCGACGAGGCCCTGGAGGCGGTCCTCCTTGAGTGCCTGGCCGAGTACCAGGTGTCGGTACCGGAGATCGGCACTTACACCGCGAAGATCCCCCCGTACGTCGTCCTGACCTCCAACAACACGCGCGATCTGTCCGCCGCGCTCAAGCGCCGCTGCCTGCATCTCTTCCTCGACTACCCCGACGCCGAGCGCGAGTTGGAGATCCTGCGCGCCAAGGACACGGGGCTGCCGGAGGCCGCCGCCCGGCATCTCGTGGAGGTGGTGCGGGGCCTGCGCGAGCTGCGACTGCGCAAGAACCCCAGCATCTCCGAGACTGTCGACTGGGCCCGCACCCTCGCCGTCCTCGGCGTCGACGAACTCGACCCGGCGGTGCTCGCCGACACGGCCAACGTCGTGCTCAAGTACGAGCGCGACCTGCACCGGGCCCTGAGCGAGCTGCCGCGCCTCGTCGACCCCAACCGCACGCTGCCGGAACCGAACCTCCACCACGACGGTCACGGGCACCACCACGGTGGCCACGGCCCTCATCACCACCACGGTCCGGGGCACGGGCACAGCACTGAGGTGGACGGGCGCCAGGTGCGCGAAGCCATGGACCGGCAGGGCCGGCACGACGAGGGCTACTACGGCGCACCCGGTCCCGGCCCCACGCAGCGCACCGCAGCCGGCGGCGGTCAGGGCGCCCGCGCCTTCGCGGCGATCTCGCGCCGTCGCGCGGACTGACAGGCGAACCCGACAACTCAGGAGGCGGGAAATGGAAGCCGGTGTGCACCGATTCGTGCGCGTGCTGCGGCTGTTCGGAATGCGTGTGTCGGTCTCGGAAGCCATGGACGCGATGCGCGCCGCCGCTCAGCCCGGCGTGCTCGGCGGGCGCGCGACGCTGCGCGAAGCGCTGCGTATGACACTGGTCAAGGACCGCCGCGACGAGGAACTGTTCGACGAGCTGTTCTCCGCGTTCTTCTCGCTGCGCCCGGTCGGCCCGGATCCCGACGGCCATGGCCACGGCCACGAGCACGACGACCTGTCGGACACCGGTGAACTGGAGTCGTTCACCGTCTCCGACGAGCCCTCCGAGACACCGCAGCAGGGCCACAGTCACGGCAAACCCTCCGACATCCGGGACTTCTTCGACCAGCAGGACCTGGCCCAGCGCTACAACCTCCACCAGGAGGCCAACAAGATCGACCTGGCCGCGATGACCGACGAGATCGTGCTGTCCAAGGACGGTGGCACCGACGGCCGTGACACCGGCCCGTCCGTCCAGCTGGAGACCGAGCGGCTGCACGGCGCGAACGTTCCCGGGCAGCTCGCCGCGGCGGCCGGGCACCGGGTCGACACGGAGCTGACCGTCGCCCAGCAGGATGCCCTGCTCGGCTGGCTGACGGACGAGTCCGACGACCCGGACGACGCGGAACTCGGCGCCTTGCGACGCCGGTTGGCCGGTGTCATCGAGAACCTGCCCGAACTGCTCAGGCGCCACCTGGACCGGCTGGCCGAACTGCGGTCACTGGCCGTGGAGTTCGGACGGATCGCCGAACACGCCCGCGTCGAAGCGGTCGACGAGGACGAGCGGACGCAGCTGGAGGAGGCGCTGCGGCGAGTGGGCCGGTCCCTGAGCGGAGCGCTGACCTGCCGCAAACGTGCTACTGCGCGTGGGCGCGTCCATCCCGGCCGCACCATGCGCCGCAACATGCGCTACGACGGCGTACCGTTCCGGCCGGTCACCGTCACCCGCGCCGAGGACCGGCCACGGCTGGTGGTCCTGGTGGACGTCTCTCTGTCGGTCCGGGCCACCGCGCGTTTCACTCTGCATCTGGTGCACGGACTGCAGGCGCTGTTCGGGCAGGTCCGCTCCTTCGCCTTCGTCGACGAGCCCACCGAGATCACCGAGCTGTTCGCAGAACACCCCCTGGAACGGGCCCTCGGCCTGGTCTTCGACGGACTTCCCGCGGGCGGCCTGCTCGACACGGACGCGGGCTCCGACTACGGGCGGACGTTCGAGCTCCTGCTGGCCGACCACGCCGCCGCCCTCGGCAGACGTACGACCCTGCTGGTTCTGGGCGACGGACGCGGCAACGGCAACGACCCGAGGACCGCCGCCTTCGAGGAGATCACCCGCAGGGTGCGGGAGACGGTCTGGCTGACTCCCGAACCCCGGTACTCCTGGGGCCTGGGCGCCTGCGACCTGCCGCGCTACGCCGAGTACTGCGACCGCGTGCAGGTGGTCGCGGACCTGGCCGGGCTGGAGCGCACTGCCTACCGGATGGCGGCGGAGGCGACAGGGCGATGAGCACCGTCACCCACCGGCACACGGAGCCGCCGTCATGAGCGTCCCCAGCCTCCGGATCGCCGTCGCGGCGCGCCGTATCGACCCCCTGGCGCCGAACCCGCCCGGCACCTACACCGATCACCTGGTCCGCGTCGTCCGCGAGAGCCCCCACGGCCGCGACGCGTCCCCCGAACCGATCGTCCGCACCGAGCACTTCATCCTGCGGCGGCGCGGCCGCCGCGTCGAACTCGGCCACTGGCTGCGCCCCGAACGGCTGGACAACGACCTGGCGGGCCTGCTGGCCGAAGAGTTGTTCGCCCCGGGCTGGCTGTCCGGCAATGACATCTTCGAGCGGGTCTTCACCGGAGTGGTGCGCTCCTGCGTGGACGGGCCGCTTCCCGCCTGGACCACGTTCTACGACAACACGCTGACCCGGATCCGGGAGCGCCGGCACGCACCGGAGCACGTCGAGCACTCCTCGATCGCGGGGTTCGCCCCTGTCTACCTCCGGACCTTGGACCTGGTCACCGAGGGCCCGGTGCTCGACATGGGCTCCTGCTTCGGCTTCCTGCCCCTGCTTCTCGCCGAGCGCGACGAACCGCCAGGCCCGCCGGGCCCTTCTCCCGGCCCGCGGCGGAGCCCGGTGATCGCCTCGGACCTGGCGCGGGGCACCATGCGGCTCCTGGACCGTGTGGCCCGCGCGCGGGGGCTGCGGGTGGACACGCTGGCCTGCGACGCCGCACGTGTGCCGCTGCCGGACCGCGCGGTGGACACCGTCACCGTCATCCACGTGCTGGAGCATCTGGAGCCGGCGCACGGCGAGGCGGTCGTACGCGAGGCGCTGCGGCTCGCGCGGCGGCGGGTCGTGGTGGCCGTCCCGTACGAGGACGAGCCGACCGCGGCCTTCGGCCACGTCCGCTGCTTCGGCCACGACCAGCTCACCGAGCTGGGCCGCCGCACGGGCTGCCCGTTCCGGGTCGACTCCTTCCACGGTGGCTGGCTCGTACTCGATCACGACTGACGCCGGGCCTTCACAGGTCCGGCTCCGAAGACTGCGCCGATCCGATGAACAAGCACCACGACGCAAAGGAGCGTTTCATGGCCCTCTCGGAGAAGGACCCGCTGTCGGAGAAGGATCCGACGGGCACCGTTCCCGCGGCCGCCGCCCACGCCAAGCCCCGCCCGGAACCGGCCTCCGGGCCGCAGGCCGGAGATCCGGCACTGATCGGCGTGCCCACGTTCATCGTGGGTTCGATCGCACTCGGCCTGACACTGGTCGGCTACGTCCCGGCGACCGCCGCCGCGGCACCGGTCGCCGTGATCCTCGCGGCCACCGGGATCGGCCAGCTGATCGCCGCGCTCTGGGCCGCCGCGCTCGGGCAGAACGCCGTCGCGGCCATCTTCGGCGTGTTCACCGGCTTCTGGCTCAGCTACGCGCTGCTCGTCCTCGGGCTCGTGCACGGCTGGTTCGGTATCCCGCCTGCCGCCGCGACCAGGACGCAGGCGCTGTTCCTGATCGCCTGGCTGGTCACCGTCGTCCTGCTGACACTGGGCACACTGCGGCTGCCGGCCGCCTTCAGCGTCCTGTTCACCCTGATCGACGTGGCGCTCGCACTGGTGCTGTTCGCCACCCTGAGCGGCTCGGCCGGGCTGCGGGTCGCGGGCGGATACGCCGTCTTCGCCTTCGTCGCGGTCGGTGTCTACCTCTTCCTCCATGTGACCTCGCTGGCCACCGGAGGCCGGGGACTGCCGCTCGGCCGCCCCGCCCTGGGCGGTTGACACGGCGGGTGTGCCGGGGCCGGTGAAGCGGTTGCCGGCCCCGGCACACTCGTGCGCTCAGATCACGCCCAGCTTGGTCGCCTCGTACACGACCTCCGCGCGGCTGCTCGCGTCCATCTTGCGCATGATGTTGCGGACGTGGAACTTCACCGTGGTCTCGGAGATGTACAGCTGCCCGCCGATCTCCCGGTTGCTCAGCCCGTGGGCGAGCAACTGCAGTACTTTCAGCTCCCGTTCGGTGAAGCGGGGCAGGTCGGGCTGCACCCTCATGGACCGGACCATGGCCGCCGCGGCGTGCGAGTCGAAGGCGCTCTCGTTACGGGCCACGGAGCGGATGGAGCGCAGGAGTTCGGTGGTGTCCACGTCCTTGACGACGTAGCCGCGAGCGCCGTGGTGAATGGCCTCCACGACCAGGGCGTCGTCCAGGAACGTGGTGAGGACGAGCACCGCGAGTGCGGGGTGACGCTCCGTCAGTCTGGCGCACAGGTCCAGCCCTTCGGTGTCGGCCCCGGTGGAGAGTTTCAGGTCCAGGAGCACGATCGACGGACGTACCCGCTCGACCACCGCCTCGGCCTCGGCGGCCGTGCTCGCCTCGCCGACGACCTCCAGGTCGCCCTCTCGCTCCAGGATCGACCGCAGCCCGTGCCGGACGATCGCATGGTCGTCGACCAGGACGATCCGCACCGCGTCGGTGGGCGCCGCGGCGTGCTGTTCAGTGGTCATCGGCTGTCTCCCGATCGACGTCGTCGAGGCGCACCGGCAGCGGCATGTCGACCCGCAGCAGGATTCCGCCCATGCCCGAGCGGCGGATGGTCAGTCTGCCGCCGAGTTCCTCGGCCCTGGCGAGCATGTTCGCGAGCCCCCGGTGACGACCCGACAGGTCGGTCTCCCGGGAAAGCTGGAGCACCCGCCGCAGATGGGCGGGGTCGCCGATGCCGTCGTCGGACACGCAGAGCACTACGGCGTCCGGCAGATACCGCAGCCGCACCAGGGCCCGGCCCGCCCTGCCGTGCGTGGCGGAGTTGAACAACGCCTCCCCGGTCAGCCGGAGGACGGACTGCTCGGCGCGCGGCGGCAGCGGGACCGGGGTGCCCTCGACGCGGACGCGGACGTCCAGGGCGGTGGTCAGGTGCACGGTGGACAGCCGCTCCAGCATGACCGGCAGTGGCCCGGGCGGCTCGTGGGAGGTGTGGTGGAGCGCGTAGATCGCGGCGCGCAGCCGTTCCACGGCCTGCCGGTTGAGGTCCTTGGCGTCGGCGAGCCGTCCGGCGATGTCCGCCGCCTCTCCGCCCAGGCCCTCCAGCTCGGCCCGGCACACCTCCATCGCCATGCCCGCGCTGAGCACGTACTGGCTGACGCTGTCGTGCAGTTCGCGAGCGATGCGGTGGCGTTCGTCGTCCAGGGCCTGCCGCTGCATCGCGTCCAGGAGCCGCGCCTGCGTCTCGGCCAGCTCCGCATTGCGCGCGGCCAGGTCCCGGGCCTGCCGCTCGGCCGCCTCGGACAGCTCCTCGGTCCGCCCTCGCAGGGTCGTCGCCGCGTGGAAGAGGTACGTGTTGTGCAGCGCCACGGCGGCCTGGTTGGCGAGGACCCGCAGGATCGCCAGATCGGTGTCGGCGACCTCGACCCCGGCGCCGGGCCGGGCGGCGATCCCGCCGACCGGTTCCTCGTCCAGGGTCATCGCCGCCCGCACGCATCCGTCGCCGCCGACGGCCGTAGCCGCCTCCCACGGCCGGGTGCGCAGGATCTCCAGGTGGCCGCGCACCTCGGCCGGCAGCCGGGTCGCGTCGTCGATCAGCACGTCGTCGGCGTACAGCAGGAACCTGGGGCGGGCCGCCCGCAGCGCGCCGTCGGCCACGGCCAGCAGCAGCCAGCGCGCCTGCAGGTGCTCGGCCGCGGTGCGCACGACCGCCTCGACCAGCGCGCGCGGACCCTCCGCCGTGCGCACCAGCGCCCGTGAGATGCCGTCCAGGGCCTCCACCGTGTGCTCCAGCCGCTCGGTGGAGCGTACGTACGCCGGGTAGTACGACCGCTTGCCCGACCGCAGCCCGGTCAGCACCCCCAAATCGGCTGACTGCGGTGACCGGTCCGGGACACTCACGCCGATCGCCTCACAGTGCCTCGCGGAACAGCACTTCGACGTCGTGCACGTCGGCGCCCCGGGGGTTGGTGGCCATGCAGGCGTCCTTCAGCGTGGTGCGGGACAGCACGGGCACGTCGGCCTCCGCGACACCGAGGCTCGCCAGCCCCTTGGGCACGCCGACATCGTCGGCCAGCGCGCGCACCAGCTCGGCGAGGCGCATCGCCACTTCGTACGGCGGCACGCCCGCGACCGGTAGGCCGGCTGCTTCGCCGAGCGCGACGAAACGCTCCGGCCACACCTGGGCGTTGAACCGGATGACGTGCGGCAGCAGGACGCCGTTGACGACGCCGTGCGGGGCGTCGAGCAGGCCGCCGACCTGGTGACTCATGGCGTGCGTGGCGCCAAGGATCGCGTTGGTGAAGGCCATTCCGGCCTCCAGCGCGGCCTGGGCCATGGCGAGGCGTGCGCCGAAGTCCTTCGGGTGGACCTGGGTGCGCACCAGGTTGCCGGTGATCAGCTTCACCGCGTGCAGTGCGTGGATGTCGGTCAGCGGGTTGTGGGCCCGGGACACGAACGCCTCGATGGCGTGTGTGAGTGCGTCCAGGCCGGTAGCCGCGTTGAGCCAGTCCGGCATGGTGATCAGCAGACGCGGGTCGATCACCGAGATCTCGGGAACGAGCGTCCGGCTGACGATGGTGACCTTCACGTGCTCGGTGGTGTCGGTGACGATCGCGAACTGCGACACGTCGGCGCCCGTGCCCGAGGTGGACGGCACCATCACGGTGGGCGGGATCGGCTGGACGACCCGGTCGACACCCTCGTAGTCGAGAATGCGCCCGCCGTTGGAGGACAGGATCGCCACACCCTTGGCCGCGTCGATCACGGAGCCGCCGCCGACTCCGACGATCACGTCGCAGCCGCTCTCCGCGTACTGCCCGAAACCCGCCTCGATCTCGTGGTCCTTCGGGTTCGGCGTGACCTCGTGCCACACCACGGGACGCAGCCCCACACGCCTGAGATGAGCGACCGCCTCGTCCACCCAGCCGGCCTCGATCAGCCCGGGGTCGGTGACCAGGAAGGGCCTTCGGCCGCCGAGCCGCAGCGCACAGTGCCCGAGCTCGGTCAGTGAACCGGGCCCGAACACAACTTCGGGCACATGGAATTTGGCCAGCCGGGCCGACTGGCGGGCGGCGTCGGTGCCCGCCGTCTGCGGCCCCACCAGCTCGCACTGGCACTCGTCACGGCTCCAGTCGGCACTCGGACCACTACCACCGGTCACCATGGCGCCGGGCATGAGCGACATGCGACCTCCCGGGTCCCGGTGGGGCGTGAGCCGCGAAATGCTCACGCAGCCTTGATTTTACCGCTTGATTGGCTGATAACACTGTCGTCGAACCAAGAACCAAGCTAGGTGGACCACCCCGGCCACAGCACCTGTCCCACCGGACGGGGGTGGCCTGCCCGACCGGTCAGGTGCACCGGGCGAGGTTCTCCTGGAACACTCACGGTCATCCCCGTTCGACGGCAGGGGAAGCAGATGTCACAGAGCAGTGACCTCCGGCAGCGCAGAGCGACGCTGGAGGGCGAGTGGTCCCGCCTGGTGCCGCGGCTGAAGGCTGTCAGCCACCCGTCCGGCGTCGGCGCGACGCTGCGTCCGGAAGTGGCCGACTCCTGGGTGCGCTCTCTGGCCAGCGTGGATCCGGGCCGCGACAGCGCCCCGGTCTCCGACGACGGTGCCGTGCACCACCGCTGGGGCGGCTCGCCCCTGCGTCGCCCCGTCGAGAACCTGGCTGACGAACTGCACAGCGTCGCCGACGACGCCGGCTTCGTCACCGCGGTCACCGACGAGTCCGGCACCATCCTGTGGACCTGCGGTGGCCGCACCATGCGCCGACGGGCGGAACAGGTCAACTTCGCGCCCGGCGGGCGGTGGGACGAGCCGGCCATGGGCACCAACGCCCTCTCCCTCGCCCTGCGCACCGGACGCCCCAGCACGGTGTTCTCCGCCGAGCACCTGGTCACGGCGCTGCACGGCTGGGTCTGCTACTGCGCGCCCGTCCACGGCCCGGACGGCCGCGTCCTCGGCGTGCTGGACCTGTCCACCACCTGGGACCGCTCGCACCCGCTGGCCATGTCCACGGTCCGTGGTCTGGTGTCCGCCATCGAGGCCGGGCTCCGAGCCGGGCTGCCCGACCGGCACGGCGCAGAGTCCCCCCTTGTTCGACTGACCTGCCTGGGCACGGAGAAGGCGGTACGCGACAACACCCCGTTGCTCCTGCGTCCGCGCCAGCTGGAGATCCTCACCCTCCTCGCGCTCGAACCGGAGGGCTTCACGCCGGACCGCCTGCGCGAGGCCCTGTACGGCGACCGCCCCGTCACCGCGTCCACGTTCAAGGCGGAGATCTCACACCTGCGCCGGGCCCTCGGAGGCGGCGTCGCCACCCGCCGGTACGCGCTGACCGCCCCGGTCTCCTGCGACGCGGTCGACGTGCTGCGCGCCCTGGAGCGGGGCGACACGGCGACCGCCCTCCAGCACTACCGCGGTCCGCTCCTTCCCCGTTCCGAGGCACCGGGGATCGAGGAATGGCGCACCCACCTGGAGGTGGCCGTCCGCGAGGCGGTGCTGGCGAGCACCCGCCCCGAGGACGCCCTGCGGTACGGGGAGCGGTCCCTGTACGACGCCGAGGTGCACGAGCACGCGATACGGCTGCTGGACCCACGGGACGCCCGCCGCGCCATCGCCGCGGGGCGGCTCAACACCGCCCTGCGCGACTGAACTCCACAGGCGGACGGCCCACCAACCTGACGCCAACCTCGCGGGAGGACAGTGCGAAGCACCACGACGGCACGGGCCGTCGTAGGACCGCACTCGCCATCCACCGAGGAGAGCCGCCATGGTGTACGCGCAGCCAGGAACCGAAGGCAGCATCGTCAACTTCGCCCGCCGGTACGACAACTTCATCGGTGGCGACTGGGTGGCCCCCGTCGAGGGCCGCTACTTCGAGAACTCGTCGCCCGTGACCGGCAAGGTGTTCTGCGAGGTGGCCCGCTCCTCCGCGGCGGACGTCGAACTCGCCCTCGACGCCGCACACGCCGCCGCCGGAAAGTGGAGCCGCACCTCCACAACGGAGCGGGCGAACATCCTCAACCAGATCGCCGACCGGCTGGAGCAGAACCTCCAGAAGATCGCGGTCGCCGAGACCTGGGAGAACGGCAAGCCGGTGCGCGAGACGCTGGCCGCCGACATCCCCCTGGCAATCGACCACTTCCGCTACTTCGCGGGGGTGGTGCGCGCCCAGGAGGGCTCCATCGCCGAGATCGACGCCGAGACCGTCGCCTACCACTTCCACGAGCCGCTCGGCGTGGTCGGTCAGATCATCCCGTGGAACTTCCCGATCCTGATGGCCGCCTGGAAGCTCGCACCGGCCCTGGCCGCGGGCAACTGCGTGGTCATCAAGCCGGCCGAGCAGACCCCGGTCAGCCTCCTGTACGTGATCGAGCTGATCGCGGATCTGCTCCCGCCGGGCGTGCTCAACGTCGTCAACGGCTTCGGCGTCGAGGCGGGCAAGCCGCTCGCCTCCAGCCCGCGCATCGCCAAGGTGGCGTTCACCGGCGAGACCACGACGGGCCGGCTGATCATGCAGTACGCGAGCGAGAACATCATTCCCGTCACGCTGGAGCTGGGCGGCAAGAGCCCGAACATCTTCCTGCCCGACGTCATGGCCGCCGACGACGACTTCCTGGACAAGGCCGTCGAGGGCTTCGTGATGTTCGCGCTCAACCAGGGCGAGGTGTGCACCTGCCCGTCCCGCGCGCTGATCCACTCGTCGATCTACGACGAGTTCATGGCCCGCTGCGTCGAACGCACCAGGGCCATCGTCAGCGGCGACCCGCTGGATCCGGCGACCATGATCGGCGCCCAGGCCAGTAACGACCAGTACGAGAAGATCCTCTCCTACATCGACATCGGCAAGCAGGAGGGCGCCGAACTTCTCACCGGCGGCGGCCCCCGTTCGGTCGGCGGTCTGGAGGGCGGCTACTACATCGAGCCGACGATCTTCCGCGGCACCAACGACATGCGGATCTTCCAGGAGGAGATCTTCGGCCCGGTGGTGTCCGTCACGACATACGACTCGGTCGACGAGGCCCTGAAGATCGCCAACGACACGATGTACGGCCTGGGCGCCGGCGTGTGGACGCGGGAGGCCAACACCGCCTACCGCCTGGGCCGGGAGATCAAGGCGGGCCGGGTCTGGACCAACTGCTACCACGCCTACCCGGCGCACGCGGCCTTCGGCGGCTACAAGAAGTCCGGCATCGGCCGCGAGACCCACAAGATGATGCTCGACCACTACCAGCAGACGAAGAACCTGCTGGTGTCGTACTCGGCGCAGAAGCTCGGGTTCTTCTGATGGACGCCCGCACCGGGCGGGTCGAGCTGACCGAGGCCGCCGAGGACCTGGTGCGGCGCCTGACGGACCGTCATGGACCGGTGATGTTCCACCAGTCCGGCGGTTGCTGCGACGGCAGCGCCCCGATGTGCTACCCGCGCGGCGAGTTCCGGGTCGGCGCCCAGGACGTGCTCCTGGGCCAGGTCGCCGGCGACACCCCCTTCTGGATGAGTGCCGACCAGTACGCGTACTGGCGGCACACCCACCTCACCGTCGACGTGGTCCCGGGCCGGGGAAGCGGCTTCTCCCTCGAAGCACCCGAGGGCGTGCGCTTCCTGCTCCGTTCCCGGACCCTCACCGACGAGGAGTGGGAGCGCATCGAGGCGGAGCCGCCCCTGCCGACCGGGGCAGAGGCGACCGTCCACACGTAGGCGAACTGAACGGCCATCCGACGGCCACCGCGCCGGCGCAGGCGGTGGCAAGGGGGGGCCGGGCGCTTCGGCGCCCGGCCCCGCTGCCCGTTTCCCCCAGCCACACCGTGGGGTGCCGCCCCTCCAGAAGGAGGGGGGCGGTCCGCCCCTCCGCTTAGTTACGGGCGGTGACAGCACCGCATAGCGTCGGTCGTAAGGCACCGAAGGAGGTCACGTCATGAGGACCACTTCCGCTCAGGGTTTCGCCAAGCCCCTCACCAGCGGGGCGCATTCGGAACCGCGTTCCGTTCCCGGCGGGACCTCTCCAGACCACGGGTGCCCGATAGCCACCGCGATGAAGCCCGGGAATCCCACGGTGGTGCCTTGGTCGCGCGTGGCTGACACCGGCCCTGTCCACGCCGGAGTGCCGGCGCCGGAGAACGCCGACGCGGGGACGACCGACAGCCCGTGGCGCGGCGACGCCGTTCCCCCCGTTGCGCACGATCCCGGTCGCCGGGCACAGGTCCGCCCCCTACCGCTCCCCAGTCCCCTCCAGTCACAGGGCACGACGATGAAGACCACAACTCTGGCCGTGGAGCGGCCCCCGGCTTTCGAGGCCGGCCACGTCCCTCGCGCCGTCCCGCCCCTGCACAAGGTGCCCGAGCCCGGGGACGAGGTCGTCGCCCTCGCGCCGCAGCCTGGAACCACGCCCTCCAGTTCCGAGCTTGTCGACACTCACGACGCCATTCTGGCGCTTCCCGCCGAGGTGCCCTGGGTGCCCATCGCCCGCCGCTCCGCGGCCGCCGTGCTGGCCCACTGGGGCATTCCGGACACCGAAAGCGACGTCGTGGAACTCATCATCGGCGAACTCGCCGCCAACGCCGCCCAACACGGGCGCAGCGACATGACCCTCCGTCTGTCCCTGACCGCCGGCGCCCTGCGGATCTCGGTGACCGACTCCGGTGACGACACCGAGCCCCGGCCGCCTCGCAGTCAGGACCCCGACGAGCACGGCCGGGGACTGGACCTCGTCGCGCTTCTCGCCCACGAGACCCATGTCCACCAGGACACCCGCGGCCGACGGGTCAACGTCGTCCTCCGCTCCGACGCAGCCGCTGCGTGAGCGGCCCGCGCCGGCCGCCATGTCCTCTGGGACATGCCTCACCGCGTGCTTCGACCACCGCTGCGTCGCCGCCGAGCCTGCCGCCGCCTCTCGCTCGGCGTGCGCGCTCTGACGTACCGCCTGGAGCGCATCCACCGGCCGCCGTCGACTGTACAGCCCCACACTTATACCGCCGCAGGCTTGCTGCAGAGGCGCCCTGCGCCCGCCTCATCTCCCCCGAGGCTCAGGGGATCCCCGGAGGAGACACAATCAGGCAAACCCCTGGGAATCACTCGGCTCCCCCACTCCCTGGTGGGCGCCGATGCGCCCACGAATGGGCACGAAAACGTCCTCTAGAACCGCATTTCCGCAGGCCAGATGGCATTTACCGAGCGGAGCCCAGGAGAGTCGAGCCCCTGACAGCGACCGCACACAGTCCGCGCTCCCTCCGGACACAACCACCACGCTCACGCCGGACACATCTCAGGTCGACGCGCCCCTTCGGAGATCGGCGGCCTCGTCTCAGGCTGTCCGGCATCGACAATCCGAGCACGGTCGGGTCAACCCGCTCGACCGCCCGCCGCCCACACTGTCTGCGGCACTACCGGTGCACCGATACGCTCCCCTCGCGCATGCCATCAACCGTTGGAAGTGACCACACATCAGCCGATCCACGAAAACAGCAGTTCAGGGGCGTTCCCGCACACCCACACGATGGATCGGCATCGCCATCAAACCTCTGACCTACGTATTACGGCTGCGCAGGCCAACAGCCGCAACTCTGCCGGACGAAGCAGCATGAATAATAGAGAACCCCAGGTCAGAGGCCTGACCTGGGGTTCCACGAGAGCCGCCTTCGGGATTCGAACCCGAGACCTACGCATTACGAGTTGTCCGATCCAGTTCCGAGACCGTCTGGGCTGGTCCGTCAACGACCCATCTTCGCTGGAGATCGGCGTCTGCAGACTCATCAACACCGCCTCGGACGCCCACGGATTCAGTGGCGAGTGAGACCAGAACTGAGACCTGCGCAACGGGCGGGATGAGCCGTCGGCGGTGCCCTGGACGAGGCATCCAGGGCTCGTTGTCAGTGGCCTGCCCTACGGTGTCGGCCATGGCACCGTCTGAGATCACTCGTGCAGGCATCCTGCAGGCGATTGCAGAGTATGACCGGCTCGGCCCGGAGGCGTTCCGGGACACCTACGGCTTCCAGCCCGCGGCCACCTATCTCCTTGAGCACGAGGGGAATCTGTACGACTCGAAAGCGATAGCCGGCGTCGCCCACAAGTACGACTTCGGCGTAGCGCTCAAGCCCTCTTCCCCAGGGCTCAGTGGTGGCCTCAAGCACGCAGTGGCTTGGTTGAGGCGAGAGGGCTTCACAGTCGTAGAGACCCCCAAGTCCTTCCACCGGCGGGTGGGAGATGTCCGGCCGGCCCGTCGTGCACCGGGCCCTGCCCTGCACCGCCCCGTTCTTCTGCTCTGGGCAATCGGGCAGGCCGTGGCCGGAGCCCCCCGCATGCAGCCATGGTCGGCCACCCGTGATGCCGTCGCGCCGCTCATGGTGAAGTACGGCCAGGTCGAAGACGGTGCGGACGGAACCCGTTACCCGTTCTGGGCACTCACCCGCGATGAGCTCTGGACCATTGAGCAGGGACAGGCACTCACCCTGACCAGTCGAGGGCGGCGCCCCACTCTGGAATCTCTGAACGGCGTCGACCCCTCTGGCGGCCTGCGCGAGGACGATTACAACCTGCTCCGCTCGCACCCTGATGCCGCAGCCTCAGCGGCGGCAGGGCTGATCCTCCGCTACTTCCATCCCCTTCCGGCAGGCTTGTTGGAAGACTTCGGCCTCCACGAGCTACTCGCCGGCAGGTGGCCGGATGCTCTGCGGCCTCGACTCGGGGAAACCTTCAAAGACCGCGAGGCCATCTGGCGCACCTACGGCGGACAGAAGATGGCTGGGATCGGCTGCCTCGCCGACGGCATCTTGAGCGTCTTTTCGGACGACAAGGGACCCTACGCCGACGGACGCATCCCGGATACAAACTGGATCGCCTATGTCGGCGACGGTCTTTCGGGTGACCAGAAGCTCACTGATGGCAATGAGCTCATGGCCGAGCATCAGAGCGCTGGCCGCCCGCTGCGTTACTGGCACAAGCCGTTCCAGGGACAGTTCAGCTTCGAAACCTGGGCTGTGATCGTGCAACGCCGGCTGCGCTGGGGCACCGGAGCTGACAAGCAGCCTCGCCGCGAGTTCCTCTGGGTGCTTGCGCCCGTCCCCTCCCCGGACCGCGGAACCTGGCCCCTTGAGGTTCTTGAGGCACTGGAGATTGATACGGGCGAGCTGCACGACGAAACGGGCGACTACCGCCCCAGCGACGTCGATCCCGAAGCGCCCGACACCGGAGAGAGCGACGAGGACGCGTACAGGCGCTTGGCGCAGAAGGCAGAAGCGAACGCCGAACGTCGGGCCAAGATGAAGAAGCCCACGCTGGCCGACAAGTACGTCCGCGACCCCAGCGCGAGGGCAGCAGTCATCAAGCGCTGCCAGAACAGATGCGAAAGCCCTGAGTGCGCCGGCCACCCCACCGAGCGAACCACAGCCGGCCTGCCCATCCTGCAGGTCGACCACGTTAAGGACCTGGCCAAAGGCGGACCCGACGTCCCCTGGAACATGATCGCTCTATGCCCGAATTGCCACGCCCTCAAGACCTACGGCGAGAACAGAGAGAAGCTTCGACGCCTCCTCGCCGTTACTGCGCGCCGCCTTCATGAGGCGAAGCTCAAGTGACGCACCTGCTTCGGTGCCTGCCCCGTACAGTCCAGGGGCAGGCACCGAAGCACGACGGGAGCGGCTTTCAAGAGCGTCGCGGGTTCAGGAAAAGCAGTGCTCTGACCTGCACCGATGCGTCAAGCACTGGGAGCAACAAAAGCGTTGGCCCACGCATGGCCCACAGGCTTCCTGAACCGTTCCGGGTTCGGTAGTGAACCGTTCCGGGTTCGGTAGAGATCTCAGATGTTGGTTGTGACCTGGGCTTTCGTGGCGCTCAGGTAGTGGTTGGCTTCGTATTCGGCGGGCGGGACGTGCCCTATCTCACCGTGGAGTCGGGTG
>NZ_JBKFFO010000014.1:0-185524 GCF_046506645.1 Streptomyces sp. 5K101 | reverse complement strand
TCCCGGGGTTGTTGTGCCGGGGGGGGGGGGGGCCCCACCCGGGCGGCGGGCCCCCCCGGCCCGCCCGGCACAATGGAGCGGTGAACGAGCAGATTTCCGTCCTGCGCGACGTCGACCGCGGCACCGCCAAGCTCATGCCCGACGTCGACCGGGACCGGGCCTGGCTGCTGACCGTCGACGACGCGCCGCAGTCGTACGTCGACCTGGACGAGCCGACGCACCTCGAGTTCGAGTACGCGCGCCGGCTCGCCCATGTCGTCGACCGGGCGACGGACGGTGTGCAGGCTCCTGCCTTCGTGCACCTCGGCGGCGGCGCTCTCGCCCTGCCGCGCCGGATCGCGGCGGTCCGGCCGGACGCGCGCCAGGACGTGGTGGAAGCCGACCGGGGCCTCGTCGCGCTCGTCGCGGAACACCTGCCCCTGCCGCCCGGCAGCGGGATCACGGTTCACGCCGCGGACGCGCGGGCCTGGCTGGAGGCGGCACCGGCCGGCAGCGCGGACGTGGTGATCGGTGATGTGTTCGGCGGCTCGCGCGTCCCCGCGCACCTGACGTCCCTGGAGTACGCCCGGGCGGTGGAGCGCGTGCTGCGCGCGGGCGGCACGTACGCGGCGAACCTGGCGGACGGTGCGCCCTTCGCCTTCCTGCGCTCCCAACTGGCCACCTTCGCCGAGGTGTTCTCGGAGCTGGCGCTGATCGCCGAACCGGCCGTGCTGCGGGGCCGGAGGTTCGGCAACGCGGTGCTCGTCGCCTCCCACGAGCCGATCGACGTCGCCCGCCTCACCCGCCTGGTCGCGGCCGACGCCTTCCCGGCCCGCGTCGAGTACGGCCAGGCCCTGACGCGCTTCACCGGCGACGCCCGCCCGGTCCACGACACGGACGCGGTCGCCTCACCGCCGCCGCCCGACGGCGCGTTCAGCGTCGGCTGAGCCGGCCGCCCGCCTGCGCCGGCGGGGCCCGGCCGCGGCCGGCGCTGCCGGCACGGCCGGGGCGGTGCGAGGTGCCCTACTGCGTGGGCTCGACCAGCCGCACGGTGCTGAGGATCTTCTGGATGGTCGCGTCGTCGACCTCGTCCTTGACGCCGGTGTTGGCGTAGAGCACCCAGCTCTTGAAGTCACCCGCGGGGTCCTTGAAGGAGAAGGCGATCGACTTGCCGTCGGTCTCGCACTTGTTCTCCTTCTTCACGCCCAGGGCCGTGGCCGTGGCCACGCTGCCCTTCAGGCCGGACGTGGTCGTGTAGTCCTTGGCCTTGGTGATCTTGACCGTGCCCTTGGGCTCGGTCTGCGCGTAGCCGGCCCACACCCAGTTGCCGGCCTCGTTGTACGCCGCCTCCGCCGCACTCTTGGCGCCCTTGCCGCCCTTGGTGCCGACGGTGGACAGGCCCCAGTCCTCCAGCTTGCCGTCCTTGTCGGTGTCGAACTCGCACCACTTGCTCTTGTAGTACGCCGGAGCGCTCATCATGACGACGGCGGAACCGTCGCCCTTCTTCTCGTCCTCGAAGCCGTGCGCCATGCCCGACCCCGCCACCTCCCACTCGGGCGGGACGTCGAACTGGGTACCGTGCTTGGGGTTGGTGACGACCTTCCAGCCCGCGATGGTGGGCTTCGCGTCACTGCCGTCGCGCGGGTTGTCCACCGAAGGCGACGGCGTGGGCTCGGACGAAGCGTCCCCGCTGGGCGTCTTGGACGCGGTGGTGCCGCCGCCCTTGTCGGACGTGCCCTGGTCGTCGTTCTTCAGTACGACGAAGCCCGTGACCGCGGCGGCCACGACCACGGCGGTCGCCGCGACGATCGCCACGATCGTCGTCTTCTTCTTGTCGTCCTGCGGCGGCATGGGCGCGCCCGGCATCTGACCGGGTACGGCGTACTGCGGCGCGGTCGGCTGCTGGTACGGGTTGGGCTGCTGATACCCCGGCTGCTGATAGGGGTTCGGCTGCTGGTACCCCGGCTGCTGGTACGGGTTCTGGTCCTGCGGGTTCTGCTCGCCCCCGGGCGGCTGCTGTCCTGGCCACATGGCGAGTAACCATAGAGGTGCCGCGACGGCGGTTCCACGCCCGCCCCCCCCGCCTCGATCCCCGCCGAGGGGATGGTCAAACGGCCCTACTCGTGGGTAACATGCGGCTTCATGAGCGCAGACCAGATGTCCATCGGCGAGATGCTCGCCGCCACCGTTCCCATGGTCCGGACCCTCAACCTCGAGTTCCTGGAGACCACCGCGGAGCGGGCGGTCCTCCGCATGCCGGACCAGGCCGACTTCCACAACCACGTCGGCGGCCCGCACGCCGGTGCCATGTTCACGCTCGCCGAGTCCGCGAGCGGCGCCATCGTCCTCACCGCCTTCGGCGACCAGTTGAGCCGCGCCGTGCCGCTCGCGGTCAAGGCCGAGATCGGGTACAAGAAGCTCGCCATGGGCGTCGTCACGGCCACCGCCACGCTCGCCCGCCCGGTCGCGGACGTCGTCAAGGAGCTCGACGCCGGGCAGCGCCCCGAGTTCCCGGTGAACATCAGCATCCAGCGCGAGGACGGCGCCGTCACCGGAGAGATGACGATCGTCTGGACCCTGCGCCCCAACAGCTGAGACCGTCGCACCGGATGGGCTGCCCCGGCGTGCGCCGCTGGGCGCGCACGCCGGGCGCCGGTCCGGTGGGTACGGAAGGAACCGGGTCCTGCGGTCACCCGCCGTGCGCCGCGCGGTGCTCCTTCGCCAGGTCCACGTACACCGCCGCGTTCAGCTTGATGCCCTCGCGCTCCTCGTCCGTCAGCTCCCGGCGGACCTTCGCCGGGACGCCCGCGACCAGCGAACCCGGCGGCACCCGCATGCCCTGCGGGACCAGCGCCTGGGCCGCGATCAGCGAACCGGCCCCGATGTGCGCGCCGTTCAGGACCGTCGCGCCCATGCCGACCAGGACGTCGTCCTCCACCGTGCAGCCGTGCAGCACCGCGTTGTGGCCGACCGACACCCGCTCGCCGACCGTCACCGGGAAACCGGGGTCGACGTGGACGGTGCAGTTGTCCTGGATGTTGCTCTGCGCGCCGATCACGATCGGACCGCCGTCCCCGCGCAGCACGCTCTGGTACCAGACGCTCGCGCCGGCGGCCAGCGTCACCTCGCCCATCACCACCGACGTGGGCGCGGTGAACGCGTCCGGGTCGACGCTCGGTTCCTTGCCACCCACGCCCGCGATCAGTGCCCGCTCCGCCATGCCGTGTCTCCTCGGTGATCGGTGCCGCGCCTGCCTGCACCGTAAGCGACCTCGCCGCGGGCCGGACGGCCAGGGTGCGCCGGCCCGGTTGGGGCGAACGTCACAGCCCGGCGCGCGGATCGGGCCACGGGCGGCCGACTACCGTGTGCGGGTGCCGAAGAACAGAAACACGTTCTCCTCGCTGACCGTCTGGCGGCGGCGTGTTCTCGCGCGTGCCGTCCACCGCGGCTGGCGCTGGGTGCAGGAGGCGGGGTCCGTCACCGCCGAGCACCCGGGCCGGCTCCGTTTCAGACGGCTGGGCCACGGCACCCGGCTGGCCTTCCCGCAGGGGACCGTCTTCGGTGAAGGCTGGATCGAACTGGGCGACCACTGCATCATCGCCGAACAGGTCACGCTCACGGCCGGCATGATGCCGGACCTGGACCTCGGGCCCGACCCGGTCCTGACCCTGGGCGACGGCGTCGTCCTCGGACGCGGCAGCCACGTCATCGCCGACACGCGGGTGACCATCGGCTCGGACACGTACTGCGGGCCGTACGTCTACATCACGTCGACCAACCACAGTTACGACGACCCCGGCCAGGCGGTCGGCAAGCAGTGGCCCCGCATGGAGCCGGTCGAGATCGGGCCGGGCTGCTGGCTCGGCACGGGCGCCGTGATCCTGCCCGGCGCCCGGCTCGGCCGCAACGTCGTGGTCGCCGCGGGCGCGGTCGTACGGGGCGATGTGCCCGACCACGCCGTGGTGGCGGGGGCGCCCGCACGTGTCGTCCGCCGCTGGAACCCGGTGGACGGCTGGCAGCCGCCGCTGCGGACGCCCGCCCCCGTGCCGATCCCGGAAGGCGTCACGCCCGAGCAACTCCTGGCGCTCGCCGAGCTGGAGTCCACGTCCAGTGAGCCCGGCGGCGGCACGACGCCCATCGGCTGCGCCGAGACACCCGGACCCGGTCCCGCGTCGCGCTGTTAGCGTGCGGTACATGCGCGCACCCATCGGAAACTTCGACAACGCCCGGCCCGCCCCCGACTGCCTCGACGAGCTCACCGCACCGGTCGCCCGGGCCGTGCGCGCCTGGCACGGGGACGTCCCCGCCGACCAGCTGATCTACGTGGACACCGACCCCGAGATCGCCGACACCGCCGCCTTCGTCGAGCACTACGGCCAGGAGCTGCTGGACGAGTCGGCCAACTGCGTCGTCGTCGTGGGCAAGCGCTCGGGCGAGACCACCCTCGCCGGGTGCGTCGTCCTCTCCGCCACCCGCGTCGACGTCAACGGTGCCGTACGCAGGCAACTGGGCGCCCGCAAGGCCTCGTTCGCGTCCATGGACACGGCGACCGGCGAGAGCGGCATGGAGTACGGCGGGATCACCCCCATCGGCCTGCCCGCAGACTGGCCGCTGCTGATCGACTCCCGGGTCGCCGGCACCGCATGGGTCCTCATCGGCAGCGGCCGCCGTCGCGGCAAGCTCATCGTGCCGGGCAAGGCGCTCACCGCACTGCCGGGCGCGGTGGTCATCGAGGGGCTCGGGATCTAGTACCGGCCGCGGTGGACGTGCCCCGCGGCCGGCCGGGGCGTCACCCCAATTGCGGGATCTCGATCGCCGGGCAGCGGTCCATCACCATGTCGAGCCCCGCCCGGCGAGTACGGGCGTACGCCTCCGGGTCGATCACGCCCAGCTGGAACCAGACGGCCTTCGCGCCGACCTCCACCGCCTCGTCGGCCACCTTGCCGGCGAGGGCGGAATTCACGAACACGTCCACCACGTCGACGGGGAACGGGATGTCCGCGAGCGACGCGTAGCCCTGCTCGCCGTGGACCGTCTCCGCCTTCGGATGCACCGGCACGACGCGCTTGCCGTAGCGCTGGAGCACCCGGGCCACCCCCCACGCCGCGCGCGACTCGTTGGTCGACAGGCCCACCACCGCCCAGGTGTCGCCCGTCGAGGTCAGGATTCTGCGGATCGTCTCAGCGTCTGCGTACATGCCGGGGACAACCGGCACACCCCGGCCGATCATTCCCCGGGGGAGTGGGCCCCGGACGGCGGCGCATAGGGTGGCGGGATGCAGGACCAGTACCGGACGGTCGCCCGCGAGGGCGTCCACGAGAGCGAGATCAACCGCTCCCGCTTCCTCTGCTCGCTCGCGCCCGCCGCGACCGAGGAGGAGGCACAGGCGTTCGTCGCGCGCATCCGCAAGGAGCATCCGACCGCCACGCACAACTGCTACGCCTACGTCATCGGCGCCGACGCCGCCGTGCAGAAGGCGAGCGACGACGGCGAGCCGGGCGGCACCGCGGGGGTGCCCATGCTGCAGATGCTCCTGCGACGTGAACTGCGGTACGTCGTCGCCGTCGTCACCCGGTACTACGGCGGCGTGAAGCTCGGCGCCGGCGGGCTGATCAGGGCGTACGGGGGAGTGGTGGGCGAAGCCCTCGACGCACTCGGCACCGTCACCCGGCAGCGCTTCCGGCTGGCCACCGTCACGGTCGACCACCAGCGCGCGGGCAAGCTGGAGAACGACCTGCGGGCCACGGGCCGGGACGTGCGCGGCGTGACCTACACGGACGCCGTCACCATCGACATCGGCCTCCCGGACGCCGACGTCGACGCCTTCCGGGCCTGGCTCGCCGACGTGACCGCCGGCACGGCCGTGCTGGAGCTGGGAGGGGAAGCGTACGGAGATGCGTGAACCCACCCGCATTGTCCGACCCCGCCGATACGCTCACCGATCATGAGACTCCTCCATACGTCGGACTGGCACCTGGGCCGGTCGCTGCACCGCGTGAGCATGCTCGACGCCCAGGCCGCCTTCCTCGACCACCTCGTGGCGACGGCCCGCGAGCGCGAGGTCGACGCGGTGCTCGTCGCGGGGGACGTGTACGACCGGGCCGTGCCCCCGCTCGCCGCCGTGGAGCTCTTCGACGACGCCCTGCACCGGCTCGCCGCGGCCGGCGTGCCGACCGTGATGATCTCCGGCAATCACGACTCGGCCCGCCGCCTCGGCGTCGGCGCCGGCCTCATCGACCGTGCGGGCATCCACCTGCGCACCGACCCCGCGGGCTGCGGCACCCCCGTCCTGCTCGCCGACGCTCACGGGCCGGTGGCCTGCTACGGCCTGCCGTATCTCGAACCGGCGCTGGTCAAGGAGCAGTTCGGGGCCGCGAAGCCCGCGCACGAGCCGGTGCTGGCCGCCGCCATGCGGCGGGTGCGGCAGGACCTCGCCGGCCGGGAGCCCGGCACGCGCTCCGTCGTCCTCGCGCACGCCTTCGTGGCCGGCGGCGAGGAGAGCGACAGCGAGCGCGACATCACCGTCGGCGGAGTCGCCGCCGTGCCCGCGGCCGTCTTCCACGGCGTCGACTACGTCGCCCTCGGCCACCTGCACGGCTGCCAGACCATCACCGAGCGCGTGCGCTACTCGGGCTCGCCCCTGGCGTACTCGTTCTCCGAGGCGAACCACCGCAAGACCATGTGGCTCGTCGACCTCGACGCGCGGGGCGACGTGCGCGCCGAGCGCGTCGACTGTCCCGCGCCCCGGCCCCTCGCCCGGCTGCGCGGCACGCTCGGCGAGCTGCTCGACGACCCCGCGCTCGCGCGCCACGAGGACTCCTTCGTCGAGGCCACCCTGACCGACGCGGTGCGGCCCACCGATCCGATGGCACGGCTCACCGAGCGCTTCCCGCACACCCTGAGCCTCGCCTTCGACCCGGAGCGCGCCGAGCAGCACGGCACCGCCTCCTACGCCCAGCGGCTCAGGGGCCGCACCGACCAGCAGATCGCGGAGGACTTCGTGGCCCACGTGCGCGGCGGCAGCGTCCCCGACGACGAGGAACGCGCCGTGCTGCACGGGGCGTTCGACGACGTCCGGGTGGACGCGGGTGTGCGCGAGGTGGCCGGGTGAGGCTGCACCGGCTGACCGTCACGGCGTTCGGGCCGTTCGGCTCCACCCAGGAAGTCGACTTCGACACGCTCTCCGCCGCAGGGCTCTTCCTGCTCCACGGCCCCACCGGCGCGGGCAAGACGTCCGTCCTCGACGCGGTCTGCTTCGCGCTCTACGGAGCCGTGCCCGGCGCACGGCAGAGTCCCGGCACCTCGCTGCGCAGCGACCACGCCGAGGTGGGCAAGCCGACCGAGGTCCGGCTCGAACTGACCGTCGGGGGACGGCGGCTGGAGGTCACCCGCCGGCCCGCACAGCCCCGTCCCAAGGCGCGCGGCACGGGCTTCGTCACCGAGCGGGCGCAGAGCCTGCTGCGCGAGTACGACACCGAGGCCCGCGCATGGTGCCCGCTGAGCAAGTCCCACCAGGAGATCGGCGAGGAGATCACCCAGCTCCTCGGCATGAGCCGTGACCAGTTCTGCCAGGTGGTCCTGCTGCCGCAGGGCGACTTCGCGCGGTTCCTGCGCGCCGACGCCGAGGCGCGCGGCAAGCTCCTCGGACGCCTCTTCGACACGCGCCGCTTCGCCGCCGTGGAAGAACGCCTCGCCGAGCTGCGGCGCGCGGCCGAGGCGCAGGTGCGCGCCGGGGACGAGCGGCTGCTCGCACTGGCCCACCGCATGGCCCAGGCCGCGGCCGACGCGGCGGACGGCCAGTCCCTGCCCGCGCAGCAGCCGGGCGATCCGGGGCTCGCCGCCGCCGTCCTCCAGTGGGCGGCCGTGACCCGGGCCGGCGCACGGGAGCGACTGGCCGTCGCCGAGCAGGCCGCCGCAGCGGCGGAGACCCGGCAGGCGGCGGCCCGGCACGTGCTCGACGCCGAGCGGGACCTGGCCCGCCTCCAGCAGCGGTACGCCGACGCACGGCGCCGCGCGGAATCCCTGGAGGCCGCGCGGCCCGGACACGAGACGCTCGTCGCAGACCTGGAGCGGGCCCGCAAGGCGGACCTGGTCGGGCCCGCGCTGCGGCTGCGCGAAGAGGCCGAGCGCGCGCACCGGGCGGCGGCCGCGGAGCGCGAGCGGACGCGGGACGGCCTGCCCGCCGACCTGGCCGATGCGGGCGCCGAGCAACTCCTCGGACGTGAACGCACGCTCCGCCAGGAACTGGGCGGTCTGGAGTCGGCCCGCCGGGCGGAGCGGCGCAGCGCGGACATCGCCCGCGAGCGCGCCGACCTCGACCGGCAGGCACGTGCGGACGAGGACATGCTCCAGGAGGCGACCGCGTGGCTCGCCGAGTGGGACGGCCTGCGCCGCTCCCACCAGGACCGGATCACGGCGGCACAGGAGGCGGCGACCCGCGCGGAGCAGCTCGCGGGGCGTCTGGAGCCGGCCCGGGACCGGCTGAGCGCGGCGCGCGAACGGGACGAGCTGACGGCCCGTGCCGAGCGCGCCGAGACCCGTCTGCGCACCCTTCACGAGGGTGCCAACCGCGCGAAGGCGGCCTGGCTGGACCTGAAGGAGCGCCGGCTGCTGGGGATCGCCGCGGAGCTGGCGTCCCAGCTGACGCCCGGCCGGCCGTGCGCGGTCTGCGGCTCCGAGTCCCATCCGGCCCCGGCCCGCGCGGCCTCGGGCCATGTGGACCGCGCCGCGGAGGAGAACGCGTACGCGGCGAGCGCGCGGGCGGAGACGGCGAGGGCCGAGGCCGAACGCGACGTGGCGGTCCTCCACGAGGCCCGCACCAGGGCGGCCGCCCGCGCCCGTTCGACGCGCCCGGCGGTGCCCGCCGAGCCCCGGCCCGGGGCCCATGAGGCGGATCGCTCCGGTGGCCTCGGAGACGCCGGTGAGCCTTCGCCGGTGTCGGTCCCCGGGGCGATCGGCGCCGCGTCGGACGTCTTCGTCGTCGCCGCCGACGGAGCGGGGCACGGGGTTCCCGAGGGCGTCGCCGTGCTGGATCTTGCTGCGCGTTGCGGCGCGACGGATGCTGCTTGCGCGGCGAGCGGTGCCGGGGAGGGGCGCCGCGAGGGAGGGTCGGATGGCGCCTCGCTGGAGGTCGCTGCTCGTGGTGGCGCGGGGGAGCTCGCTCGGTCGCGCGTGCCGACCTCCCCGGCGGAGCCGGGTGGCGAGCCGGAGGCCGTCGAGGCGGTCCGGGGCGGCCGTGCCGGTGCCGCCGCGGACGCCGGTGAGCCGGACCGTTCCGGTGTCCTGGGCGCCGACGCCGGTGCGCCGCGCCTTGGGCGGGTGCCCGGGCCGCGGGAGGAGATGGGGGACCCCTCCGTCGGCGAACTGCGCGCGGCACTGGATGAGTTGGAGTGCGAGTATGCCCAGGCGCATCGCATCGCCTCCGGCGTCCATGCGGCGCAGGAAGCCCTGGAGCGGGCCGAGCGCGAGCATCGGGAGCGGGTCGACGCGCGCCGGGAGGCGGAGCGCCGTATTGCGGGCCGGACATCGCGCCGGGAGGCGCTCGATCAGGAACAGGCCGCGTTGGAGAACGAGTTGGCCAGGGCGCGCGGCGACGCCGCGAGCGTTGCCGACCGCGCCGCGGTTCTCGAGCACCGGGTCGGGCTGCTCGCCGCCGCCGTGGAGGCCGTACGCGCACTCGACGCCGCCGAGCAGCGGCGGAAAGAGGCCGACGACCGTCTTGCCGATGCCGCGTTCCGCGCCGGGTTCGACACCCCGGCCGACGCGGCAGCGGCCGTCGTCGGCGACGCCGGGCAGCGCGACATGCAGCGGCGGATCGACGCCTGGCGCACCGAGGAGGCCGCGGTCGCCGAGCGGCTCGCCGAGGACGACGCCCGGAGCGCGGCCGAGCGTCCCGCCGCGGATCCCGCGTCGGCCGAGGCCGACGCGCTGACCGCCGACCGGGGCCTGCGCGACGCCGCGTCCCGGCTCGCCGCCGCCCGGGACCGCTGCGCCGCGCTGGACCGGCTGTCGGGCGAGTCCGAGCGGGAGGTCCTGCGGCTCGGCCCCCTGCGCGAGCGGTACGACCGCGTGGCCCGGCTCGCCGGCCTGACCGCGGGCACGTCCGCCGACAACGAGCGCAAGATGCGCCTGGAGTCGTACGTCCTCGCCGCGCGGCTGGAGCAGGTCGCGGCGGCGGCCACCGTCCGGCTGCAGCGCATGTCGGCGGGGCGCTACACGCTCGTGCACTCCGACGCCCGCACCGGCGGGAAGCGCGCCGGGCTCGGGCTGCACGTGGTGGACGCGTGGACCGGCAGGGAGCGGGACACCGCGACGCTCTCGGGCGGTGAGACGTTCTTCGCCTCGCTGGCCCTCGCCCTCGGCCTCGCCGACGTCGTCACCGACGAGGCGGGCGGCATGCGGCTCGACACCCTGTTCATCGACGAGGGCTTCGGCAGTCTCGACGACCAGACCCTCGACGAGGTGCTGGACGTCCTGGACTCACTGCGGGAGAGGGACCGCAGCGTGGGCATCGTCAGTCACGTCGGCGACCTGCGGCGGCGCATTCGCGCCCAGTTGGAGGTCGTCAAGGAGCGCCACGGCTCCGCGGTGCGGCTGCGGACCGGCGGGTCCGGGGACTGACGGGGGAGCGGGGCCGGTGGGCCGGACCGTCAGCGGCTGATCGGCCGGCTCGGCAGCGGCGACGAGTACACGACGCTCGTCGTCACCGACCCCAGCGCGCCCACCTTCCCGGAGACCTCCTCGAGGTGGCGCATCGAGCGGGCGGCGACCTTCAGGACGAAGCAGTCGTCGCCCGTGACGTGGTGTGCCTCCAGGATCTCTGGGGTGGTGTCCAGCAGGTCGTGGAACGGCTTGTAGTTCCCGTTCGGGTACCGCAGGCGGACGAACGCCAGGATGGGCAGTCCCAGCCGGTCCTGGTCGACCACCGCCGCGTACCCCTTGATGACGCCGGCCTCCTCCAGCCTGCGCACCCGTTCGGTGACGGCACTCGCCGACATGGAGACGGAACGGGCCAGCTCGGCGAAGCTGGCCCGGCCCTGGGTCTGGAGGGCGTGGAGGATGCGCCAGTCCGTGGCGTCCGGTGAATATCCGCTCATCCCCGAGAGATAGCAGGGGAATCACCGGCGTATCAAGGGATGTGCCGGGGATCTCCCCTTCAGGGAAGCGACCGGGAAGCCTAGATTTCTGATCATGACGACGACGCAGAACCACGCCGCGCAGACCGCCGCCGCCAACCCCGTCCTGCGGGTGCCGCCCGCCGCGCCCGCCACCGCGGCCGCGTACTTCCGCGCGAGCCTCGCCTTCCACACCGACGTCTCCGACGTCGCCGCCGCCCTCGCGGCGGACGGCGACCCCGGCTTCGTGGTGCTCGACTCCCGCTCGACCGAGTCCTGGGACCAGGGTCACGTGCCGGGCGCGGTCCACCTGCCGACCGCGCTGATCCCCGAGCAGGCGGAGTCCCTGCTCGACAAGTCCGTTCCCGTCGTCACGTACTGCTGGAGCCCGGGCTGCAACGGCGCCACGCGTGCCGCGCTCGCACTCGCCGAACTCGGCTTCCAGGTCAAGGAGATGCTCGGCGGCTTCGAGTACTGGGCGCGGGAGGGCCTTGCGTACGAGACGTGGCAGGGCACCGTCACCCGCGACGCCGACCCGCTCACGGTGCCCGTCGGCGCGGACGACTGCGGCTGCTGAACGCGCAGCGGGCGGCGCCCGCGCCGGCGGGGTGACCGGGTGCGACGTGTCCGCCTTGACCTGAAGTTTGGTCGAGGTCTTACCGTCGTTCCCATGAGCATGGAAACCACCGCCTGGATGCAGCTGCACAGTGTGATGAACGCGCAGCAGGACCGCCGCCCGTTCGCCCGCGCCACACTGCGCCGCATCGCCGGGTTCGCCCGCCCGCATCGCCGTCGGATCGTGCAGTTCGTGCTGCTCAGCGTGGTCACAGCGCTGCTCGCCGTCGCCACGCCGGTACTCGCCGGGCGGGTCGTCGATGCCATCGTCGAGGGATCCGACCCCGGCACCGTCCTGAGCATCGCCGCGATCATCGCGATCATCGCGCTCGCCGAGGCCGGACTCGGGTTGCTGAACCGCTGGCTGTCCGCGAGCCTGGGGGAGGACCTGATCCTGAGCCTGCGCACGGCCGTCTTCGACCACGTGCAGCGGATGCCCGTCGCCTTCTTCACCCGCACCCGCACCGGCGCCCTGGTCAGCCGTCTCAACAACGACGTCATCGGGGCCCAGCGGGCCTTCTCCAACACCCTGTCCGGCGTTGTCTCGAACGTCGTCACGCTGTTGCTCACCCTCGCCGTGATGCTCAGCCTCTCCTGGCAGATCACCCTCCTCGCCCTGGTCCTGCTGCCGGTGTTCGTGGTCCCCGCCCGTCGGATGGGCGCGCGGATGGCCCGGCTGCAGCGCGAGGCCGCGGGGCACAACGCCGCCATGAGCACCCGCATGACGGAACGGTTCTCCGCCCCGGGTGCCACCCTGGTCAAGCTCTTCGGCCGGCCCGACGAGGAGTCCGCCGAATTCGCGGCGCGGGCCCGCAGGGTGCGCGACATCGGTGTGCGCACCGCCATGGCGCAGTCCGCGTTCATCACCGCCCTCACCCTCGTCTCGGCCCTGGCTCTCGCCCTCGTGTACGGCCTCGGCGGCTACTACGCGCTGCGGGGCTCCCTGGAGCCTGGCGCCGTCGTGGCCCTCGCCCTCCTTCTCACCCGTCTCTATGCGCCACTGACCGCGCTCGCCGGCGCCCGCGTCGAGATCATGAGCGCCTTGGTCAGCTTCGAGCGCGTCTTCGAAGTCCTCGACCTGAAGCCGCTCATCGAGGAGAGGCCGGACGCGCGCCAGGTCCCGCACGGGCCGGTGGCCGTCGAGTTCGAGAAGGTCCGCTTCGCCTATCCCTCCGCCGACAAGGTCTCCCTCGCCTCGCTCGAGGAGGTCGCCGCACTCGACACCCGCGGCGGCGCCGAGGTACTGCACGAGGTGTCCTTCCGTGCCGAGCCGGGCCAGACCGTCGCGCTCGTCGGTTCGTCGGGGGCGGGCAAGTCGACCATCGCCCAGCTGGTGCCGCGCCTGTACGACGCCGACTCCGGGGTCGTACGCCTCGGGGGCGTGGACGTCCGTGACCTGAGCGCCGCATCCGTACGCGAGACCCTCGGCATGGTGACCCAGGACGGGCACCTGTTCCACGACTCGGTGCGTGCCAACCTGCTGCTCGCCCGGCCCGGCGCGAGCGAGGACGAACTGTGGGACGCCCTGCGCCGCTCCCGGCTCGAGGACCTCGTGGCCTCCCTGCCCGACGGCCTGGACACCGTGGTGGGCGAGCGCGGCTACCGGCTCTCCGGTGGTGAACGGCAGCGGCTGACCATCGCACGGCTGCTGCTCGCCCAGCAGCGTGTGGTGATCCTCGACGAGGCCACCGCCCACCTCGACAACACCTCGGAGGCCGCCGTGCAGGAGGCCCTCGCCGAGGCGCTCGAGGGTCGCACCGCGGTCGTCATCGCCCACCGGCTCTCCACCGTCCGCGCCGCCGACCTGATCCTCGTCGTCGAGGACGGCCGCATCGTCGAGCGCGGCAGGCACGAGGACCTGCTCGCGGCCGACGGTCGCTACGCGGAGCTGTACCGCACCCAGTTCGCGCAGGGACGGGAGAAGCATGTGGACGTGGCCGAGGTGGCGTAGCCCGTCGCCGGCTGCTGACCGGCCGGGCGCACCAGGCACTGCCCGGTGGGTGGCGCGGACGGCTGCCGGGCGCAGCCGCCGGCGGCGTCGGGTAGGGGCCTGGCCGGTAGCCGACGCCGCCGGGACGTCAGCCGCCGGGACGTCATAGCCGCGACAGCTCCTCCACCAGGTCGTCCAGCCCCAGCGGGCCCTGTGACAGGGCCGCCATGTGCCAGGACTTGGCGTCGAACGCGTCCCCGTGCGCGCGGCGCGCGTTCTCGCGGCCCAGCAGCCAGGCCCGCTCGCCCAGCTTGTAGCCGATCGCCTGCCCCGGCATGGACAGGTAGCGGGTCAGCTCGCTCTCCACGAAGTCCGCCGGGCGGCCGCTGTGGTTCCCGAAGAACTCCTGCGCCAGATCCGGCGTCCACCGCTCTCCCGGACGGAACGGCGAGTCCGCCGGGATGCGCAGCTCCAGGTGCATGCCGATGTCGATGATCACCCGGCAGGCCCGCATCATCTGCGCGTCGAGATAGCCGAGCCGGCGCTCCGGATCGCGCAGGAAGCCCAGCTCGTCCATCAGCCGCTCCGCGTACAGCGCCCACCCCTCGGCGTTGGCGCTCACCATGCCGATCGTCGCCTGGTAGCGGGAGAGGCGGTCGGCGACGTGCACCCACTGCGCCAGCTGGAGATGATGGCCGGGCACGCCCTCGTGGTACCACGTCGACACCAGGTCGTAGACCGGGAACCGGGTCTGGCCCCGCGTCGGCAGCCAGGTGCGGCCGGGACGCGAGAAGTCCTCCGACGGCACGGTGTAGTACGGGGCAGCCGCGCCGCCGGGCGGGGCGATGCGCGACTCCACCCTCCGTACGCGCTCGGCGAGTTCGAAGTGGGTGCCGTCCAGCGCCTCGATCGCCTCGTCCATCAGCTTCTGCAGCCAGGCGCGGACCTCTTCCTCGCCCTCGATGTGCTCGCCGTGCGCCTCGAGATGCGCCAGCGCCTCCCAGGGGCCCGCGCCGGGAAGGATCTTGTCCGCTTCCGCCGTCATCTCGGCCAGCAGACGGTGGTACTCGGACCAGCCGTAGGCGTACGCCTCGACGAGGTCCAGGTCCGTCCCGTTGAAGTAGCGCGCCCAGCGGGCGTAGCGCTCGCGGCCGACGGTGTCCGGCGCGTCGGCGACGGCGGGGGCGTACACGTCGCGCACCCAGTCGCGCAGCGCCACCAGGGACTCGGTCGCGGTGCGGGCCGCCACGTCCAGCTCGACGCGCAGCGACGCGGGGCCGTCCGCGACGAAGTCCTCGAACCAGCTGCGGCCGCCGCCGATCCAGTCCGTCAGCTGTCCGACGAACGTACGGGTCGCCCGGGGGCCGCCGAACAGTTTCCGGTCGAGGCCGAGGGCCAGCGAGGCGCGGTAGCCCTCCAGGGCCCGGGGCACGGCGCGCAGCCGCTCGGCGACCGCCGCCCAGTCCTCCTCGGTCTGCGTCGGCGTCACCGTGAACACCTCCCGGACCGCGTGCGCCGGCGACCGCAGGTTGCTCACCGTCCGCAGGCCCTCGTCCGCCTCGTGCACGGCGAGCTCGGCGGTGAGCCGCTCACGCAGCAGGCGGGCGCAGCGCCGCTCGGCGTCACTGTCGGCGCCCGGCACCTTCTCGGCGGCGTCGAGGGCGTCGAGGGTGGCGCGCGCGAGGCCGGCGATCTCTTCCTGACCCGCCGGCGAGAAGTCGGGCAAAAGTCCGGAACTCTCCTTGACGCCCAGGTATGTTCCGGCGATCGGGTCGAGCTCGACGAGTGCGTCGACATAGGCGTCGGCGACCTGACGGGGCAGCGCGCTGCTGGAAGTCGGTGGCATGGGGTCATCCTCGTACGCGAAGGCCCTCCGCGTCACCATCAACCGGCGTCGGACGCCTGACGCCCCTGCGCGGGAGGCAGCAGCGGGCCGCACTCCCACTGCTGGAATATCAACCGGGTCTCCACGCGGGCGACTTCGCGCTGCGAGGTGAACTCGTCCAGGACCAGCCGCTGGAGGTCCGCCATGTCGGTGACGGCCACGTGCACCAAGTAGTCGTCGGGGCCGGTCAGATGGAACAGCGCCAGCGACTCGGGCAGTGCCCGGATCCGTTCGACGAACGGGCCGATCAGTTCGCGCCGGTGCGGACGCACCTGGACCATCAGCAGGGCCTGCAGCCCGCGCCCGAGCCGGGCGGGGTCGAGCGCGAGACGGTGGCCGGTGATCACGCCGGAGCGGCGCAGCCTGGCGACCCGGTCCAGGCAGGTCGACGGCGCCACCCCGACCTCCGCCGCGAGCTCCCGGTAGGTGGTCCGGGCGTCGTTCTGCAGCAGGCGCAGGATGTGCAGGTCCACCGGGTCCAGTGCGACAGATTCAGCCATCTGCCGAACGTAGCACGGAGAAGGATCGCTACGTCCCGGTAGCTGTTCACAGTGCCGCCATGGAGAACGCAGCAGCGGCCACGTCCGCACCCCGGGCCCTGGCCACCGAAGCCGTGCACGCAGGACGCGAGGACCTCGCGGAGCTGGGCCTGCACGCCCCGCCGCTCGATCTTTCGACCACCTACCCCTCCTACGACGCCGCCGCCGAGGCCGCCAGAATCGACGCCTTCGCCGAGACCGGCGCCCGCCTCGACGGCCCGCCCGTCTACGCGCGACTGGACAATCCCACCACCGCGCGGTTCGAGACGGCCCTCGCCAAGCTGGAGGGCACCGAGGCCGCGGTCGCGTTCGCCAGCGGCATGGCGGCACTCACCGCCGTGCTGCTGGTCCGGGCGAGCATGGGCCTGCGGCACGTCGTCGCCGTCCGGCCGTTGTACGGCTGCAGCGACCATCTGCTGAACGCCGGACTGCTCGGCACCGAGGTCACGTGGACCGACCCGGCCGGGATCGCCGAGGCCCTGCGGCCCGACACGGGCCTCGTGATGGTGGAGACCCCGGCGAACCCCACCCTGGCCGAGGTCGATTTGCGCGCCGTGCGACACGCCTGCGGCTCGGTTCCGCTGCTCGTCGACAACACCTTCGCCACCCCCGTGCTCCAGCGGCCCGCGGAGGAGGGCGCCCGGCTGGTGCTGCACAGCGCGACCAAGTACCTGGGCGGGCACGGCGACGTCATGGGCGGCGTCGTGGCCTGCGACGAGGAGTTCGCCCGCAAGCTGCGCCAGGTCCGGTTCGCCACGGGCGGCGTGCTGCACCCGCTGGCCGGATATCTGCTGCTGCGCGGTCTGTCGACCCTGCCCGTACGGGTCAGGGCCGCGTCGACCACCGCCGCCGACCTCGCCCGCAGGCTCGACGCCGACCCGCGGGTCGCGCGTGTGCACTACCCGAGCATCGGCGGCGCGATGGTCTCCTTCGAGGTGTACGGCGACCCGCACGGGGTGATCGCCGGTGTCCGGCTGATCACCCCGGCGGTCAGCCTCGGCAGCGTCGACACCCTGATCCAGCACCCGGCCTCCATCAGCCACCGGATCGTGGCCGAGGGCGACCGGCGCGCACACGGCGTCAGCGACCGGCTGCTGCGGATGTCGGTCGGCCTGGAGGACGTCGAGGACCTGTGGCGGGACCTGACCGAGGCGCTCAGCGCCAGGCCGGAGGACGCCCTGGGGGGCCGGCGCCCGGGCGCGGTGGCCGAGGTCGTCAGCGCTCTGCCTGCTCGTAACGGATCGCAGGCCGCACCGGTACCGCGTCCAGCCGTGCGGTGACGACCAGGGTGCCCTCCTCGATCTGGTAGTCCAGCGGCAGGCCGAGGCCGCGCATCGCGGCGACCATCCCGGTGTTCGACGCCTGAGTGACGGCGTAGACACTGTCGCAGCCGGCCTCGGCGGCCAGGGCCACCAGACGGCCGAGGAGTTCCGATCCGATGCCGCGGCGCTGCCACTCGTCCTCGACGAGCAGGGCGACCTCGGTCTCGTCGCCGTCCCACAGCAGATGGCCGAGGGCGACCAGCCGGCCCGAGGCCGTCTGCACCGCCAGCGTGCGGCCGAAGCGCGGGCTGAGCAGGTGGTTGAGGTAGCGGTCGGCGTCGCCGACCGGGCCGTGGTACCGCAGGCTCAGCGTCCGGTCCGAGCAGCGTTCGTGCATGGCGAGCGCCGCCCGCACGTCGCTCTGGTCGGCGCGGCGGACGGTGATCTCGTTGCCCTCGGGGAGGGTGAGCACGTGCCGGCTGTGCGGGATGCGCGGGCCGAGGTGGGCGTCCAGCTCCACGAGCGCGCGGGCCCGGGCGAACTCGGTGGGGGTGAAGGGTAGGTAGGGCCGTTCGATGGTGATCGCGCCGCCGTTCGGGTCGCGCAGGCGCATCACGGTCTCCTCCAGGACGCCCTCCACCGGCGGCAGATCGCCGATGGGCCGGCCGGTCAGCGAGAGCGCGGGGCGCGAGCGGATGGTGCAGCGTCCGAGCAGCTGGCGCAGAGCCAGCGGCAGCTCCGCGGCGTCGAGGGCGGTGCGCGTGGCGAGGCCGAGCACGCGGGTCGGGGTGTCGACGAGGTCGTGCGCGTCGGCTCGCTCGGTCCACGTGTGCGTGCCGCCGGCCGCGGCGATCTCGCGGCTGAGCTGCTGCGCCTGGAGCCCGGCGGGGGCCCGAAGCAGGAACTCGTCCACTGTGCCGTCGCCCAGCGGGTGCGTCTGTAGGGTCAGGATGTCGACGTCGAGGTGGGCCAGGGCGGTGCACAGGGCGGCGAGGCTGCCGGGGGCGTCCTTGACGGTCGTCCGCATCCGCCACAGCGCGGTCTCGCGCGGCTCGTCGCCGGACGGCGCAGGTGCCGGCCCCTCGGCCGGGTCCGTTGTGCCTGCCGCGCTGTCCGGCGCTGTCGTCGTGGGAGGCGCATGGCTGTGGCGTCGTGCCCACCATGTGTGGAACGCCGCCGTGGCGATCAGCGTGACCGCGGAGGCGACGAGCAGGAACGGGCCGTCGGGACCGTGTCCGATCAGGTTGGCGATCGCGTCGGCGACGGCGACCGCGGTGAACAGGGCGGCCAGTTCGACGAGGTCCCGCCGCCAGTGGTGCGGACGGCGGGCACTCTTCGCGGAAGTCACATCGGTCATGGAGCCACTGTGACCGAACGGTGTTGCGTGATCACGAACGCTTTGTGACTGATGGGTTAAGCGCCCATTTGGACTGCTAAAAGCAGGTTTTGGCCGTTTCTGGCGTGCGCTGTTCGGTTCCCTGACACAGTGCGGCCAGCAGCCGCGGCGCCTGGACCACGAGCCGCGACGAACCGCCCCGTACCGCCTGCTCCGTGAGCCACGGAACCAGGCCGGAGCCCCCGCCCCCCGACGCGGGAGCCGGACGGCAGCGCTCCACACAGTCGGCGGCCACCTCCAGTATCTCGCCCAGGGCTCGGGGAGCGGGTCGAAGAGCCGACAGCGCGGGCAGAGCGGCCGACAGCAGTGCCCACACCGTCCCGTACGCCCCGGTCGCCGCAGCCGTACGGGCCGCGTCCGCAGAGCGGTTGGGCTTGACCGTGCCGTGCCGCACCAGCTCCGCCACCTCCCGGCCCACCAGCTCCGTGTCGAGCTGCCGCCGTGCGGCCAGCACGAGCAGCGCGTCCACCGCGGCCAGCCGGTCCTCGCCGTACCGCGCGCCGAGCCCGGCGGCCAGGGCGCGCTGCAGATACGGGCCCGGGCGGCCCTCCGCCTCGGCGAGCACCGGCAGACACCAGGCGTCCCCCCGGGCGTCGTCACGGGCCGTCGCCGTCACCCCCGGCAGCAGCCACATCGCCAGCGCCTCCCGGTCCTGCGGCAGCACGGCGGGCCAGTACCGCGACCCGCCCTCCCAGTGGTAGCAGCGCTGCGACGGCGCGTCCTGCGCGTGACCGAGCCACTGGAGCGGGCGCGGGAACTCCCGTTTGAACGCCAGCCTCTCCCGTGTCTCGACGATGCGCCGGCCCAGCCCGGCCCCTGCCGTAGCCTGCGCGCCGCCGTCGTCGTCCGCGGTGGCCGCGCGGAGCGCCGGGACCGCGGACTCCGGCTCGGCCAGCCACGCGGCCAGCCGGTCGCCCTCCGGCGTGCCCAGCCCCGCGGCGGCCTTCGCGGCGGCCTCGGCCCCGTCCCGCCGCACGCGCAGCAGGGCCTGCGTGAAGTCCACCGGAGCCGGCTGCGCCCCCAGCCGTCCGTACTCCCGGAGCCGGTCGACGAGCACCTCCGCGTCCAGCGCCCCCGTGTGCCAGGTGGGCGTCGCGAGCAGGAACGGCAGCGGCCGCGTGATCAGGAAGCAGGCCGCCTCCCACAGGCGGGAGTCGACCGCGTGCGCCAGGCCCGCGTGGGCGCAGAGCCCGGGACGGACGGGACGCGACCTGGCCCGGTCGAGCATCCGGGCCGACAGCCGGCCCATCAGCGCCGCGGCGACCACCTCCAGGCCGCGCGTGCGCTGCGAGAAGCTCTCGTCGGCCCACTCGGCCTCGCCGGCCGTCCACCACCGGCCCGTCATCGCGGCGCGCAACGCCTCGGCCAGCGCCTCCCGTTCCCGGTACGCCACCCGCACAACACCGTCCAGGACGCGCTCGAAGGCGACCACGTCCTCCTCACCGCGCACGAGCACCAGCAGCTGCTCGACCACCTCGGCGACCGACGCGGGCGCCGGGTCCAGTCGCCGGGGCGACGGCACCGGCGGCAGGCTCTCCTCGTACTCCTCGTACACGGCCCCGCCGCCGTCCACGAGCGCGCCGAACACCGCCTCCGTCTCGGCGCGGTGCGCCGGGCCGAGCAGCACGGCCGATGCGGCGAGCTCCTCCCGGACGTCGTCGTCCACCGCCGGGACGTACCGTGCGACGAGCTTCAGCGCGCGGGCCCGGACATCGGTGTCCTCGTGGCGGAACGCCTCGGCGATCACCGGAAGCAGCTCCGGCGCGGCGGCGGCGTCACGGCGCAGCTCCCTGCCCAGCAGCGCCAACTGGGCGCGCACCAGCTTCTTCTCAGTACGGAACAGCACACCCGCCGACGCCTCGGCCAGTGCCCGCGTGGACAGTTCGCCGCGCGCGGCGACCCGTCCCAGCACCTGCTGGGCGTGCGCGGCGACCGTCGACAGGCCGTCGGCGGCCATGCCGGACCAGTCGGCGACGCGGGCGCTCTCCTCGGCCGGGGTGAGACGCAGGGCGCCCAGGACGTGCAGGAGAGAACGCATCTCGCCGGGGCGTCCGCCGCGCAGCAGCCGCAGAACGCATCCGTCGACCAGCGCCGCGCGGTCCACCACGCCCTCCTCGGCCAGCCGGGCCAGGGTCGACGGCCAGTGCAGGGGATGGTCCGGATCGTCGTACGTGGTCAGGGCGGACGGCAGCGGTGTCGCCTCGAACACGCGGGGCACAAGGACCGGTGCGTGCCGGTCCTTGGGCAGGGCTTCCGGGCCGACCCTGGCCGGGGTCACCGAGAGCGCCCAGCCGTCGACGTACTCGTCCGTCGTCGGCGTCTCGCAGCCGGACATCTCGACCAGCTCGTGGATGAGCGCGGCGTCCTCCCGGGCGGTGGAGGCGCGGGCGGCGAGCCGATGGGCGACGTCCGCCAGCCAGGCGGAGTCCCGGTCCGCGAGGACGGAAGCGACGACCCCGTACGGCACGACCGTCGCACTGCGCAGGTCGCGCGCGCCGATCCAGGCCGCCGCCGCGGCGGCCCCGGACAGGCAGCCCGCTCCGGCGACCAGCAGCGCGTCCTGGACGGCGCCGCGCTCGCGCCAGCGGTCCCAGTCCCAGCCGCGGATCTCGGCCCGGATCTCCTTCAGCACGGGCAGCGCCGCCTTGCGCTCCTCGCTGGTCATCGTGGCGAGGTGTCCGCGCACATCGCGGACCCGGCCCTCGCCCACCGCCGCTGCGAGGCCGGTCATCGGATCGCTCCCGTCGTCGAGGAGAGCGTCTGCGCCGTGACCGCCGCACCGCGCCGGGCCATCCGCACCGCCAGGGCGTGCTTGCACGGTCCGCGCCTGCCCTGATGGCCGGTCCACCACTGACAGGTGCAGCTCAGCGCCCCGCCCGCGTCCCTCACCTGGTAGCGCCGCTCGCCCGAGAACACCGTCGCCGGCTCGCCGGACAGGTCGACCGCGCCGGCCGAGACGAGGTCCCGGGCGGCCGTCAGGCGGGGGTTGTGCCGCTCGGCGCGGTCGGCGTCGCAGGGCAGTTCGCGGTGGAAGTACGCCGCGTCGGCCAGGTCGTACCCGACGCGGCCCGCCGTGCCGAGCCGGGTCAGCGCCGCGCGCACCCGCCCGGTCGTCAGACCGCTTCGGTCCGCGAGGTCCGCGGGGTCGATCCGTGGCTCCCAGGCCAGCAGCACCGAGACGAGCTCCGCGTCCGCCGCGGCCTCCTCCGTGGCCAGGGCCTCCAGCACGCCGCCCTCTCCGGAGAAGCCGCGCGAGGCGTCGGGGGACAGGGTGAGGGTCAGTCGCATGCCGGGCAGCACGACCTCCCACGCGCTCGCCGTCGGCAGCCCGTCGGCCACCGGGCCGTACACCCGCAGTGACCGCGCCTGGCGCAGCACCCGCTGGAGCGCGGCGAGCCGCTCGGGACCCGGCAGGCACACCGCACCGGGGGCCGGCCGGGTGGTGGGACGCAGCGTCCGGCCGGCGGGCACGACCCACTGCACGCCCCGCGCGGCGCCGCCCGAACCACGCGGCAGCGACCGCAGGAAGCGCACCGCCTCGGCCGCGGGCAGCTCGGCCCGCAGGTCGAAGCCGACGGTCGCGACCTGGGCCTCGGCGAAGCCGCGCAGCCACCGGTCGGGAAGGGGCACCTTCTTCTCCACCACCGCGCCAGCGAGAGTCGTGACCGCCAACTCGTCCGGCCCGACCCGCAGATGGAGCGGATCGTCGCCGGTCAGCCGGGAAAGCGCCTCCCGCAGGGGGTTGTTGACGTCCACGTTCGTCGTGCCGTGGCCCGTGTCGGCGCCGTCCAGACCGTCGGGCAGCACGTCCAGGCGGGCGTAGACCCCGTTGCAGCCGGAGAAGGACTCGAAGCGCAGCCGGTCGCCGTTGCCCGTGACGACCGGGTCCAGTATCGGGCGGAGCGTGTGGTCGTGGTACCGCGCCGCGGCGACGTCGGCCACGGCGAGCAGGCCGCGGGCGGCGGCCTGCGGCGAGGCGAGGAAGCCGGAGAAGAAGTGCGGGTGGGCCTCGGCACCCCTGGGCGTGAGCCCGCTCGACGTCTCCAGACCGAGCAGCCGGCCGTCCTGGGCGGAAACGAGAGCGGACGCACGGGAATAGGCGAACGCCTGCAGTGATCGCGTCATGGCAGGACCGTAGAACGCACCACTGACACCGACCGTGGTACGCGGTCCCGGTGGTCATCGAGCGCGACACCGGCCCGCCTTCCGCACGAAGCGGCCCGCCGGGCACCGGCGGCGGGGAGCCCGCCAGGGCCGTCGCACGGAACCGGCCGCTCCCGGCGACGGGAACGGCGAGGGCCGCCACCCCGGTACGGGATGGCGGCCCTCGTTGCTGCCGGTTCCTGCGTGGTCCGTTCGCCGGAGCGCCGCTCGCGGCTCCTGACCACAGACCCGTGGCATGAGCGCGCACCCGCACCGGTGCGCGTCCACGCCATGGGGCAGGTGACCGCCGTCAGAAGGACGTCAGGTCGAGCAGACGTTCCTTGGTGCTGTCGCCGTCCTGCGAGGGCCAGGTCCAGTCGAGGCTGCCGGCGCCCTGCAGAGCCGTCTTGACGTTCTGCGGCAGTGCGCCGGGGTTCTTGGCCCGGTACAGCGCGGCGCCGCCCGCGACGTGGGGAGCGGCCATCGACGTGCCGGACAGCGTGGTGTAGCCGCCGGTGTTGGAGGTGGAGCGGATGCACACGCCGGGCGCGATCAGGTCGACGTCGGAGCCGTAGTTGGAGAAGTCGGCGAAGGTGTCGTCCTGGTCGCTGAGGCACGTCGGCCGGCCGAGACCCCCCGGCTTGCCGTCGAAGTCGGCCAGGGCGCTGACGGTGATCACTTCGTCGTACGCGGCGGGGATCATGTTCTTGGCGTCGGCGTGGTTGTTGCCGGCCGCCACGGTGTAGGTGACGCCCTTGGCGACGGAATTGCAGATCGCCTGGTGCATGGCGTCGTTGTTGCTCCTGCCGCAGTTGCCGTCGTCGGTGCCGGCGCCGCCGAGGCTCATGTTGGCGACCTCGATCTCGTCGGCGTGCTGGGTGACGTAGTCGATGCCGCAGACGACCGCCGAGGTGGTGCCGCTGCCCAGGGGGTCGAGCACCTGCACCGGCCAGAGCCGGACGCCCGGTGCCGTACCGACCACCCCGGTGCCGTTGTCCAGGGCGCCGATGGTTCCGGCGACATGCGTGCCGTGGCCGTGCCAGTCGTTGGGGGCCAGGATGGGCAGCCAGCAGTTCTTGCCGCCGGCCTCGTGGACATTGAGGTCCGCGTGGTCCGGGTTGATCCCGGTGTCGATGACGGCGACGTCGGCGTTCACCCGGGTGTCGGCGCCGTCGATGGCCGCTGTGGGGCTCTTGTCGGCCTCCACCCGGTCCACCCCGGTCGGAACGGACTGAGCGGTGGCCTGTACCCGCCGGTCGGGCTCCACCGACTTCACCCGCGGGTCGTCGGCGAGCGTGGCCGCGACGTCCGGGCTCATGGACGCGGAGTAGCCCTGGAGGGCGTAGCGGTACACGTGCCGCACATCGGCACCCAGGGTGGTGGCCTGCTCGACCGCCGCATTCACAGCCGCCTCCGCGTCGGCGCCGGCGTCGTCGGCATCGGCTGCGGCCTTGAGAGTCACGATGTAACTGCCGGGGACCTGGTCGGACTGCGGAGGAGCCTTGGCCACCGCCGCGGTCAGCGGGGCGGCGGCAAGAGTGAGCGCGAGGAGGGCCACAGGGAAGATTTTGGGCATCCCAGACCTTTCTTGAGGACATCGAGCCCGGAGAGCAATGCGGTCTTTCCGGGCAATTTGTCGTAGCGTGTACATTTCGCTACGGCGCTCACAGCTAGCAGGTTCGCCGCGGCGGGGGACAGGCCGACATCCGGCGTTCACCGGATCCACTGACCCCCTGTCAACCATGTGGTCCTGTGTCGCCCGCGCTCCCGGTCGCGCCCGCGGCTACTGCCCCACGCGCCCCGGCTGGAGCGTCTTCGTGAACAGGACCGATCCGCCCTCGGCGCGCAGCCGCACCGTCAACTCGCCGCTGTCGCCGTCGATGTCCACCTCGCCGAAGTACTGCGGCGACTCCATCGGGGACACGTTCGCCCGCTGCGGGGCGCGTACGAAGACCCGGTCGGGGCCGAACGTCGCATCGAGCGCGTTCGCCGGGAAACCGCCCGCGGCGAGCGGGCCGGAGACGAACTCCCAGAACGGCGCGAAGTCCTTGAACGCTGCACGCTCGGGCGCGTAGTGCTGGGCCGACGTGTAGTGCACGTCGGCGGTCAGCCACACCGTGCCGGTGATACGGCGGTGCTTGATGTACCGCAGCAGGTCGGCGATCTGCAGTTCGCGTCCGAGCGGCGCCCCCGGGTCGCCCTGCGCCACGGCCTCGAAGTTCGCCGAGCCGTCCGGCACGATCAGGCCGAGCGGCATGTCGGAGGCGATCACCTTCCACACCGCCCGCGACCGGGACAGCTCGCGCTTGAGCCAGGCGAGCTGCTCCGCGCCGAGGATGCCCTGGGAGTCGTCCGCCTGCCGGCCCGGCGAGTTGGCGTTGCGGAAGCTGCGCATGTCGAGGACGAACACGTCCAGCAGCGGCCCGTGGTGCACCACCCGGTGGATGCGGCCCTCGCTGCCGCGCGCGGACAGCGTTCCGACGGGGAAGTACTCGGCGAACGCCCGCATCGAGCGCCGCGCGAGCACGTCGACGTTCTTCTCCGTGTACCGCGCGTCATCGAGGATCTGGCCCGGATACCAGTTGTTGCGCACCTCGTGGTCGTCCCACTGCACGATGGTCGGGACCTGCGCGTTGAACCGCCGCACGTTCTCGTCGAGCAGGTTGTAGCGGAAGTTCCCGCGGTACTCGTCCAGCGTCTCGGCGACCTTGGACTTCTCCTCGGTCATCAGATTGCGCCACACCCGCCCGTCCGGCAGGGTCACGGCCGGCACGAGCGGCCCGTCCGCGTAGACAGTGTCGCCGCTGCACAGGAAGAAGTCCGGATCGAGACGGCGCATCTCCTCGTACGCGCGGTAGCCGCCGATGTCCGGGTTGATGCCCCAGCCCTGCCCGGCGATGTCGCCGGACCACAGGAACCGCACACCCTGCCGGCGTCGCGCGGGCGCGGTGCGGAAGGTGCCGCGGACCGCCTCGCCGGTGCGCCGGGGGTCGTCCGGGTCGGCGAGCGTGACCCGGTAGTGGACCTGCTCGCCGGGCGGCAGCCCGCGCAGCGCGGTCGTCCCGGTGAAGTCGGTGTCCGGGCCCAGCAGCGGACCGTGCCAGGTGCGCGGCCGGCGGAAGGACTCCGTCGCCGAGGTCTCCACGATCATGCGGGCGGGCCGGTCGGAACGCACCCAGACGAGCCCCGACGTCGTCGTCACGTCGCCGGTCTGCACCCCCCACGCCGCGCGAGGCCGGCCCGACAGCGCCAGGGCGGGGGTCGATCCCACGGCCGGCAGGGCCAGCGCGGCCGAAGCGGCGGCCGTGCCACGCAGGACGGAACGGCGGGCGGGGGTGAATCTCCGGGGGGTCTGGGACATCGCTGCGCCTCCATACGGGGGGTCCGGACGGTCTGCCGCCATGCCTAGTGCCCGGCCACGGCCGGGACACGAACCCCAAGTGAACAGCGGGACCCGCCTGGTGCCCGGTGCCCGCGCACCGCTCCGACCGGGCACCCGGGGAGGCGTCAGCGGCTGCCGTCCAGCAGGACGCGGGCGACGAGCGCCGGGTCGTCGCTCATCGGCACGTGGCCGCAGCCGGGCAGCCGTACGAGCCGTGCGCCGGGGATCACCTGCTTGGCGCGCACCCCCTGGCGGCGCAGCAGCAGCCGGTCCTTGGTGCCCCAGCCGATCGTGACGGGGATGTCGCGGATGTCGTCGGTGAACAGCACGTCCCGGCCGGCCGCGAGGGTCTGGTGGAAGCCGGTGGCCCTGCGCAGGGCGTACGTCTCGGCGACGGCGGCCTCGGGCGAACGGCGTGCGGGCCGGGCGTAGATGGTGCTCACCAGCGCCGTCCGGCCGGCGGCCGAGCGGGACAGCCGCTCGATCACCGGCCCGGGCATCGACGTGGCGCCCACCCGCATCGCGCGCAGCAGCCCGAAGGCGTAGATCCGCTCGCGCTCCGACCAGAAGCCGCCGGGGGACAGGGCCGTCACCGACCGGACGAGCTTCTCGCGGCCGAGCTCCAGGGCGAGCAGGCCGCCCAGCGAATTGCCCGCGGCGTGCGGGCGCTCGATGCCGATGGCCTCGCAGAACGCGCCCAGCGCGGCACCGACCGTGCCGAGGCTGTACGGCAGCCCGTCCGGCAGCGCGGGCGACGCCCCGAAGCCGGGCAGGTCCACGGCGACCACGTCCCGCTCCGTGGCGAGGATGTCCATCACGGGCTCCCAGGCCTGCCAGTGGTGGCCGATACCGTGGAGCAGCAGCAGGGGTTCGCCGGCGCCCCTGCGCTCGTAGTGCAGGGACAGCGTGCGGCTGCCGTCGGCGGCCCGGACGGCGAACGAGATCTCTTCGGCCATGTACGCCAGCTCCCTGAGCACCCTAAGGCTGTAGACGGCTTGTCAGTAACAATTACCGCTCGGTAGGCCGCAGTTCAAGAACCGCGGCAGGACGGGGCCGATGTGCCGCGTGCCGCACCAATACCTCCTGGACACCCAGGGGCTGCGTCGGTTGGGATGGAATCGTGGCAACAGACACCGTGACCGACGTCTTCGAAGAACACCGGCCCGTCCTGACCGGCGTGGCCTACCGCATGCTCGGGCGCGTCGCCGACGCGGAGGACGTGGTTCAGGAGGCATGGCTGCGCTGGTCCGCGGACGCCCGCGACGACGTGCGCGAGCCGCGCGGCTTCCTGGTGCGCATCACGACCCGCCTCGCCATCGACCGGCTGCGGCACGTCCAGTCGCGCCGCGAGTCGTACGTGGGGCCCTGGCTGCCCGAGCCGATCGTCACCGACTTCGGCCCGTCGGTCCCCGACACCGCCGAGCAGGCCGTCCTCGCGGACTCCGTCTCGCTGGCCGTGCTCGTGGTCCTCGAATCCCTCTCCCCGCTCGAACGCGCGGTGTTCGTGCTGCGGGAGGCCTTCGGCTTCCCGCACGCGGAGATCGCGGCGATCCTGGAGAAGTCCGAGGCGGCCGTGCGCCAACTGGCCGGCCGGGCGCGCAAGCACGTCGACGAGCGCAGGCACCGCTACGACGTCGACCCCGATGAATGCCGGGCCCTCACCGAACGGTTCCTCGCCGCGGCGTCCGGCGGCGACCTGTCCGGACTGCTCTCCCTGCTCGCCCCCGACGTGACCCTGGTCGGCGACAGCGGCGGCAAGACCAAGGCGCCGCTGCGCGTCATGCACAGCGCCGACAAGGTGGGCCGCTTCCTGTTCGCGGTGGCCCGCGAGCCGCTCGCGGCCATGGAGGTCCGGTTCGTCGAGCTCAACGGTGCCCCCGCGGTGCTGGTCCTGTCGGACGGGCGGCCGGACACCGTCTTCCAGCTGGAGGTCCTCAACGGGCGCATCAGCTGCGTCTACATCGTCCGCAACCCCGACAAGCTCACCTCGCTCGTCCCCGCCGACGCGGCCTGAAACCGCCCGCGCCGCACGTCAGACCCCGTGTCCGCTTTCGGACGCGGGGTCTTGTGCTGTCCGCGACGCCTTCGGTACGAACCGGCGTGAACGCTCTGCGAAGCCGAGCGGCACCGCTGCGTGACCGCCGCGGTATTGGTCTTGACCAAGGGTGGGGCCCGTCCTATGGTCGCAGGGATAGTGCAGGGACCTTTAATAAACAAGGGCGCGGAAAGCCGCCGGGCACGGCGATTGCGGAGGATCAGGGTGGGGACCACGCAGCTGGACACGGTGCCGGAACCTAAGTACTGGCACCTCAAGACCGTGATCGGCGAAGCGCTCGACTCCGACTTCACGGTGGGCGAGATCCTGCCCAACGAGCGTGATCTCGCCGCCCGTTTCGGAGTCGCCCGCGCCACGCTCCGGCAGGCGCTCGAACAACTGGAGCTCGAAGGCCGCCTCCAGCGCCGCCGCGGTGTCGGCACCACCGTCGCCCCGCCCCGCATGGGCGTCGACGTCTCGCCGTCGCCGCACGAGTGGCCGGGCGCCGGTGCGACCGACGCGTGGCAGCCCACCGAGTGCGGCCCGGCGGTACCGCCCGCGTCCGTCGCGCGCCTGCTGGACCTCGACGGCGACGAGGAGACGCACGTGGTGCGCCGTTTGCGCGCCGACCACGGCCAGCCCGTCGCCACGGAGCTGCTGTACGTCCCGGCCTCCTCCGTGCCCGACCTTCCGGCCATCGACGCCCCCTCGGGCCCCGCGCTCGCCCGCGGCGTCCTGCGCGAACTGGCGCGCCTCGACCTGGAGGGCCAGGACCGCGCGGTGGAGCTGGGCTCCGCCGGCGCCGTCGACGCCAAGGAGCTGGACCGGCTGCCCGGCGCCCCCGTCCTGGTCGTCACCACGCGCTACTTCGCCGAGGGCCGCACGGCCGCCCTGTCCGTCGCGACGTACCGCGCCGACACCTGCCGGCTCACCTTCGGCGCCTACGGGGACCTGGAGATCAGCCACGGGTCCGAGGAACGCCGCGCCTCCTGACGGAGGCCCCGCCGTCTTCTCCTGCGGCCCGCCGCGGGGCAATCGCCGGGCGGCGGGCCGTCCGCCTGCGGGCGGGTGTCCGGCGCACTGGAGGTACGCGCCCGGACGACGGCGGGGCGTCCGCCTCCGGACGACGGTGTGCGGTGCCCGCGCAGCTATCGTCCGGCGGCGGGCCGTCCGCCCGTGGACAGTTCGGGCCCGGCCGGTCTCAACGGCGGGCCGTCACCGTGCCCTCCACGGCGAACAGCTGCTCCTCCACGTGGTCGAGCGCCAACCGCAGTGCACCCGTCGCCACCGCCGCCTCGCCCAGCCGCGACAGCGTCACCCGTGGCGGCCGCAGGCAGTAGCGGGACAACTCGTCGCGCAGCGGCTCCAGTACGCCGTCGAGACCGGCCGCCCAGCCGCCGATCACCACCAGTTCCGGATCGAGCGCGAGCACCAGCGCGGCGACGTCGTGCACCAGGCGCTGGTTGAAACGGTCGACAGCGGCCCGTGCCCGCTCGTCGCCGCTCCTCGCGAGCGAGAACACGTCGGCGACCGCCTGTTCGTCCAGCGGGTGCAGCGGCTCGTCCGTCGTCGACAGCAACTTCTCCGGCGTCACCTCGCGGCCCAGCAGGTGCAGCGCCCCGATCTCGCCCGCCGCGCCGCCGTAGCCCCGGTGCAGCCTGCCGCCGATCAGCGATCCGGCACCCGGGCTCAGCCCGGCGAGGACGAACACGATGTCGTCCGAGTCCGTGGCCGCGCCCTTCCAGTGCTCGGCGACCGCGGCCGCGTTGGCGTCGTTCTCCACCAGTACCGGACAGCGGAAGGACCGGCGCAGCCGGTCCCCGAGCGGCAGTCCCGTCCAGCCGGGCAGCGCGGTGGACAGCCGCACCGTGCCGTCGGCCTCCACGATTCCCGGTGAGCCCACGCCCACCGCCCACAGACTGCTGCGCGCCACACCGGTCCTGCGGAGCACGTCCGCGACGACGGTGCGCACCTTCTCCAGCCTGTCGTCGGCGGACGCCGTCTCGGACACGTCCCGGGAACCGGCGCCGATGATGCGCCCGTCGAGACCCGACATGAGGACCGCGACCCGGTGCGCCCCGATCTCGACGCCCAGCAGATGACCGGCCTCGGCGCGGAACCGGAACCGGCGGGCCGGGCGCCCCTGCCGGCGCGCCTCGCCCTCCTCGGGAACGCTCTCGACGACCAGACCGGCCTCGATCAGCCCCTCGACCACACCCTCGACCGTCGGCCTGGACAGTCCCGTGATCCGGGTCAGATCCGTGAGCGTGGAGGTGTCGGCGCCCCGCAGGGAATGGAGTACCACTGCGGAGTTGATCCGCCGCAGCAGCGACGGGTCTCCGCCGGTCAGCCGCCCCACTGTGTGTCCTTCCAGCTCGAGCGCGTGTCTGCCGGATCGTACTCGCTGCCGCCGCCCGCCGCGCGCCCGTCCCGGAGGCCCGCAGGGACGGCCGGCTCCTGGCGCGGTACGGGCCGCCGAGGCGTGAAGCGGCGCCCGCCGTGGCCGAACGCCGCCTGACGGTGTGCCAATTGTCAGTAGGGGCCGCTTTACTGGCGTCATGACCACGGCACAGCACCTCGCTGCGATCGACCTGCTGCGAGGCCGGGCGTTCCCGGCCCAGCGCGGCCGGTCGGAGCTCGGCGACAGTGGCCCCGGTTTCCATCTCGCCCGGCTCCCCACGGCGGCGGAGGAGGGGCAGGAGTGCGGCATGCGGCAGGAGGAGGCGGGCGAGCAGTGCGACGCCGAGTTCGAGGCGCTGGCGGACGCGGTCGCCATCCGCTGGGGTGAGCCGCAGCGGGTCGCCCTGTGGTCGGTGTTCGTGAGAAGCATCTCGGGGGAGGACATACCGGACCCGTGGGAGGAGCTCAGTCATCTCACCGACGACCTGCACCTCTGGCGGGTGGACGGCCACTGGATTGCCGTCGGCGTCGCACGCGCGGACGAGCACCGGTGGGAACTGCTCGCGGTCGTCACGGAGACGGACCCGCCCTGAGGCCGCCCCGGCGGCCCGCTCGGACAGCGGCGCCGGCCGCCTCGCGCAGCTCCCCGTACGCCGCCGCCATGGTCTGCGCCGTCCAGTGGGCGTTCAGCCCGCTCGGGTTGGGCAGCACCCAGATCCGGGTGTCACCGATCGTCCGCTCCTGCGGCCCGATCGCGGCCCCGCGCTCGCCGAAGGCCGTGCGGTACGCGGTCACTCCCACCACCGCGAGCCAGCGCGGCCGCAGCCGCTCCACCTTCGCCGTGAGAATCCGCCCGCCCTCGCGGTACTCCTGCGCGCTCAGCTCGTCGGCGCGTGCCGTGGCCCGCGCCACCACGTTCGTGATCCCCAGCCCGAGAGCCGGCAGCTCGTGCTGCTCCGACGGCTTCAGCTGCCGGGGCGTGAACCCCGACAGGTGAAGGACCGGCCAGAACCGGTTGCCGGGACGGGCGAAATGGTGGCCCGTGGCGGCCGTCATGAGTCCCGGATTGATCCCGCAGAACAGAACACGGAGGCCGTCCGCGACCACGTCCGGCACGAGCCGGTCGCGGGCGGCCTCCAGGTCCGCCGGTCGGAGCCGGGTCAGAGGATCGCTCCCGGCGTGTAGCCCGCGGCCTCGGGGTGCTGCTTGGCGATCTCCTCGATACGGGAGACCAGCACGGCCACCTGGTCGGCGGCGGCGCCGGTGAACGACAGCTTGTCCGCCATCAGTTCGTCCAGCTGCGCCCGGTCCAGCGGGATGCGCTCGTCGCCGGCCAGCTTGTCGAGCAGCTCGTTGCGCTCCGCGCCCTGCTCGCGCATCGCGAGCGCGGACGCCACCGCGTTCTCCTTGATGGCCTCGTGCGCGACCTCGCGGCCGACGCCGGCGCGCACCGCGCCCATCAGCACCTTGGTCGTGGCGAGGAACGGCAGGTAGCGGTCCAGCTCGCGGGCGACCACGGCCGGGAAGGCGCCGAACTCGTCGAGCACCGTCAGGAACGTCTCGACCAGGCCGTCGAACGCGAAGAACGCGTCCGGCAGCGCCACGCGGCGAACCACGGAGCAGGAAACGTCGCCCTCGTTCCACTGGTCGCCCGCGAGCTCGCCGGTCATCGAGGCGTAGCCGCGCAGGATGACCATGAGCCCGTTGACGCGCTCGCAGGAGCGGGTGTTCATCTTGTGCGGCATGGCGGAGGAGCCGACCTGGCCCGGCTTGAAGCCCTCGGTCACCAGCTCGTGACCGGCCATCAGGCGGATCGTCTTGGCCACGGAGGACGGGGCCGCCGCGAGCTGCACCAGCGCCGAGACCACGTCGTAGTCCAGTGAGCGCGGGTAGACCTGGCCCACGGAGGTGAAGGCGTGCGCGAAGCCGAGGTGGGCCGCGATGCGCTGCTCCAGCTCGGCCAGCTTCCCGGCGTCGCCGCCCAGCAGGTCGAGCATGTCCTGTGCGGTGCCGACCGGTCCCTTGATCCCGCGCAGCGGGTAGCGGCCGAGGAGGTCCTCCAGGCGGCTGTAGGCGACCAGCAACTCGTCGGCTGCCGTCGCGAACCGCTTGCCGAGCGTCGTGGCCTGCGCGGCCACGTTGTGCGAGCGGCCCGCCATGACCAGCTCCGCGTACTCGCCGGACAGCTTGCCCAGGCGCGCGAGCACCGCCACGGTGCGGTCGCGCATCAGCTCCAGGGACAGCCGGATCTGCAGCTGCTCGACGTTCTCGGTCAGGTCGCGCGAGGTCATGCCCTTATGGACGTGCTCGTGGCCCGCGAGGGCGTTGAACTCCTCGATGCGGGCCTTCACATCGTGGCGCGTGACCTTCTCGCGCTCGGCGATGGAGGCCAGGTCGACCTGGTCGAGCACGCGCTCGTAGTCGGCGATCGCCGCGTCCGGCACGTCGATCCCCAGGTCCTTCTGGGCGCGCAGCACCGCGAGCCAGAGCTGACGCTCAAGCCTGACCTTCTGCTCGGGGGACCAGAGGACGGCGAGCTCCGTGGAGGCGTAGCGGCCGGCCAGGACATTGGGGATGCGAGGCTTCGCAGACACAGCAGTCACGTGACCTGAGTCTACCCGCCGTCTTGAGCGGCTCGTGAACGTCCACACAGTCCATAGAGGTCCAGGTCAGAGGCCCCCAACCCACCCTCCGAGCCGGATTCTCACCGGACTTCCGTCACACCGTCGTCATGCAGCGACCGCCGGGCCATGAGGATTTCGCTGCGTACGCGTCCAGGGCTACCTCGCGGAGACCGTAGTGTTCTGGGTGCGCCCGTTGTGCCGCTGCTCCTCGTGCTTGCGCCACCCGTACCGGGTCAGGCCCTTCGGCTTGAACACCGAGAGGATCACGATGAGGAGCAGGACCACCAGTCCACCCACGGAATGGGGCAGCGTCCCCGGTAGTCCGCGCGGATCGGCGATGGTTGCCGCCGTCTCTGCCAGGTGGCTCACTGTCCGTGTCTCGATCAACAGGACGGCCGTGGCGACGACGGTGAGGAGGAGCTTCACCAGCACCCAGTAGTGCTGGAAAAGGCCCCATGGAGTGCCCAGGGCGTTGATGATCCCGATCAACACCGACGCGAGGGCCAGAGGGACGATGGCGGACCGCACCGTCACTTCCATCGCGGCATAGGCGCCGCGTACCGTCGACGGGTCCTGGCCGGTCACCGCCGTGACGTCGAGAGCGAGGTAGGCGAAGACGGCGCCGAGCCAGCCCACCGAGGTAATGACGTGGGCGGTGAGCACCGCCTTGCGGAGGCGCGGCGGCATGGACATCAGCGGTGACCCTCCGGTGCGTACGCGGCCGGGTGGCCGCTGGACGTCTGGATCACGGTGACGCCGGTCGAAGCCGTGTCTCCGTTGCCCATGTGCCGGCCGGGGCCGTGGTCGCCGCCGAGGCCGGTGAGCTTCACGACTACGGCCAACAGGATCAGGACGCCGACGACGATGGCGGACACCTTCGCCCAGCGGGGCGCCCCTGGCGGGTTGCTGCGAGGTGGCTGGGACGGGTCGGTCATGAGACGTCCTCCACGGGGCGAAATCTCCGAACGGCAGTTTACGAGACACTGTGTCTCTAGGGGTATCAATATGTCACGACCGTCGATCTCTTCCGCGGTGTGTCGGCGGAGGCGGTGGCGAGCGGTCACCTCCGGGACGACGTCGCAACCGACGAGCTCGCGAGCTACTGCCTCCATGCCCTCACCGCAGTCGGCTCCGGCTCTCCGAAGCCGCGGTCCGCCGACTCGTCGCGGTCACTCCGGCCGGGCTTCGCCCCGTGCATCGAACCACCGGTCTCGGTTGCCCGGATCGCTGCCGTCGGCGACGGCGAAGCATCCCGATGAGGATGCGGGGCATGAGTCAGCAGGTGCGTTCCTTTGCGCTGCCCCTGTCCCGCCGGCGACGGACGGTGACGACTCTCATGACCTTTGGCCTGCTTTTCTTGGCGGCGTGCGGCTCCACCCTAGTGATGATCCCTCCACCGCTGCTCCCGAGCCGCGCACCGGACACCTCCACGGCCTGGGTCTCGACCCGGCCGACGGCACGGTCTATGCCGGGGGGCACCTGGGCGTCTTCCGCCTGACCGGCAGCGAAGCCGTACGCGTCGCGAACCGCTGTCAGGACACGATGGGCTTCACCGTCACCGGCCCGCGCACCTTTCTGGCCAGCGGTCATCCCTCAGCCACCGACCGCACAGCCACGTCCCCGCACCTTGGACTGATCCGCAGCACTGACGCCGGCAACACCTGGACGACCGTGTCCGCCGAAGGGAGGGCCGATTTCCACTCACTGCAGTCGGCGGGCGACATGCTCTACGGCTTCGACAGTCAGACCTGCCAGGTTTGGGCAAGCAGTGATGGAGGTGCGACGTGGGATCGCCGGGCACAACTTCCCATCGGCGACCTGGCCGCCCACGCGAGCAAGCCGCAGCAGCTGTCGGCCACGACTCCAGACGGATTGAGGACGAGCGTCGACGGCGGTCACACCTTCACTCCCGTCCCCGATGTCCCGGACTTGGTCGCGATCGACAGTCCCGACTCCGGTGTGCTGGTTGCACTGGGGGCGGATGGTCAGGTCCTCGTCGGCGATGACGGCCGGGCATGGACGCACGCGGCCGGCTGCCGAAGGACGCGGAGCCGACGGTGCTGGTTGGCCGCCGTGAGCTCCGCGCAGCTCTTCGCAGCCGACACCGGGGATGTGGTCTACGAGTCGCAGGACGGGGGGCGTAGTTGGCAAGTGCTGCACCGCCCTGGGGCAGTGGCGAACAACCACTAGTGCCGAGGCGTCGTTTGACGTGATCACCTCATGCGCGGCCCCGGTGTTGTACCGGGTGCCTGCGGAAACCGCGGGCAATCGCCGCATCCGGGGCGTTCCTCCGGATGCGGCGCTCCGCATTTGCGCCCCGGCTGACTGGCTCTTTCTGCATCCACCGGTCGGCGTGAGCCGAGCGGCGGTGTGAACGGCGTGTCTGGCATGGGGCTCGCCGCGGTACGGCACCGTCGGTCCGACGCTTGTCAGCGATACCGGTAGGGGGTATACATGTGCGGGTAGGTGCAGTACCCCTCGGGGGTATATCTCGCTCTCTGGGAGGGAATCTCATGTCCTGAGGCTCACATGCGCGAGTTCGTCTATCGCGGCAGTGATGACTGCCGCCTTCACGCCGCCGTACTCGGTGGTGGACCGGCCCTCATCCTGTTGCACGGTGGCCGTCCCGACCATCAGAGTCTGCTGCCCCTGGCGCACCGTCTCGCGGACACCTACACCGTGGTCCTGCCGGACGTGCGCGGTTATGGACGCTCCGTGTGTGTGGGCCCTGCGCGCCACACCTGGTCGCAGTACGTCGACGATGTCGGCGCGCTCATGGATCACCTCGGCCTTCGGCGGGCTGCGCTCAAAGGCAACAGGGGGCCTCGGAGGGACGATCACGTTGCGCGCGGCCATGGCATATCCGCAACGCCTGCGCGCCGCCGTTGTGATCAGCGTCGAAGACACTGAGGACGACGAGGGAGAGGCGGCCATACCTGACGACCGCTCCTTTCGGAGCGTCGGGGACCTCCGGTCGGTCGAGGTGCCGACCCTGATCGTCCCGGACGCCGACGCGTGGCGTTCCACGGCCTTGGCGGCTGCAGTCGCTCGCACGCTGCCGCACGGACACCTGGCGGAGGTCGGTCTGTCCGCCGCCATGCGCACCGCCGATGACCAGGCGCGGGCAGTGACACCTGCCGTCTGGGGCTTCCTGACGGAACACCTCACCATTCACGGAGGCGGCTGCAGTCGGCGGACCTGACCCGCTTCGCCTGATGCCTCCGGCAGCCAGAAGTGAGGGCTCCAGGGTCCTACTATGGACTCGCCACGAAATGGCGACTGTCCACCCGCCGCGCGGTGCCTTCTCGGTCGGCGGCCACAACGCCGTGATCCGCCTCCGTCGCGTTCTCGGGCCGAACGCCGCCGCACTGAAGGCTGCCGCGGCGCGCTGTGACGCACTGGCCTCGTTGCCGAGGTCACCCGGGCGCTGGAGCGGTTCGCGCGCTCCTCCTCGGCCGCGATCCTCGCCCGCTCCTCGGCCGTGAGGGTGTTCAGCAACTGCTGTGCCTTGGCCGGCTTTCCCTGGATCTCCTGCTTCCTGCTGCCCAGTTCCCTGCGCGTGTCCTCGAGGTCGCTGAGCTTCTCGGCGGCCTGGCTGCGCTGTTGCTGCAGCGCACGCTGCTGGGACAGGAACTGCTGGAGCAGACTGACCTGCCGGGCGCTCAGCCGGTCGATGTCCGATGCCTTCTGCAGATACGTGTCCGGGTCCTCGGAGAGCAACAACTGCACCGACGGATCCAGCCCGCCGCTGCGGTACTGACCGGCCGCGATCGAGCCCAGTCGGTCCCGCAGCTCATTGAGCCCGGCCTGCTTGCGCGCGGCGGTGTCCTGAAGGAACTCGACCTGCTCCTGCAGGCGGTCGGAATTCTCCTTCGCCCCGTTGTACTTCTCGGTGGCCTGCGTCGCGTCTTCGTGGAGCCGGTCGACCTCTGCCTTCACGCCCTTCTTGTTCGGGTCGGGAAGAGGGTCCGCCGAGGCCGACTGGGTCGATAGCGACGCGACGGCCGCAGCAGCGGTCACGGTGAGGGCAGTCGCGTAGCTCGGATTCGGCTGCTTGGGACGACGGTGGGACGCCACGGAGGCGGGCTCCTTCTTCCTCGGCCGCCGGCCGACCAGGTACGTGGTCCCTCTTCGGCTCCACCGGAGCAGCGGACGGGTGGTCACCCCCGCTGCCACCCCTGGCGGCTGATCGACCGGGAACTCTTGCTCTCGCATACCCCTTGGGGGTATGTTATGGTGCGCTTCACAGGTACCCCCCAGGGGTATAAGTTCCAAAGGGGAGATAGGGTCATGTCAACGCCAACGGTCAATCCGCGGCGGTGGTGGGCGCTCACAGTGCTCGCGGCCGCGCAGTTCATGGTGATCATGGACACGTCCATCATCGGTGTGGCGCTGCCCGAGATGCAGAAGGATCTGGGCTTCTCGCAGGGCGAACTCCAGTGGGTGTTCAACGCCTACGTCATCGCCTTCGGCGGTCTGCTGCTGCTCGGTGGGCGCCTGTCGGACCTTCTCGGGGCACGCAAGGTCTTCAATGCCGGCTGGGCCGTCATGATCGCCGGTTCCGTCGTCGCGGCGGCTGCCCAGACGGCCTGGGTCGAGGTCGTAGGCCGCGCCGTGCAGGGCGTGGGTGGCGCCCTCATCGCCCCCGCCGCGATGACGCTGCTGATGATGCTCTTCGGGCGCAACCCGAAGGAGCTCGGCAAGGCGATGGCGCTCTACGGAGCCGCGGCGCCCGCCGGCGGCACGGCGGGCGTGTTCCTCGGCGGTGTGTTCACCGAGTGGCTGAGCTGGCCGTGGGTGTTCATCATCTATGTGCCCATCGGCCTGGCCACGCTGGCCGCCACGAAGTTGCTTCCCGCCGTCGAGGGCCGCCGCGGTTCCGTCGACATCCTGGGTGCCGTCGCCGTCACCGCCGGCCTGGCGCTCGCCGTGTTCGCCGTGGTCCGGGCGCCCGAGGTCGGATGGGGCTCGACGGGCACGATCCTGCAGCTGGTCGGCGCGGCCGCCCTGCTGATTCTGTTCTTCGTGATCCAGAAGTCGGTTCGCACGCCACTGATGCCGCTCCGCATCTGGCGCGTTCCGCGCCTCGGCTCGGCCAACCTGGCCATGACGCTGCTCGGCGCCGCGTGGATCCCGATGTGGTACTTCCTCAACCTGTACCTGCAGCAGGTCCTCGGCTACGGCGCCTTCGCCTCGGGAGCGGCGCTGCTTCCCATGACGGTGCTCCTCATGATCTTCATGACCGCGATCACCGCCCGTCTGCTGGCGAAGTTCGGGGCCAAGCCCCTGATCGCCGGCGGTCTGTTCGTCCTCGCGGCCGGACTGGTGTGGCTGTCGGCCGTGGAGCCGACCGGCACGTTCCTGGTCGACGTCCTGCCCGCCTCGCTCGTCGCCGCGCTGGGCATGTCGCTCGCCTACATCCCCGCGATGATGGCGGCCCTGTCCGGAGCGCCGCAGGAGCAGGCCGGCCTCGCGTCCGGCATCGTCAACACCACCTACAACGTCGGCTCCGCACTGGGCCTCGCCGCTCTCACGGCGCTCGCCATGTCCCAGGGCGCCGGAGAACTCGGCAACCTGCCCGCCCTCACCGACGGATTCTCCGCCGCGTTCATCGCCGCCGCCGCGATTGCCGCGATCGGTGGTCTCGTCACCCTGCTCGTGATGCGGAGCGACAAGTCGGCCGCGGCTGCCGTCCAGGCCGCCCTTGCCGCGCACGGTGAGCAGGTCGGCGTATAGCCGATGGGCTGCCGTGCAGCCAGGGGAGTGGAGAGGTCCGACCTCAGGGGCCGCCCGATGTCTCACCGCAGGCATCGGGCGGCCCTTTTCCCGTTTCGCGTGATCAACCCGGAGAGGACAGTGGACATGGACATACGAACACGAGCAGTGCATGTGGTGAACGAACGCTTCGGAGAAACCGGGGGAGGAGGCATGGTCACCCACCCCAACGGCGAGCCGGGCGACGGCAGGACCAAGCCGGGCCCTGAGATCTCCTTCACGGCAACGGCTCCCAGCAAGGGTGCCTACCGCCTCTTCCTCGACTTCCAGCACGAGGGCAAGGTCCGCACGGCGGCGTTCACCGTCCACGCGGGTGGCCCCGCTGCCCAGGAGCCGGGCCGCGACGACGAGGGGGCGGGCGAGCACCGGCACTGACTGGTGCGGCGGGACGCGGCAACTGCTGCCCCCGAGCGGGGTGAGGGTCGGCGGTGACGTCGGCCCTCAGCCGTGCCCGCTCCTGTCCTCTGCGTCATTGACGGGCACCGGGGCCCAGAGGGTGTGGTGCGGACGAGGAAGGGGCGGACCGGTTCGTTCCGCCCTTCTGGTGCATCTCGTGCTCAGCGCTGGCTGTCCGTGGTCTTCGCCGCGGGTGATCTGTCGTTCCCGCATCCGGTGCGCGCACTTGGTGAGGCTGAGCCGGGCTCTGTCAGTCGCGCCGCGGCGTACTGCAGCAGTGCGACAGCGACGGCCCGGACCAAGGGGTGCGCTGCCGCTCTGCGCAAGGCGTCCCGTGAGCCGAGGGTCACTTCTCCTCACGCCCGGCAAGCTCGTAGCCGGCTTCGTCCACGGCGGCTGCCACCTCGCGGTACTGGAGGCGGCCCTTGCTGGTGACGGTCACCTCGCCCGTCGTGAGGTTGACCTTCACCTGCTCGACGCCGCTCAGAGCGCTGACCTCGGCGGTCACCGCGCGCACGCAGTGGTCGCACGTCATGCCCTTCACTTCGTACACGTCGTGAACCATAGCCACTCCTTTCCTTGTTACGCCGACGCCGATCGTACCCCTGGGGGGTATGAATGTCGACGCTGTCCGGCCAGGTCCGAGACGATGCGTGGTCGACCTCCTGAGGTGCCTCTCCGGCGGAGCGCGTGACACGACGAAGTCCCGCCGGTGTCCGGCGGGACTTCGTCGTGCGGGGCTACGTCGGCGTGCAGTGTCCAGTGTGGGCACCGCTGTATTCGGGCTCGGGGTCCGCCCGCCACCGCGATCCGCCGGCATCCGCCGGCGGGTGCCCGGGTTCACCGTCCCGCCGGGCCACCCGGCCTCACATGGCCGGCGGCTCGTACGGCAGCAGCTCGGGCCGCTTCGCCGGCCGGCCGTCACCCGACGAGCGTCCCGTCAGCCGCCGCCCGATCCAGGGCCCCAGGTGCTCGCGTGCGAAGCGCAGGTCGGCCGCCCTGTGCGCCGCCCAGCCCGCCCGCGCCGCCGGGGGCAGCAGCGCCTGCCAGTCGGTCTCGGCGTCCAGGCCCAGCGTCTGCCACACGGCCTCGGCGACACGTGCGTGCCCCTCGGCCGTCAGGTGCAGCCGGTCCACGTCCCACATCCGCTGGTCGCCCAGCACCGGCGAGCCGTACAGGTCGACCACCAGCGCGCCGTGCCGCGCCGCCAGCGCGTCGACGTGGACGAACAGTTCCTCCATGCGCGGGCGGAAGCGTTCCATCACGGGGCCGTTGCGGCCCGGGCTGCGCATCAGGACCAGGGTCCCGCACGAGGGCGCGAGCCGCTCCACCGCCTCCTCCAGCAGACCGCGCACCCTTGCCATGTCGCACGTGGGGCGCAGGGTGTCGTTGAGCCCGCCGACGAGGGTGACCACATCGGCCCGCATCGCGGCCGCCACGTCGACCTGCTCGGAGACGATCTGGCCGATCAGCTTCCCGCGCACCGCGAGGTTCGCGTAGCGGAAGCCCGGCGTACGGGCGGCCAGGCGCGCCGCCAGCAGATCGGCCCACCCGCGGTAGGAGCCGTCGGGGAGCAGGTCCGACATCCCCTCGGTGAACGAATCACCCACCGCGACAAAGCTCGTGTAATTGGCATGCGTCTCCATGGCGGAGCGATCCTACCGCGCGGTAAGGTCCGTCGGTTCCGTACCGGGAGGGGAGCATTCGTGAGCGACGCACTGCTCAACGCGCTGGCCGAGGCGCTGGCCGACGTGGTGATCTCGATCGACACCTGTGACGACGACGTACTCGACCCGGACACCGCGGTGAAGTGGCTGGAGACCACGGGGTACCCGCTCGACCGGCTCCCGCCCGCCGACCGGCGTGAGCTCGCCCGCCTCTTCCGGCGCGCCGCCCATCGGCACCCCGCAGGGGCCTGGCGCGACGAGCTGCTGCGCATGCCCGAGGGCTTCGGCCTCGACGACGACCAGCACGAGCTGTACTGCGACGCCATCGAGCACGTCGAGGGGCGCTTCGTGGCGACCGCACGGGAAGCGGATCCGGCCACACCGGTGACCACGTGCCCGGGCTGGACCTTCGCCGACCTCGTACGCCACCACGGCACCACGCACCGCTGGATGGAGCACCTGATACGGATCCGGGCCGCCGAGCGCGTCTGGTCGCGGGAGATCCCCCTCAACCTGCCCGACGACGCGGCCGCGTATCCGGACTGGCTCGCCCGCGGCGCGGAGAGCGTGCTCGGGACGCTGCGCAAAGCCGACCCGGACACCCCGATGTGGTCCGACGGGGCGGACCAGCGGGTGGCCTACTTCCCGCGCCGGCTGCTGTTCGAGGCGGTGGTCCACCTCGCCGACGCGGAGCTGTCGCTCGGGCGTGAACCGAGCATCGGCCCGGGCACGGCGGCCGACGGGATCGAGGAGTTCCTCGAGAACCTTCCGTACTTCCCCTGGCTCGCCGAACCGGTGTCGCGCCTCGCGGACGGCTCCGTCGTTCTGTCGGCGACGGACACGGGAGCGTCGTGGACGGTCGGGTTCGGCGAGGCGGGATTCGGCTGGTCCAAGTCCGCGACGGACGACGCGTCGGCACGCGTCGAGGGGCCCGCCGGTGACCTGCTGCTGCTGACGTACGGCCGCCGCTCGGCGGACGACCCGCGCTTCACGGTCACGGGCGACCCGTCCGTGCCGGCGTCCTGGCTCGCCGCGACGGCGTTCTGAGCGACGACCCGCGGCCTGGGGGCCGGCAGGGCTCGCGCCCTCCCGGCGCCCGGCCCGCCCGCGGCGTCGCGCGTCAGGCGGGGCGGCCCACCAGCTCCCGCAGGATGTCCTCCATCGTCACCAGGCCCTCCGGCCTGCCCTGCTCGTCGAGGACGGCCGCCAGGTGGGTACGGCTGCGGCGCATCGCGGTGAGCACGTCGTCCAGCGGGGTCGTCGCCCGCACACGGGCGATCGGGCGCATCGCGCCCACCGGGAACGGCACGTCACGGGGAGCGGCGTCCAGCGCGTCCTTCACATGGAGGTACCCGAGGATGTGGCCTCCCGCGTCCACGACCGGGAAGCGGGAGTACCCGGACTCCACCGACAACTGCTCCAGCTGCTCCGGCGTCGTCCCGTCCTGCGCGTACACGACCTGCTCGACCGGCATCACCACATCGCGCACCGGCCGGCGTCCGAGCTCCAGCGCGTCCCGCAACCGTTCCGCCGCGCGGTCGTCGAGCAGGCCCGCCTCGCCCGAGTCCTGCACGAGGCTCGCCAGCTCGTCGTCGGAGAACGTGGCGGACACCTCGTCCCTCGTCTCGACCCTGAGCAGCTTGAGCAGCCCGTTCGCGAGGGCGTTGACCGTGAAGATCACCGGGCGCAGCGCCCGCGCCAGTGCGACCAGCGGAGGCCCGAAGAGCAGCGCGCTGCGCACGGGCTCCGACAGCGCGACGTTCTTCGGCACCATCTCGCCGAGCAGCATGTGCAGATACGTCGCGAGCGCCAGCGCGATCACGAACGAGATGGGGTGGACGGCGCCGTGCGGCACGCCCACCGCGTCGAACACCGGCTCCAGCAGATGCGCGATGGCCGGCTCGGCGACGATGCCGAGCACCAGGGTGCACAGCGTGATGCCCAGCTGTGCCGCCGCCATCAGCGCCGAGACGTGCTCCAGACCCCACAGCACGCTGCGCGCCCGCCGGTTGCCGGCCTGCGCCTCCGGCTCGATCTGGCTGCGGCGCACCGAGATCAGCGCGAACTCGGCGCCGACGAAGAAGGCGTTGAGCACCAGGGTCAGCAGACCGATGAAGAGCTGGATCACGATCATCGTCCGGCCTCCTCGGCCACATCGCCTTCGGCGGCGTCCAGCGGTGCGTGCATCAGCACGCGCGCGGCGCGCCGCCCGGAGGCGTCGATCACGTCCATCTGCCATCCCCCGAGATCGATCCGGTCGCCCTTGGCGGGGATGCGGCCCAGCTCGGTGGCGATGAGACCGGCGAGGGTCTCGTAGGGGCCGTCGGGAACGCGCAGCCCTATGGTCTCCAGCTGGTCGGTACGGGCGGCGCCGTCCGCCGACCACAGCGTGCGGCCGTCCGCGTCCTCACCGGCCCGCGCGAGGTCGGGCGTCTCGTGCGGGTCGTGTTCGTCGCGCACCTCGCCGACGACCTCCTCGACGATGTCCTCCAGGGTCACCACGCCGGCCGTGCCGCCGTACTCGTCGATGACGACGGCCATCGTGGACTTGCCCGACAGCCGGTCGAGCAGCCGGTCCACGGTGAGCGTCTCGGGCACCAGCACGGGCTCGCGCAGCAGGTCCGAGACCGGATGGCGGGCCCGGAGCTCCGCCGGGACGGTCAGGATGTCCTTGATGTGGGCTATGCCGACGACGGTGTCCAGGCTGCCCCGGTAGACCGGGAAGCGGGACAGGCCGGTCGCGCGGGTGACGTTGGCGACGTCCTCGGCGGTGGCGGACGCGTCGAGCGCCATGACCTGGACGCGCGGCGTCATGACGTTCTCCGCGGTCAGCTCCGCCAGTCCCAGCGAGCGCACGAACAGCTCGGCGGTGTCCGCCTCCAGCGCGCCCGCCTTGGCGGAGTGCCGGGCCAGCGCCGCGAGTTCCTTGGGGCTGCGCGCGGACGCGAGCTCTTCCGTGGGCTCCATGCCGAGGCGGGTCACGATGCGGTTGGCGGTGTTGTTGAGGTGGGCGATCAGCGGCCGGAACGCGGCGGTGAAGATCCGCTGCGGCGTGGCCACCACCTTGGCGACGGCCAGCGGGGAGGAGATCGCCCAGTTCTTGGGGACCAGCTCGCCGACGACCATCAGGACGACCGTGGACAGCGCGGTGCCGATGACCAGCGCCGTGGACGACGCGACGGAACGCGACAGTCCGAGCGCCTCGACCGGGCCGCGGATGAGCGTGGCGATGGAGGGCTCGGCGAGCATGCCGACGACCAGGTTCGTGACGGTGATGCCGAGCTGGGCGCCGGAGAGCTGGAACGTGAGGCTCCGTACGGCCTTGAGGGCGCCGGCCGCGCCCCGTTCGCCGCGCTCGGCCGCCCGTTCGAGCTCGCCGCGCTCGACCGTCGTGAGGGAGAACTCCGCCGCGACGAAGGCGCCACAGGCGAGCGAGAGCAGCACGGCCACGGCGAGCAGAAGCACTTCGGTCATCGGGTCACCTCCGTCCCATGGTCGGACAGGGGGAGGTGGAATGCGCGATGTCGGCTACTGGGAGGCTCGCCCATGGGCGGACGCTCACACCTTTCGTACGGGAAGTGGATGGTCCACCCATGGTAAAGGACCGGCAAAGCCGCCTCAGTGGCGGGACGGGGCCCGCCGCCGGGGCAAACGGCTCGGGCGGGCGCTCAGGCGAACCGCTTGACCCAGCGGCGCCAGTGGTCCTCGCGGTGGTAGCCGGCCGAGGCCCACGCCCGGTGCGCCCGCTCGTTGGCCTCCAGCACCATCGCGTCCCCGCGCCGCCCGCCCGCCGCCACGAACCGCTTCTCGGCCGCCTCCAGCAGGGCCGCGGAGATACCGCGGCGCCGGTGCGAGGGGAGGACGGCGAGGCGGTACAGCGAGCAGCGCCATCCGTCGAACCCGGCGATCACCGACCCGACCAGCACCCCGTCGGCCTCGGCCAGGATCAGGGCCTCGGGATCCCGGGTGACGAGCCGGGTGACGCCGTCCACGTCGTCTGTGATGCTCGTGCCCTCCGCCGCCTCCCGCCAGAAGGCCAGCACGGACTCGGCGTCCTCGACGGAGGCGGTACGTATGCGCAGGTCGGTCATGCCGGGAGCCAAGCACGCCGGCCGCGACCCGCGCCAGCGACTTCCAGCAGGCGGAACGGGTCGCGGCCGCGCCCGGAGGCCGGACCTTGCCGTGCTAGCGCCCGCGCGCTAGCTTGATGATGTGGCGAAGACTCAGTTGAACGTACGGGTGGACGAGACCACCGCGGAGGCCGCCCGCCGACAGGCGCTCCAGCGCGGGATGAGCGTGAACCGCTACATCGAGGAGCTCGTCAAGCAGGACGCGGGCGAGGTGGGCCGCTCCTTCGTGGACGCGGCGGCCGACTTCATGAAGCAGTACGAGTCGGTGTTCGCCGAGGAGTTCGGCGAGAAGCGTTGAACCTGACGATCGATCTCGCCTGGCTGCTCATGGTCGCCGAGTACAAGACCCCCGGCGACCCCCAGGTCACCGACTGGGGTGCGCTCGTCGCCGCCGTCAGCCGGCACGACGCGGAGATATTCGGCACGCCCGTTTACGCAGATCCGCACGCCCGCGCCGCGGCCCTGCTCCAACTGCTCCTGCACGTGCCCGCGTTGGAGCACTCCAACGCGATGTTCGCCTCCGCCGTCGCCTACGGCTACCTCGTCGCCAGCGGGCTCAAGGTGGTCACCTCGCCCGAGCAGGTGCGGGATCTCGCCCGCCTGGTCAAGGAGGGCAAGGCCGACGTCCACGCGGTCGCGGACGAACTGCGCCAGTGGAGCGAGTGATCCCGCAGCTGCTCGGCTAGGACGTGAACGGGCGGCGCGCCACGCCGAGCACGCACGGCGAGGTCGGCAGCCGCAGCCGGCCCTCCGGCACATTGAACCGGCGGTGCGTGCCGAGCTCGAAGCCCGCCGCCTCGATCGCGGCGAGCGTGTCCCTGGCCGTGTGGCAGCCGCCGAACAGGCGGGGCCACACCGTGCGGTCCAGGGCGCGCTGCGTCCGCGCCAGGCCCGGGCTGCCGGCCAGGCCGTGCTCGAAGAACCGCAACTCCCCGCCCGGCCGCAGCACGCGCCGGATCTCCGAGAGTGCCCGCGGCAGGTTCCGTACGGTGCACAGCACGAGCGAGGCCACCGCCGCGTCGAACGCCTCGCTCTTGACCGGCAGCGCCTCCGCCGCACCCGGCACGACGTCCACCGGGACCCCGGCGCGCAGCCCCGCCTCGACGGCCAACTTCCGCAGAGTGCGCTCCGGTTCGAGGGCGACGACCTCGGAGACGGCCGCCGGGTAGTGGGCGAAGTTGAGACCGTTGCCCGCGCCGATCTCGATGACGCGGCCGGACAGGCCCGACAGGAGCTCGGCGCGGTAGGCGGCGATGCCGCCCTTCACGTCCGCCGAGACGCTCATGCGCGCGTAGAAACGGGCGAAGACGGGATGGTGGACGGCGTCCCGGGGCGCCTTCGTGCTGCGCGGCGGCATCGCGGACCTCCTCGGACGCGGCGGACCGGTCAGGGCCATTCTCCCCCGCGAAGCCTCCGCTCAGCCGTCCTCGCCCGCCACGAAGCAGAATTCGTTGCCCTCGGGGTCCTTCGAAACCTGGAAACGGCCGTGCTCATCGGGGACCACGGGGCCGACGCGCTGCGCGCCCAGCCGCACCGCCTCGTCTGCCGCGGCGTCCACATCGCCCGCGTACAGGTCCAGATGGAGCCGGTTCTTCACCATCTTGCCCTCGGGCACCAGTTGGAACGCCACGCGGGCGAACTCCGGCGGATCGACGTACGACCAGCCCGCGCTGCGGTCCACCGGCTCGCCCCCGAGGAGCGCCGCCCAGAACCGGACGAGGCGGGCGGGCTCGTGACAGTCGAAGACGATCTCGTCGATCCGTGCGCGCATGGACCTCAGCGTACGGCCGAGCCGAATGCCCCCGCGTCCCATCCGCCGCCGAGTCGCGGCGCCAGCCACTGCCCGGCCCGCGCCCGGAACTCGGCCGGCGCGAGCGCCCCGGCGCCCTCCGGGACCGCGCCCAGCAGCGGAGCGCCCGCCACCTCGGGCAGGTCCGCGAGGTTGCAGCGCGCCGCGAGGTCCGGCCGGCCGGGCCAGCTGCCGACCACCACGCCCAGCTGGTCCAGCCCGCGGGCGCGCAGGGCTTCGGCGGTCAGCGCGGTCGTGTTCAGGGTCCCGAGGCCGGCTGGCACGACGACCAGCACGGGAGCGCCGAGCAGGCCCGCCACGTCGGCGAGCGTCGCGCCCGCGTCGTCGAACCGTACGAGGAGGCCGCCCGCCCCCTCGACCAGGACGAGATCGTGCTCCGCGGCGAGCTTCCCGGCCGCCTCGGCCACCGCCTCGGGCGTGACCGGGGCGAGCCCCGCCCGCCGGGCGGCCGTCGCGGGCGCCAACGGCTCGGGGAACCGGGTCAGTTCGACACCGGTGACCGGGCCGGCGAGCCGCCGGACGTCGTCGACGTCGCCCGCTTCGTGCGGCTCGACCCCGGTCTGCGCGGGCTTGACCACGGCGACCGACCGGCCTTGGGCCACGGCGAGCGCGGCGACGGCCGCCGTCACGACGGTCTTCCCGATCTCGGTCCCGGTCCCGGTCACGACGATCACTGGCATGGTGCGCTTTCCTGTCCTGTCTCGTCCACTCGCTCCTCGGGCCGTGAGCCCGCTGCCGCCGCCGCCCGGACCGCGCGGCACACCCGCGCCAGGTCCTCGTCGCCCGTCACGTACGGCGGCATCGTGTACACGAGGTCGCGGAACGGGCGCAACCACACACCCTCCCGCACCGCGGCCGCCGTCGCCGCCGCCATGGCCGCCGAGTCAAGGGCGCAGTCCAGCTGTACGACACCGATGCCGCCGAGCACGCGGACGTCCTTCACGCCCGGCAGGGCGGCGGCCTCGGCCAGCCCGTCCCGAAGGCCCGTCTCCAGGCGCTCCACCTCCCGCTGCCAGTCCTGGCCGAGCAGCAGGTCGATCGACGCGCACGCCACTGCCGAGGCGAGCGGGTTGCCCATGAACGTCGGGCCGTGCGCGAGCACGGGCACCTCACCCCGCGAGATCCCGTCCGCCACCCGCGACGTGCACAGCGTCGCCGCCAGCGACAGGTAGCCGCCGGTCAGCGCCTTGCCCAGGCACATCACGTCCGGGGCCACACCGGCGTGTCCGGCCGCGAACAGCGTGCCCGTGCGGCCGAAACCGGTCGCGATCTCGTCGAAGACCAGCAGCACGCCGTGCTCGTCGCACGCCTCGCGCAGCACCCTCAGGTACGCGGGGGAGTGGAAGCGCATGCCGCCCGCGCCCTGCACCACCGGCTCCACGATCACCGCGGCCAGCTCGTCCGCGTGCCGCCCGATCAGCTCGCGCAGCCCGTCCGCGTAGACCTCGTCGTAGTCGGCCGGCGGGGCGGGAGCGAAGATCTGCCGCGGCAGCACGCCCTGCCACAGACCGTGCATGCCGCCCTCGGGGTCGCACACCGACATCGGCTGCCAGGTGTCGCCGTGGTAGCCGCCGCGCCAGGTCAGCAGCCGCTGCTTGGCCGGGCGGCCCACCGACCGCCAGTACTGCAGGCACATCTTCACCGCGACCTCGACGGACACCGAGCCCGAGTCGGACAGGAAGACGTGCTGCAGGGGCTCGGGCGTGATCTCCACCAGCCGGGCCGCCAGCCGCACGGCGGGCTCGTGCGTGAGCCCGCCGAACATCACATGGCTCATGCGGCCCAGCTGCGCCGTCGCCGCCTCGTTGAGGACGGGGTGGTTGTAGCCGTGCACCGCCGACCACCACGACGACATGCCGTCGATCAACTCGCGCCGGCCGTGGACCTCTTCGGCGAGCCTCAGCCGCACCCCGGCCGCGGACTCGACGACCAGCGGCTCGTCCCGGCCGGGCATCGGACCGTACGGATGCCACACGTGGGCGCGGTCCAGGGCGCGCAGCTCGCCGGGCGCGAACTCAGGCATTGGGCGCGAGGTCCGTCCCGGCGCCGCGGCGGCGCACGGCGACCAGGTCCGTACGCGCGGCGGGGAGCTCGGACGCCTCCGCCTCCGCCGCGGCGGGCTCGTCGTGGCAGCCGCCCGCGCCGCCGTCCCCGCACACGGAACCGCAGCCACCGCCCGTCGCACGGTGCTCCGGCAGCGTCGTCGTGCCGGCGCCCTCCACCTCGAAGCCGGCGTCCGCGATCATCTCCAGGTCGGCCTTGCCCGCCTGGCCCTCGCTGGTCAGGTAGTCGCCGAGGAAGATCGAGTTGGCCAGGTGCAGCGCGAGCGGCTGGAGCGTGCGCAGATGCACCTCGCGCCCGCCCGCGAGACGCACCTCGACGTCGGGACAGACGAAGCGCACCATCGCCAGGATGCGCAGCGCCCGCTGCGGGGTCAGGTTCCACTCCTTGGCGAGCGGGGTGCCCTCGAAGGGGATCAGGAAGTTCACCGGCACCGAGTCCGGGTCCAGCTCGCGCAGCGCGAAGACCACGTCCACCAGGTCCTCGTCGCTCTCGCCCATGCCGGCGATCAGACCGGAGCACGCGGACAGACCCGCGGCGTGCGCCTTGTTCACCGTGTCCACGCGGTCGGCATAGGTGTGGGTGGTCGTGATGTCCCCGTACGTCCCCTCGGACGTGTTCAGATTGTGGTTGTAGGCGTCGGCGCCGGCCTCGCGGAGCCGCTCGGCCTGGCCGTCGGAGAGCAGACCGAGACAGGCGCACACCTCGACGCCCTCGTTCTCCTCCTTGATCGTCTCGATCGTCTTCGACACCCGGTCGACGTCCCGGTCCGTCGGGCCGCGCCCGCTCGCCACCAGGCAGACCCGCTTGGCGCCGCCCGCCACACCGGCGGCCGCGGCGCGGGACGCCTCGTCCGGCTTCAGCCAGGTGTACTTGAGGATCTCCGCCTTCGACCCGAGCCGCTGCGAGCAGTACGAGCAGTCCTCGGGGCACAGGCCGGACTTCAGGTTGACCAGATAGTTGAGCTTCACCCGCCGTCCGAACCACTGGCGGCGCACCTTGCCGGCCGCGGCCACCACTTCGAGCAGATCGTCGTCGGAGGTCGCCAGCACGGCGAGCGCTTCTTCACGGGTCGGCAGCTCGCGCCGCAGCCCCTTTTCCACCAGCGTGTTCAGCAGGTCCATGGCGCTGATCCTTACCCACCACGGCCGCCGTGGCCAAGGAGGAACCCCACAACAGCGGCGGAATGAGGTGTGTGCATGGCCACATCGGCTCCCCGCCCGCACGCGGTTAGGGTCTGTGCGCTGCCTACAAAAGGACCGGACCCTCATGCCGCAGGCCACGCAGGATCCTTTCGACTGGATCGACGACGAGGCGCGCCGCCGCGAGCGCGCCGGGCTCGTCCGTACGCTCCGGCCGCGCACCGCCGACTCGCCCCTGCTCGACCTGGCGAGCAACGACTACCTGGGACTGACCCGCCGGCCCGAGGTCACCGCAGCGGCCGCCGACGCGGCCCGCCGCTGGGGCGCGGGCGCCACCGGCTCCCGCCTGGTCACCGGCACCACCGCGCTCCACGCCGAGCTGGAACGCGAACTCGCCGTGTTCTGCGGTTTCGAGGCGGCCCTCGTCCTGTCCTCCGGCTACGCGGCGAACCTCGCCGCCGTGACCGCCCTCGGCGGACGCGACGCCCTCGTGGTGTCCGACGCCGGCAACCACGCCTCCATCGTCGACGGCTGCCGGCTGGCCCGCGCCGAGACCGTGGTCGTCCCGCACGCCGACCCCGACGCCGTACGCAAGATTCTCGGCGCCCACCCGGACCACCGCGCCCTCGTCGTCACCGACTCGGTGTTCTCCGTCGACGGCGACGCCGCGCCGCTGCCCGCCCTCGCCGCGGCCTGCCGCGCACACGGCGCGGCGCTGTTGGTCGACGACGCCCACGGCCTCGGCGTCCTCGGCGACGGCGGCCGGGGCGCGCTCGACGCCGCCGGCCTGGCAGGCGCGACCGGAGTCGTCGCCACCCTGACCCTCTCCAAGTCACTCGGCAGCCAGGGCGGCGCGGTGCTCGGCCCGGCCCGGGTCATCCAGCACCTGGTCAACACGGCCAGGACCTTCATCTTCGACACCGGACTCGCACCGGCGGCGGCGGGCGGCGCGCTCGCCGCCCTCGGGGTGCTGCGCCGCGAACCGGAGCTCGCCGGGCGGGCACGGGAGGTCGCGGCCGTGCTGCACCGGCGGCTGACGGACGCCGGACTGACCGCCGCGCGGCCGGACGCGGCCGTCGTGTCCGTGCAGGCGCCCTCGCCGGAGGCGGCGCTGCGGTGGGCGGCGGACTGCCGGACGGCGGGTCTGGTCGTGGGCTGCTTCCGGCCTCCGTCGGTGCCGGACGGCATCTCGCGCATCCGGCTCACCGCTCGCGCCGATCTGACCGCCCGGCAGATCGACACCGCCGTCGCGACGATCATCGCGTCCGCACCGCGCCGCTGAGGCCGCTGGTCGGGAGGGCAGGCCCGTTGGCCGGGCGGGTAGGTCCGATGGGTGCGGGTCCGTCCCAAATACGGTCTCTCGTCGGAGAGTTCACCGCTTTGAGCGACAGGTATCCGTATATCTCAGTGGATCGCCGCACCAGCCGGGCGACAAGTGGCAGTCTGACGCCGAAGCGCAATCCGTGGCCGTCCTCGCATGTCATCCGCTATGAGTCGGAGCCCGGCCCGGTGGGAAAGGGACAGCGTCGCCATGGCAGACAGTCAAGAAGCATCCGTCACTCTGCCGAGCGATCCGGCATCGGTCTCGGCCGCCCGGAAATACGTCACCGACGTCGTCTGCGGATGGGGCCTGACCGACGGCACCGAGGCCGTCGACACCCTGCGGCTGATCGTCTCCGAACTGGCCACCAACGCCGTCCAGCACACCTTCGGCCAGTCGCCCACCTTCACCGTCGACCTGCGTCTTGAACGTGACGAGCGGCTGCGCATCGGCGTCACCGACAGCCACCCGCGCTGGCCGCGCCGGCTGCCCGCCGCCGTCCGTCAGGACAACGGCCGGGGGATGGTCATCATCCGCAGTCTCACCGCGCAGTACGGAGGGCGGCTCTCCGTGACACCCACCGAGGAGGGCGGCAAGACGGTGTGGATCGCCCTGCCGTGGACCGCACCCGTGCAGAGCTGACGCGCTTCCGGTTCCCAACGCCCTGTTGACCGGCCCCGGTTCACCACACCCTGGCAGGAACGCCCTGCCGGCCCACCCCGGTTCACCACACTCTGCCACCGGCGCCCTGCTGACCCGCCCGGCCGAACGAGCCCCGCAGCAGAGCGCGCAGCGACTGGGCCGCCGGCCCCGACTCCTCGCCCCGGTGCGCCACCGAGATCGTCCGGCGGAAGGCCGCCGGCTCCAACTGCCGTACCTGCAACGGCGTGCTGGACATCGCCGCCACCATCTCCGGCACCACCGCCACCCCTATCCCCGCGCTCACCAGGGCGCACACCAGCGCGTAACCGGGCGACTCGCACACCACGGCGGGCGTCGCCCCCGCCTCGGCCAGCGCACCCTCCACCCCCTTGCGCGGCGGATGCGCCGGAGCGCTGCTGATCAGCGGCTGCCCGGCGAGAGCGCTCACCGGCAGCCGCCCCGAACCGCCCGCCAGGGCGTGCCCGGGAGCGGTGACGAGCACCAACTCCTCCACCAATAGCGTTTCCATGACCACTCCCGGGAGAAGCGGTGCCGGTTCGGCCGGCTCGTAGGCATGCGTCAGCGCCAGATCCATCTCGCCGCGCGCGACCGCCGTGACCCCGTGCGGAGGCTCGTACTCCGCGACGGTCAGTTCCACGTCCGGATGGGCGCGGCGGAAGGCGCTCAGCACCGGGGGCAGCAGATGGATGCCCACGGTGGTGAAAGTGGCCACCCGCAGCCGGCCGCCGGCGAGCCCCGACAGCCGGGCCAGCTCGTGCCGCGCCCGGTCCATCTCGTCCAGCACCCGGCGCGCCCGCTCGGCGAGCAGCTCACCCGCGGCCGTGAGCCGCGCCCCGCGGTGGTGGCGTACGAGCAGGGGTGCTCCGGCCTCGCGCTCCAGTTTGGCCAGCTGCTGGGAGAGCGCCGGCGCGGTGTAGCCGAGGCGGGCCGCGGCGCGGGTGATCGAACCGGCTTCGGCGACAGCGACCAGTGCGGCCAGCCGGATGGGGTCGTACATCGCTCCCCTTAAGCATTGCTTTCGGCTGACCCAGGATATTCCAAGTACATGGTGAAGGCCCGCAGGCGGCACGCTGAGAGGCATGGACGCACAGCTCATCGCTTTCACCGGCATCGCTGCGGGCATGGTCGCCATGCCGGGCACCGACTTCACCGTGGTGGTGCGCAGTGCGCTCGCCTCACGACGCGCGGGCGTCGCCTGCGCGGTCGGGGTGGCGGGCGGGCTGCTGGTGCACACCGCACTGGCCGTGGCGGGGCTCGCCGCGGTGCTGGTGGCGGTGCCCGTGCTGTACCGGACGCTGCAGATCGCGGGCGGGATCTACGTGCTGTGGCTCGGCCTGCGCGCCGTGCGCTCCGCGCTGCGCCCGCTCGGCGGGCCCGCCGCCCCCGACGGCGACACGCCCTCCCACGGCGTCGCTCGCTGCTTGCGGCAGGGCTTCCTCACCAATGTCCTCAATCCGAAGGCGCCGGTGCTGTTCCTGAGTCTGCTGCCGCAGTTCGTGCCGGACGGCGCGGCGGTGCTGCCGCGCACGCTGCTGCTCGCCGCGATCGTCGTCGCGCTGGCGCTGATCTGGTTCCCGGCCGTGGCACTCCTGGTGGACCAGCTGGGCCGGTGGCTGCGCCGGCCGCGCACCACACGTGCCGTGGAAGGCGTCACGGGCGGTGCGCTCACCGCGCTCGGCGCGACCCTGCTGGTCCAGCCGCTGGCGCACTGACCGGTGCCGGTCGGTCACAGCACCGTGCGCCGACGCGCTGACGTCCTCTCAGCCGGCCGGACGCCGCCGGGGGCCGCCTGACCGCCCGGCGCGTCAGCGGACGCGGCCGTACGAGACGCTCCTGGTCCAGATCTTGGCCAGCTGTACGACGTCGCCCGTCTTCGGCGAATGCCACATCCGACCCCTGCCGGCGTAGATGCCCACGTGGTAGACGTAGCCGCTGGAGTGGAAAAAGACCAGGTCACCGCGTTTCCGTTGGGAAGCGGGGACATGGCGCGTGCGGTTGTACTGCTGCTGAGCGGTCCGCGGCAGCTTCTTGCCGGCCTTCTTGTACGAGTACTGCGTCAACCCGGAGCAGTCGAAGCGTTGGGGGCCGACGGCGCCGAATCTGTACGGCGACCCCTTCTTCGACGCTGCCACTTCCAGTGCCTTGCTCGCGTGGCTGGTGATCGCGTACGCCTCAGGGGCGGCGCCGGGAGCGAGGAGCGTGCCGCCGACGGCGGCGATGGTCAGTGCCGATACGGCGCCCGCGCGGGTGAGCAGGAACGGGACATTCTTCTGCGCAGTCATGCGCAACCCTTCGTCAGCCGCCTGTGAAGGATGACCTGTCGGGTTCGGACCGGCGAAGACGCCCGGCCGCCGAAGCGGCTTCACCCCAAGGGGCCTACCGGGATCACCGGTCACCCCGTGCTGCTCGGGTCCTCCACTCCTGCCGATGCACTTCTGTCGACCCACGCCCGGTGCGGCGGCAGGACTCAGCGTCCGCCCGGACCGCCCCGTCAAGGTGACGGGGGCTTGTCGTCTCAGTGATCGTGACTCACAAATGTCCGATTTCCGAGTTGAAACGGCTTTTGTGAAGTCATTCACGACTGATCTGTTCAGGTGGGCACGGGTGTTGGGGGTCGTCTCGCCTGACGCGGAATCATGGTCGTACCAGCATCGAAACCGTCGATTCCGCCAAATCGGTGGTGCGTGCGGCGCAAGTCCTGGGGCGCGCGACAATTTCGCCGAAGCTCCACCGAACGGGGTAGGAAAGCCACTACCGCTTGGGTGCCGGCGGTGCAGTGGACCGACCGTCAACTCGTCGTAGCCGGGGGCATGGTCACGCGGTTCGCCCGGCGTTCCCCGTCGAGGATCCGCAGCGCCTCGGCGAGGGTGTCCGCGTAGACCTCGCTCTCCCCGCGCAGATGCATGAGCGTCAGGGCGTCCTTCAGGGCGGTCGCCCGCCCCACCAGCGCCTGCGCGGCGCGCAGCGCGCCGTAGGTGTGGGTGGCGCGGGCGGGGTTGATCCGCCCCAGCAGATCGACCACTTCGAGATAGCTGTCGATCAACTCCGCCTCCGCGCGGGTCAGCGCGGGCAGCGGCGGCAGCTCCGGAGGCAGCACCCGTCGCTCACCTCGCCCCGGCCGGCGAGCCCTTGCGGCTCCCGACGACGTGATCCACCAGGCCGTACGTCCTGGCCGCCTCGGCGTCGAAGATCCTGTCTCGTTCCAGGTCGGCCGCGATGCGCGCGGCGTCCTGTCCGGTGTGGCGCACGAGCATGGCCGCCAGTTGCTCCCGCAGGCGCAGCAACTCGGCGGCGTGGATCTCCAGATCGGACGGCTGGCCGCGCAACGGCTCCTCCATGGCGGGCTGCTGGACCACGACGCGTGCCCCCGGCAGCGCCGACCGCTTGCCCGGGGTGCCCGCGGCGAGCAGTACGGCGGCGGTCGAAGCGGCCTGGCCCAGGCAGGTGGTGGCGATGTCGCACGTGATGACCTGCAGGGTGTCGTAGATCGCGGTCATGGCGCCGAGGGGGCCGCCGGGGGAGTTGATGTACAGGCAGATGTCCTGATCGGGGGCCGCGTACTCGAGATGCAGCAGCTGGGCGATGACGTCGTTCGCCGCCGTGTCGTCGACGGCGGTGCCGAGAAAGACGATCCGTTCGTCGAGCAGCTGCGCGTACGGATCGAGGGTGCGGGTCCCCGAGCTGGTGCGCTCGGTGAACTCGGGCAGGACGTAGCGGGCGGCGGAACGGTACATGACATGCCTCCTCGGGCCTGTGGCGAGATGGGCTCTGTAAAAAATGTACAGGACGTACAGACAGTTATGATGGGGGCATGGCCTACGAGATTCCGGTGACGCAAGCGCGCGCAGAGCTCGCCGAACTGATCAACCGCGTCGTCTACGGCGGGGAGCGCGTCGTGGTGACCCGCCACGGGAAGCCGCTCGTGGCGCTGGTGTCCGCGGCCGACCTGGAGCGACTGGAGGGCGAACGGGAGGCGGCGGAGGAGCAGGTGGTCCGCTCGGTGTCGTCGCTCGGCTCGTCGTCGCCCGCGCCGGCCGCACGCGGCCGGTTCGGCCTGACGGCCGAGCACCGCGCCCCCGGCGACCGCCACGCCTGACCCCGCGGGGGCGCGTCCCCTTCCGGGCCGGGCGCGTCCTCGACCGCTCCGTATACGACCCGGTCCTCGACGGCGGCCCGGGCGGCCGCGGCCGGCCTGATGGAGTCGGCCACGTGCGCGTCGAGGCGCTGAAGGACGGTCTGCGCGTCACTGATGTCCCTGCAGGTTCCCAAGATCAGTTAACGCGCAGGAAAAACTTGCGTCCTAACGTTCAACCCCTGGTCGTGAGATCCCCGTGCCCAGGTCAACACCGTCGTGGCCTGGGGTCCCACGCCCCCGGGCCGGACGACAGTGAGGTGGACGCGTGCAACTCTCCCCGCACGAGCAGGAACGACTTTTCATCCACGTGGCCGCCGACGTGGCCGAGAAGCGCAGGGCGCGCGGTGTGAAGCTGAACCACCCCGAATCCGTCGCCCTCATCACCTCGCACATCCTCGAAGGCGCCCGGGACGGACGCACCGTCGGCGAACTCATGGCGTCGGGCCGCACGGTGCTCACCCGCGCCGACGTCATGGAGGGCGTGCCCGAGATGATCCACGACGTGCAGGTCGAGGCCACCTTCCCGGACGGCACCAAGCTCGTCACCGTCCACGACCCGATCGTCTGAGGGGCGGAGCCAATGATTCCAGGAGAGATCCTCTTCGCCGACGAGCCCGTCGTGCTCAACGCGGGCCGCGAGACCACCCGCCTCACCGTCGTCAACGCCGCCGACCGGCCCGTCCAGGTCGGCTCCCACTACCACTTCGCCGAGGCCAACCCGGGCCTGGCGTTCGACCGGGCGGCCGCCCGCGGCAAGCGGCTCGCGATCGCGGCCGGCACCGCCGTACGGTTCGAGCCGGGCATCCCCGTCGACGTCGAACTCGTCCCGCTGGCCGGCCGCCGCATCGTCGCCGGGCTGCGCGGGGAGACCGGAGGGCACCTCGATGGCTGAGCTGAGTCGCGCCGTGTACGCGGATCTCTTCGGGCCCACCACCGGCGACCGCATCCGCCTCGCCGACACCGATCTGCTCGTCGAGATCGAGGACGACCGCTCCGGCGGGCCCGGCCGGGCGGGCGACGAGGCCGTGTTCGGCGGCGGCAAGGTGATCCGGGAATCCATGGGCCAGTCCCGTGCGACACGGGCCGACGGAACCCCGGACACCGTCGTCACCGGCGCCGTCGTCATCGACCACTGGGGCATCGTCAAGGCCGACATCGGCATCCGGGACGGGCGTATCACCGGCATCGGCAAGGCCGGCAACCCCGACACCATGGAGGGCGTCCACCCCGACCTCGTCATCGGGCCCGAGACCGAGATCATCTCGGGCAACGGGAAGATCCTCACGGCCGGGGCGGTCGACGCGCATGTCCACTTCATCTCGCCGACCCTCGTCGAACAGGCTCTCGCCACCGGCGTGACGACGCTCGTCGGCGGCGGCACGGGACCCGCCGAGGGCACGAAGGCCACCACCATCACACCCGGCTCGTGGCACCTCGCCCGGATGTTCGAGGCACTGGACACGTACCCGGTCAATATCGGTCTGCTCGGCAAGGGCAACACGATGTCGCGCGAGGCCATGCACGCGCAGCTGCGCGGCGGAGCGCTCGGGTTCAAGATCCACGAGGACTGGGGCGCCACCCCCGCCGTCATCGACGCCTGCCTGTCCGTGTGCGACGAGACCGGCGCCCAACTGGCCATCCACACCGACACGTTGAACGAGGCCGGATTCGTCGGCGACACGCTCGCCGCCATCGCCGGCCGCACGATCCACGCGTACCACACCGAGGGCGCGGGCGGCGGCCACGCCCCCGACATCATCACCGTGGTGTCCGAGCCGCACGTCCTGCCCAGCTCCACCAACCCGACCAGGCCGCACACCGTCAACACCATCGAGGAACACCTCGACATGCTGATGGTCTGCCACCACCTCAACCCCGCCGTGCCCGAGGACCTCGCCTTCGCCGAGTCCCGTATCCGGCCCTCCACCATCGCGGCCGAGGACGTCCTGCACGACCTCGGCGCCATCTCGATCATCTCCTCCGACTCGCAGGCCATGGGCCGCATCGGCGAGGTGGTCATGCGGACCTGGCAGACCGCGCACGTGATGAAGAAGCGGCGCGGGCCACTGCCGGGTGACGGACGCGCCGACAACCACCGAGTCCGTCGCTATGTCGCCAAATACACGATCAACCCGGCGGTCGCGCAGGGCCTCGCCCACGAGATCGGCTCGGTCGAGACCGGGAAACTGGCGGACCTGGTGCTGTGGGAACCGGCGTTCTTCGGCGTGAAGCCCCAACTCGTCATCAAGGGCGGGCAGATCGCGTACGCGCAGATGGGCGACGCCAACGCCTCCATCCCCACGCCGCAGCCGGTCATGCCTCGGCCGATGTTCGGCGCGCTGGGGCGCGCGGCGGCGCACGGGTCGTTCAACTTCGTGGCCCGGGCGGCGATCGAGGACGACCTGCCGGAACGGCTCGGGCTGGCGAAGACGTTCGTACCGATCGCGAGCACCCGGCGGGTCACGAAGGCGGACATGCGGGAGAACGACGCACTGCCGCGGGTCGAGGTCGACGCGGACACGTTCACGGTGACGATCGACGGCGAGCCGGTCGAGCCCGCGCCCGCCGCGGAACTGCCCATGGCCCAGCGGTACTTCCTGTTCTGATGCGCACACGAACGAGACCACTGAGGCCCATCGGCCCGCCCGCGCCCCCGCGCCTCGGCACCGACCCGGCGGCGCGCCCGCGGGCCCGTGACCGAGGGCCGAGGCGACCCGCGACCGCTCCCGCGGCCCGGCCGCGTGCCGGTGCCCCGACGCGTGCGGATGGTCCGACGCGTGCCGGTGGCCCGACGCGTGCGGGTGGTCCGATGCGTGCCGGGTACGTCGTGGGCCCGGTGCGGCGGCTTCGCCGCCAGGCACGGGCGGCCGAGCCGCGTCCGGCCCGCCACCGGCAGGGGCCGGAGCGCCATGCCCGCGACGCGCCCCCGGCGGGTGCCGCATGAGCCGCGCCGCGCTGCTCGTGCTGGCCGACGGACGGTTCCCCGCCGGAGGGCACGCGCACTCCGGCGGTGCCGAGCCCGCCGTACGGGAGGGCCGGATACGGGACGCCGCGGGCCTCGCGGACTTCTGCCGCGGGCGCCTGCACACCACTGCCCTCACCTCCGCCGCGCTCGCCGCCGCTGCCGCCCTCGGACACGACCCCGTCGAACTCGACCGCGCCGCAGACGCGCGTACGCCCTCACCCGCCCTGCGGGGCGCCGCACGCAAGCTCGGGCGCCAGATGATGCGCGCCGCCCGCGCCGCCTGGCCGGGGCCCGAACTCGACGCACTGGCCGCCGCGTTCCCCCGCGGAACACACCAGCCCATCGTGCTCGGCACCGCCGCCCGCGCGGCCGGCCTCGGGCCGTACGACGCCGCCCACTGCGTCGTCTACGAGAGCGTGAGCGGCCCGGCGACCGCCGCCCTACGGCTGCTCAGCCTCGACCCCTTCCAGGCCACGGCGGTGCTCGCCCGCCTCGCGCCCGAGATGGACGAGGTCGCCGCCCGCGCCGCCGCAGCCGCCCACGAAGGAATGGACGCCCTTCCCGCCGCGTCCGCCCCGCTGCTCGACATCACCGCCGAGCAGCACACGACCTGGCCCGTACGCCTCTTCGCGTCCTAGAACCCCCACCAAGGAGCCGCACCCCATGCATCTCGACCACCGCCACGACGAAGCCGGCGCATCCGCCGTCGGCGCCGACGCCGTGCGCCCCGACGGCACACCGCGGGCCCTGCGGATCGGGCTCGGCGGGCCGGTCGGCTCCGGCAAGACCGCCACCGTCGCCGCGCTGTGCACCGCCCTGCGTGACCAGTTGTCCATCGCGGTCGTCACCAACGACATCTACACGCGCGAGGACGCCGAGTTCCTGCTGCGCAACGCCGTGCTGCCGCCCGAACGCATCCAGGCGGTCGAGACCGGAGCCTGCCCGCACACCGCCATCCGCGACGACATCTCCGCCAACCTCGAAGCGGTGGAGGACCTGGAGGACGGCGTCGGCCCGCTGGACCTCGTCCTGGTCGAGTCCGGCGGCGACAATCTCACCGCCACCTTCTCCAAGGGGCTGGTCGACGCCCAGATCTTCGTGATCGACGTCGCCGGGGGCGACGACATCCCGCGCAAGGGCGGCCCCGGTGTCACCACCGCCGACCTGCTCGTCGTCAACAAGACAGACCTCGCGCCGTACGTCGGCTCCGACCTCGGGCGCATGGCCCGCGACGCCAAGGAACAGCGCGGCGAACTGCCCGTCGTCTTCACCTCGTTGCGCGAGACCGACGGCGTCCGCCCGGTCGCCGACTGGGTACGGGCACAGCTCGCCGCCTGGACCGCCTGATCGCGCCGGATGAGCATCGAAGCCACGGCCCGCGTCGTCGCCGACCGGAGCGGTCTGCCCGTCCTCGTCAGCGACGGGCCGCTCGCCCTGCGCCGTACCCGCGCCACCGGCCCGGGCAGCAAGGTCACCGTCGTCGGCGCGATGAGCGCGCCGCTCGGCGGGGACCGGCTCGCCATCGAGGCCGAGGTGTGCGAGGGGGCCCGGCTCACCGTGGACTCCGCCGCCGCGACCATCGCGCTGCCCGGACCCACCGGCGAGCTCGCCCGCTACGACGTGACCCTGAAGGCGGGGGAGGACTCCGTGCTGCACTGGCTGCCCGAGCAGCTCATCGCGGCCCGGGGCAGCACTCTCCACCAGCGCACCCGCGTCGAACTCGCGCCCGGCGCACGGCTGGTGCTGCGCGAGGAACAGATCCTGGGCCGCCACGGCGAGGAGCCGGGCACGCTCGTGACGCGCCTCACCGCCCACCGAGCCGGCCGCCCCCTGCTCGACACGGAGCTGGCCTGCGGCCCCGGCGCGCCCGGCGGCTGGGACGGCCCGGCCGTGCTCGCCGGGCACCGGGCCGTCGGCCAACTGCTGGTCGTCGACCCGGCGTACACCGACAAACCACTCGAACCGCTGGTGCTCGGCCCGACCGCCGCACTCGCCCCGCTGGCCGGACCGGCAGTCCTGGTCACGGCCGTTGCGGCCGACGCGCGCGCCCTGCGGAAGCTGCTCGACGAGGGGCTGGCCGTGGCGGCCGCGGACCTGTACCGCTGAGCGGAATCCGGCGAAGACATACGACGTCGGTCGGCATCGACCCGCGCGGCGTTTCGTAGGGCCGGACCGGTCAGCGATTGCGTCGCGTCGGGAACCTCTTCGGCCGCTGCTGCTGCTCCAGCTCCTGCTGCTCCGCCTTGACCTCGGCCGCGTACCGGTCCACGTACTCCTGGCCGGACAGTTCGAGGATGGCGTACATGATCTCGTCCGTGACCGCCCGGATCGCCGCCTTCTGGTTCTCCATGCCCGCGTACCGCGAGAAGTCCAGCGGCTCGCCGAACCGGACCGTGACCCGCTTGATCTTGGGCAGCACCTGACCCGGCGGCTGGATCTCGAACGTGCCCACCATCGCGCACGGCACCACCGGCACACCGGCCTTGAGCGCCATCACCGCGACGCCTACCTTGCCCTTGTACAGCCTGCCGTCGTGCGAACGGGTGCCCTCCGGGTAGATGCCCAGCAACTCGCCCTTGCTCAGGACCCCGAGGCCCTCACGGATGGCGGCCTGCCCGGCCTCCTTGCCGGAGCGGTCCACCGGAATCTGGCCGGCGCTGCGGAAGAACGCGGCGGTCAGCCGGCCCTTGAGGCCCGGGCCGGTGAAGTACTCGGCCTTCGCCAGGAAGGTGATGCGCCGCTTGAGGATCGCGGGCATCAGGAAGTGATCGGAGAACGACAGATGGTTCCCGGCGACGATCGCCGCACCCTCGGCGGGGATGTGCTCCAGTCCCTCGATCCTGGGGCGGAACAGCAGCCGCAGCAATGGCCCCAGAAGGACGTACTTGAGCACGTAATAGAACACGGTGGCTCTCTCCCATCTCGGCGCGTCCGCGGCGATCGATCGTAGCCCGACCAGGTCGGGAACCTCACCGGCCCTGCATCAGGTGCTCACGGTGAGCCTGATGCCGGGCATGTCGCGTACCACCCCTTCCTGTCCGAGCCCGACCGGCACGTCTGACGAAAGGTGAAAACTTTTCACGTGAATGCTCTTCCACTTCCTGCGGAATGGCCAGGGACGCGGAGAAAGGCCGTCAGCCGCTGCGCGGGCGGGAGCCAACGGCGCCAGGGCGCTGAGCCTGAAGCCCAGCGCCCTTCCTCACGCGCGTCGAGCCGCGACGCCGTGGCCTCGCCCTGCTTCACCGGCGGGGATACAGGTTCCGGTGGATGGACCGCGCCACGCCCTCGATCGTGTCCATGCCGTAGAACCACCCCGCATCCGGGTGCGCGTCCTCGGGGACCCGGTTGTTCTCGGTGAGCACCACCAGGCCGGAGTCGTACGCCCGTCCCGTCAGCGCGCTCATGCTGTTGACCTTCCAGTCCCCGCGGTCCGAGGGGTCCCTGAGGTTCGCGTCGGAACGCCGGAGCCATCCGTTCTTGACCTGGACGGCGGCGTCCGCGGGCGCCCCGGCGGGGGCTCCCCAGCGCTGGTCCTCCTGCACATCGTGCATCAGACCGAGGATGTAGGCGCGCTCGTCCTCGTCCAGGACCGCATCGTCCTCGCCCGTGAGCATGGCGAGCAGGCTCGCCTGGTCCCGGGCGGTGACCTGCGTCAGGCCCATGTAGCCGGCTTCGTCGACGGCGGTGTTCGTCATACCGACGTCGTCCAGAAAGCACTCGATGGTGTCGGGGCCGACGATGTCCCACAACACGTACGTCGATGCGTTGTCTGAATTCGCGATCATTTTCCGGGCGAGACGCTGCTCCTCTGCGGAGAGTTCCCCGTCTCTGACGTGAAGCAGTGCGCCCAGGACGATCGGCTTGACGATGCTCGCCGAGTCGTAGCGCTCATCGGCCCGGTACGTGCAGGACGTGCGCGTGGTCCGGTCGTACAGCACGAGCGAGGCCCGGCTGGTGCGGTCGGCCAGGGAGCGGGCTATATCCCGGGTCAGGGCCCGGGCCAGCCGGGGTTTCCCGGAAGCGCATTGGATGAGCTCGCCCCTGAGCCGCTGCACGGTGGTTTCCGGACTCCCCTTCCCGCGGGCGGCCGCGGGAGCATGGGCCGGCGCCGACGCCGCATCGGAGGGAGCAGCCGACGCCGGACGCCGGGCGGAATACGGGTCGGAATCCGGAAAGGGCGCCGTAGCGGATAAGGAAAGGGCAAGGGCGGCTGCGACGGGAATCGTTCCCGCGATCACTTTCGACATCGTCTCACTGAGCATCGGCCCTTTACCCTTCCGATTGTCCGCCCGCCTCCGCGAAAAGCGGCGAGCATCGACGCGGCGCCGGCCGGCGCCCGCGAAAGCGACGCTACAAGCGGGTGATCTGCCGGGCCCGTTCTGTCGGCCGATGGGCCTAGGGGGCGGGCACGGATGGGACGAAGAGGTGAAGGGCCGACGGCCGGAAAACGCCGCGCACGAGCGGAGACTGAGGGCGTCCACGCCCCGCGAGCCGAGGAGAGCCGTGTCCGTTCCGATCATCATCGACTGCGACCCCGGGCACGACGACGCCCTCGCCCTCATGCTCGCCGCGGCCGATCCGGCGGTCGACCTGCTTGCGATCACCACCGTCGCCGGCAACCAGACCGTCGAGAAGACCACGCTCAACGCGCGCAGGGTGTGCACCGTCGCCGACATCACCGGCGTCCCCCTCGCGGCCGGCTGCGCCCGACCCCTGGTGCAGCCCCTGACGGTCGCGGACGACGTGCACGGCGACTCCGGACTGGACGGCCCGCGGTTCCCGGCACCGGCCGTGGACGTCGTCCCGGAGCACGCCGTGGAGCTGATGCACCGCGTCCTGACCGGGCATCCGGAGCCGGTCACCCTCGTCCCCACCGGCCCCCTGACCAATGTGGCGCTGTTGCTCACGCGGTACCCGGACGCCACCGCGCACATCCGCGAGATCGTGTTCATGGGCGGCTCCACCGAGCGCGGCAACACGACCCCGGCCGCCGAGTTCAACGTCCACGCGGACCCCGAGGCCGCCGACATCGTGCTCACGAGTGGCGTGCCGGTCACCATGTGCGGGCTCAATGTCACCCACCAGGCCCTCGCCACCCCCGCCGTACTGGCGCGCATCGAAGCCCTGGACACCGACCTCGCCCGGATCTGTGTCGAGTTGCTGACCTACTTCGGGTCGACCTACCGACGGCTGTGGGGCTTCCCCGCGCCGCCGGTGCACGACCCCGTGGCCGTGACGCGGGTCATCGACCCCGAGACCGTGCGCTGCGTGGACGCGCATGTGGCCGTCGAGCTGTGCGGGCGGTACACCCGGGGAGCGACCGTGGTGGACCTGCACCGGTACACAGGCCGGCCCGTGAACGCGCAGGTCGCGGTCCGCCTCGACGCCGACAGGTTCTGGGACCGGGTGATTGCCGCGGTGGACGTGCTGGGGCGGCGCGCGAGGTGAGAGAAGCGTGGTCGCGCGGCCGGGTCCGGGGTCGAGCGCCCCGCATTTTCGCTGCGGCGGGCGGCCAAACCTGCACCCGGCGTGGCGTGCAGTCCCTCGGGTGAAAATCCCGCCGAGGGTCACTCATCGGGCCCATGGTGTCGCCCGGATGCCGGGCTCTCCAGTGGTGGGCCTTCGCGATTTGGCTGACGGTGAATCACGTCGCCACTGCGATCAGATGAGCCGATGACGTGTCGGGCCTCGCAGTCGCGGCGAAAGGAAAGGCTCACTATGCGCTCTGCCCGCATCCTGCTCGCCTCGGCCGTCGCCACGGCGGCCCTCGCCGTCTCCGGACCCACCTTCGCGGTAGCCATGGCCGACGACTGGAGCAAGGACGACTCCTACTCGTCGGACAGCGACAAGAAGGACGACTACTCGTCGGACGACGAGAAGAAGGACGACTACTCGTCGGACCACGACAAGAAGGACGACGAGAAGAAGGACGACCACGACAAGAAGTGGGACAAGGACGACCACGACAAGAAGTGGGACAAGGACGACCACGACAAGAAGTGGGACAAGAAGGACCACGACAAGAAGGACGACTACGACAAGGACGACGACAAGAAGGACGACCACGACAAGCCTGACGGTGGCGTGCACACCGGTGGCGGCGCGCTGGCGCGTGTCATGGCCGACGACGAGGACAAGGACGACGAGAAGAAGGACGACTACTCGTCGGACCACGACAAGAAGGACGACGAGAAGAAGGACGACCACGACAAGAAGTGGGACAAGAAGGACTACGAGAAGAAGGACGACTACGACAAGAAGTGGGACAAGAAGGACTACGACAAGAAGGACGACTATGACAAGGACGACGACAAGAAGGATGACCACGACAAGCCGAACGGTGGCGTGCACACCGGTGGCGGTGCCCTGTCGTTCGTGAACGCGGACGACTGGGACAAGGACGACGACAAGAAGGACGACTACAAGAAGGACGACTACGACAAGAAGGACGACTACAAGAAGGACGACTACGACAAGAAGGACGACTACAAGAAGGACGACTACGACAAGAAGGACGACTACAAGAAGGACGACTACGACAAGGACGACGACAAGAAGGACGACCACGACAAGCCGAACGGTGGCGTGCACACCGGTGGCGGTGGCACGGCCCTCTCCGGTGGTGGCCTCGCCGCTGGTTCGGTCCTGCTGCTCGGAGGCCTCGGCGCCGGTGCGTACATGCTGCGCCGTCGTGGCGTCAATGGCTCCACCGCGGCCTGACGTTCCGGGCCCAGCCGGCCCACGCCCCGTCGCGGCCGCCCCCCCCCGGGGGGGCGGCCGCGGTCGTCCACGGCTGCGGACGCACGCAGCGCACGCAGGGGCCGGCCGGGAATCTCCCGGCCGGCCCCTGTGTCGTACGCGCGGACACCGGATGCGCTCAGCGCAGCAGCAGCACGCCGCCGGCCGCGCAGCCGGCCGGCCGGCCACTCGGCGGGGGCGGAGCACTGCGCGTTCGCGTACGGCATCGTGACGACCGCCTGACCGGCCTGGACCAGCAGCCGGATCGGTGAGACGCCGTCGGCGGTGTGGTCGACCCCTCACGTGGCGACTCACCGCGTGGGCGACAGCTTCGAAAGGCCGTTCCTCACGTACCCCACGGCCCGGGCGCGGCAGTGACCTCGACAGCCGGGCGCGCGTTGGCCGCTGTATGGCAACGACTACCGCGCCGGCTCGTTGGCAGCGCGTACACACGAGAACCGACTCGGCACCGGTGGCGCCGCCGCCCGGCGGCAGCCCGATCTACGAACAGCTGACGCGCGAGTGGGCGGCCGCCGGCCGGACCCTGCCGGGCCGGCCGGACGGGGAGTGGACACGGCTCACCCTCTTCCCCGCGCCGCCGCCGGAGGAACAGGGGCTGCGCCCGTCTCCGCCGCCGCCCCGCCGCGGCTGGCTCCACGACCGTACGGCCTGACGGTCCTCGCCCGGCCCGGCCTGCACCCACACCTTCCCGAAGGCGACGGCACCCGCCCAGTCGGCCGCATCCGGTCAACGATCAAGAAGGTGACACGTCACTCCCCGCGTCGCGGCGGGCTGCCCGCAAAAGGGCGGGGCCTCAGCCGGTCCAGAAGTCCCACCAGCGGGTCAGCACCAGCATCCCGATGATCCCGACGTGCAGCACCGGCAGCACCCACGTGAACTCGTCCAGGAACCCCCGCACCACAGCCGGCGCGGGCAGCAGCCCATGACGGACGTTGTGCGAGGTCACGTACCAGAACATGACGATCGTGGCGACCCACGCCAGACAGCACCACAGGCACAGCGCGTTGATCTCGTACAACGACTGCTGCATCAGCCACATGCAGAACCCGACGCCGAACAGCGTCCCCGCGTCCAGCCCCAGCCAGTACCACCGCCGAAAACGCGCCCCCGCCAGCAGCGCCACCCCGATCGCGATCACCATGCCGTACGCGACCAGACCCAGCATCGGGTTCGGGAACCCGAACACCGCCGCCTGCTCGCTCTTCATGATGCTGCCGCACGACACCACCGGATTCAGACTGCACCCCGGCGTGAACCCCGGATCCTCCAGCAGCTTGAACTTGTCGATCGTGATCACCCACGCCGCCAGCAGCCCCGCCGCACCCGTGACCACCAGCATCCACGCGAACCCACGCCCCGCACCGACGCCGCCCTCACCGGGGGCCGTGGGCGCCCGGTGCCGCTTCCCCCTCTGTTCGACGGACAAGGATCCGGCAGTTGTCATTGTCATATTGAATTCACCACTCGTTCGACCCGATGGATTCACCTATTGTGCCGCACCGGAAGACGACCCCCGGAGTTGGAGAATCCATTCGGCAATACGAGTGAACGCGGCACCGGCACCACACGGCGCGGGGCGTGCGCGGCATCCGAGTGACGCCGCGGAACCAAACTATCCAACAAAAAGGGACAAGTAAGTGATCAAGAACCTGTCCTCCCTCGTCGGCCTCGCGAACGCCACGTCCCTGGAGGACGTGCCGGTGCACGGGGCCGGCCCCGTGCCGGAAATCGAAATTCCCGTAAAGTCCCGGAAATTCGCCGGCCGGATTTGCACGGAACGGTTCGGCGCATTATGCGTGAGGCATACGAGTGACTTTTCCAACCGGTAGTCGCGTACCGGTTTCCCCGCGGGAACCAAATCGATACTAGTTCTGCGGAAGCGCACGCCTGCATGCCTGAATGCGGCTGCGCGGCACGAAGGCCGTACCGCGTACGCGCCCCTGCTGAAAGGATCGAAATGAAGCACACGAAGGCCGCAGCCGTCGTCGCGGGTCTCGTCATGGCCCTGGGCACCGCGGCGCCCGCCATGGCCGACTCCGGCGCCGAGGGCTACTCGATCGGTTCCCCGGGCCTGCTGTCCGGCAACGTCGTCCAGGTCCCGATCGACCTCGGCGCGAACCTCTGCGGCAACAGCCTCAGCGTCCTCGGTCTGCTGAGCCCCGCCGTCGGCAACGCCTGCCTCAGCGACTGAGACCTGCCGCACCGCGCCGCTCGGGCGCGCTGACGGCTCGGCCCCGGGGAGCGACCGGCTCCCCGGGGCCTCGCCGTGCGACGGGCTACGCGGGTCTCGCGCCGATCACCACGGTGGCGTCCAGCTCCTCGCACACTTCGACCCGTGGGGCCAGGCCGTGCTCGGCGAACGCGGCGGCCGTCCTCGGGGCCTGGCGTTCGCTCGTCTCGACGAGCAGCACACCGCGCGGCGCCAGCCAACGCGCCGCTTCCGCGGTCACCCGGCGCTGGATGTCGAGCCCGTCGGCGCCGCCGTCGAGCGCGATGAGCGGCTCGTGGTCCCGCGCCTCGGGCGGCAGGAAGCCGATCTCGCCGGTCGGCACGTACGGGGCGTTGGCGACGAGGACGTCGACGCGGCCGGCGAGCTTCTTCGGCAGGGCCCCGTAGAGGTCCCCCTCATGGACGTGCCCGCCGACGGCGGCGACATTGCGGCGGGCGCACCGGACGGCGGCGGGCTCGATGTCCGCCGCGTGCAGTTCGCCACCGCCGATCGCGTCCACCACGGCCGCGCCGAGAGCGCCCGAGCCGCAGCAGAGGTCGACGACGAGGGCACCCGGCGGGGCGAGTGCGACGGCGCGATCGACGAGGAACACGCTGCGTCTGCGGGGTACGAACACCCCGGAGTCGACGGCCACGCGCATCCCGCGGAACTCGGCCCAGCCGAGAACGTGTTCGAGGGGCAGGCCCACGACGCGGCGTCGGATCATCGCAATGAGGTCGGCGGCGTCGCGGGCGGTGGAGATCAGCAGGCGCGCCTCGTCCTCGGCGAAGACACAGCCTGCGGCGCGGAGGGTGGTGACGACGTGGGAGACGGAACTGGGGGGAACCGGCATGGAAAGCCTTTCGGGAACCGAAGGGCACTCCCGCGGTCACCCGGCCTGATCACGCCCGGCCGACCGTACGGCCACGGGAGGGGAGCACCCTGACTGCTGCTGCGGAAACGGGTCTCACCTCCCGGGTCGGTCCGTGCACTGCGGGACGATCACCCTACCGGTTCCGGACCGCCGCTCCGGTCCCCAAGGTGACGAGCGCAACACCTCGCTGTCGGGCTGCGAAATCACAGGCGATCCAGCCGTTCACTCAGCGCAATCGAAGGGGTGCGGGGGCCGCCACCACAGGAAGCCGCCAAATCGGACATTCGCGCCGTGATCGCGTGGCCCGAAACACGAAGCGATCACTCGCGGGCGCCCGTAAGCTCTCGGCATGCAGGTGATCCAGTCCACGAAGCTCGCAAACGTCTGTTACGAAATCCGGGGCCCGGTCCTCGAGGAGGCGATGCGGCTCGAGGCGGCAGGTCACCGCATCCTCAAGCTCAACACGGGCAACCCGGCGGCCTTCGGTTTCGAGTGCCCGCCGGAGATCCTCGAGGACATCCTGCGCAACGTCGGCAGCGCGCACGGCTACGGCGACGCGAAAGGACTGCTGTCCGCCCGACGCGCCGTGATGCAGCACTACCAGACCAAGGGCATCGACCTCGACGTCGAGGACGTCTACCTCGGCAACGGCGTCTCCGAGCTGATCCAGATGTCGATGCAGGCGCTGCTGGACGACGGCGACGAGGTGCTCGTACCGGCGCCCGACTATCCGCTGTGGACGGCGTCCGTCTCGCTGTCCGGCGGCACCGCCGTGCACTACCGCTGCGACGAGCAGTCGGACTGGATGCCCGACCTCGCGGACATCGAGCGCAAGATCACCGACCGCACCAAGGCGATCGTGATCATCAACCCGAACAATCCGACCGGCGCCGTCTACGACGACGAGGTGCTGCGCGGCCTCACCGAGATCGCCCGGCGGCACCGTCTCGTCGTCTGCTCCGACGAGATCTACGACAAGATCCTCTACGACGGCGCCACGCACACGCCGACGGCGGCGATCGCCCCCGACCTGCTGGTGCTCACCTTCAACGGGCTCTCCAAGAACTACCGCGTCGCCGGCTACCGGTCCGGATGGCTTGCGGTGTGCGGTCCGAAGGCGCACGCGACCTCGTACATCGAGGGTCTGACGATCCTCGCCAACATGCGGCTGTGCGCCAACATGCCCTCGCAGCACGCGGTGGCCACCGCGCTCGGCGGCCGGCAGTCCATCGAACAGCTCGTCCTGCCGGGCGGGCGGCTGCTGGAGCAGCGCGACACCGCGTACGAGCTGCTGACGCGGATCCCGGGAATCACGTGTGTGAAGCCGAAGGGCGCCCTGTACCTCTTCCCGAGGCTGGACCCGTCGGTCTACAAGATCAAGGACGACCGGCAGATGGTCCTCGACCTGCTGCGGGCCGAGAAGATCATGGTCGTGCACGGGACGGGCTTCAACTGGCCCGAGCCGGACCACTTCCGCATCGTGACCCTGCCGTCGGCGAAGGATCTGGCCGGCGCGGTGACCCGGATCGGCTCCTTCCTGGACGGCTACAGCCAGCACTGAGCACCGTGCGTGAGGTGACGGAGTCGGGCTCGGATACGGCCTGCAGCTGACGAAGTCCCGATCGGCTTCAACTTTAGACTGAATCCAATGTAGGATGGTCTCCTGATCGTGAGCAGGAGGCCATCCCCATGTACGAGCCGATCCGCACCAAGTCGGTCCACTCGATGGCCGACCAGGCGCAGTACCCGCACCGCAGCCGCGAGGAGGAGTTGGACATCCAGCTCGCCGGTCATCTCGCCGCACTCCTCGCCGTCACCGACGAGCTCGGTCTCGACACCGCGGCGGACGCCATCGCGACCCAGGTGTCCCGGCTGCGCGGCGCGCCGCCCGCCCGGCATGCCGCCCTGACCCACGCCGATCCCGCCGCGCTCCACCAGCGGGCGCACGCGCTCGCGGGCCGCGCCCTGGTGGTCGCCGCGTCCCGCGCCGACACAGCTGCCGCGATCCTCGCCGCCGAGCGGATGGACGCGCACACCGCCGCGCTGCGCGACACGCAGCTGATCGGCGCTCCCTGACGGCCCCGGTCCGCGTGCCGAGGGAGGCGCGCGGACCGGGTTGCCACCGGACATCGCGTGAGCCCGCCTGCCCTCATCGCTGCCTCGACGCCCGACGGGTGACGCCGCAGAGCGCGCCGCTGACGCGCGACGCCGTCAGGGCCGCCTTCGCGTCGCAGAGACCGTCGCCGCGGATCCGAACTGACCGGACATCAGGCAATCTTCACCATCCGCAGTGCGCACTGCAGTGATCAGAACTGCCGTGATCAAAACACAGCGCGACAATACGCATTCGACCGCGGGCGCATACCGCCGGCCCATGGCAACGGCCTTGCCGGCGACGACGCATTGCGGAACAGGCACGCCCAAGGACACGACGTCGGCCGGGCGTTCGCCACTTCCATGCCCGCGTACCGCATAGTCGATGCGTACATTCGGGTGGACTGTACGCCCTAAGTCCCCGACGCACAGCGGCGACACAAGGACCACCTCGTAACTTTGGTGAGCATCACGGTGGTTCGGAATCCGGTATTGCCGGCACCACCCACGGGCTCCTGCACGTCAGCCACCCGAATCAGCCACATTCATCCCTTCCCTCACCGACTCCATGAGATGTGACCAAGTGAAACGTAGGCGATTGTGGGCAGGGCTCGCCGGCACGGCGGCGGCTGCCACCGGGGTCGTCATCTGGGCGATTCAGTCCCAGTCGGCCCCTGCCCCGGAATCCGAGGCCGCGTCGGCGATCCGGAAGACCACGGAGGCGAAAGCACTTCTGCAGGCCGGCATCATGCAGGGGCAGTACCAGGATTACGACGGCGCGGCCCGTACCTACAGGCGAGTGCTGGAACTGGATCCTCGCAGCAAGCACGCCTGGTACAACCTGGGTGTCCTCGCGCAGCAGGACGGCAGGACGGCTGATGCCCATGCTGCTTATGACAAGGCGCTGAAGATCGACTCGTCGTTCACGTCGGCTCTCTTCAATCAGGCGCTGCTGCTGAAATCGAGTGAGCCCGACCGGGCTCTCACGCTGCTGAAGCGTGCCATTGCCGTCAACCCGAAGGCCGCCACCGCCCATCTGCACATCGGGAACATCCTGGCGAAGAAGGACCGCGACGAAGAGGCCGAGGCCTCCTTCCGTCGTGCCGTTGCGGCCGATCCCTCGCTGCATTCCCAACTGCCGGAATCCTTCCAGGATTCCGTAAGTCCCTCACCCTCACCTACACCTAGCCGGGCAGGTACCAGATGACGTCGACTGCGACACCGAGGTTCTCCGTCTTCACTCCCAGCCACCAGCCGCGTTTTCTCGACGAGTGCCTGGCGACGCTGCAGGCGCAGACCTGTTCGGACTGGGAGTGGATCGTCGTCCTCAACAACGGCGCCCGGTGGCGGCCGGAGCGGCCCGACGAGCGTGTCCGTGTGGAGATCGCGGACGAGATCCGCGGCGTCGGTGCGGCCAAGCGCCGGGCCTGTGAACTGGCGCGCGGCGAGATCCTCGTGGAACTCGACCACGACGATCTCCTGGCAAAGGCGTGTCTGACGCAGCTCGGCAAGGCATTCGACGCGCATCCCGACGCCGTCTTCGTCTACAGCAACACCGCGCACATCACCGAGGACGGGAAGCGGGAGGAGTCCCGCTTCAACGCGACGCACGGCTGGCAGTACGAGGAGGTGCGCGTCGACGGCCGCAAGCTGCTGGCGGCCAAGTCCATGGAACCGACGCCGCACAACGTCGCCTACATCTGGTACGCGCCCAACCACGTACGGGCGTTCCGCAAGGACGCCTACGAGAAGGTCGGCGGGTACGACGCCACGCGTACGGTCCTGGACGATCAGGACCTGATGTGCCGTCTGTTCCACGTCGGCGACTTCCACCACATCACCCGCTGCCTGTACCTCCAGCGGATCCACCGCGCGAACACCCAGCGCGACCCGGAGATCAACGCCCACATCCAGCGCGAGACAGTCGCCCTGTACGACAAGTACATCGAGGCCAACGCCCTCGCCTGGACCCAGCGCCGGGGACTGCTCGCGCTGGACCTCGGCGCGGCCCACCGGAAGCCGCCCGGCTACCTGGGCGTGGACCAGTACGCGGGAGAGGGCGTGGACATCGTCGCGACCCTGCCCGACAAGCTGGACCTGCCCGACAACTCCGTCGGTCTCATGCGGGCCGTGGACTTCCTGGAGCACGTGCCCGCGAAGGTGCCGCTGATCAACGAGCTGTACCGGCTGCTGGCACCCGGGGGCATGCTCCTCACCATGACTCCCAGCTCCGACGGCCGGGGCGCCTACCAGGACCCGACGCACGTCGCCTTCTACAACGAGAACTCCTTCTGGTACTACACGGACAACCAGTACCGCGCCTTCGTGCCGGAGATCGAGGCCCGGTTCCAGAAGTCGCGGCTGGTCACCTACTACCCGACCGACTGGCACTCCAAGAACGACATCTCCTACGTGGTGGCGAACCTCATCGCCATGAAGGACGGTGCCGAGCGGTGCGGCGGACCGCTGCTGGTGTAGGCGACGCACGGCAAGGTGCCCGGCGGGACCGGATGGTCCCGCCGGGCGCTTTGTGCTGCACGGCAGTCAGCAGAACATCAGCCACCCGTACGCGCTGCGGCGGCCATGGCGGCGAAGACGGGCGTGTCCAGGGCCGCGGCCAGTAGGGCGTCCCACGGCGGGAGGGGCACAAGGCCGGTACGCGACCAGCTGCCGTGCTCCCCGAGGACACCGAACGCCGGGCGGGTGGCGGGGCGCGGGAGCACCGCCGAGCCGACCGGGCGGATCCGCTCGGGATCGAGGCCGCTCAGCCGGAAGGTCTCCCGGGCCAGGCCGTACCAGGTCGTGCGGCCGGCCGCCGTGCCGTGGTAGACGCCTGCCGGGGCCCGTCCGGCCAGGGCGGCACGGCCGAGGGCGGCCAGCTGCCGGGCGAGCGCGCGGGACCAGGTGGGCCGGCCGTACTGGTCGGCCACCACGTCCAGGGTCTCGCGGCGCGCGGCGAGTTCGAGCATGGTGGTCACGAAGTTGGGTCCGTGCACGCCGTAGAGCCAGGCGGTGCGCACGACGTAGCCGCTGCGCGGCAGCAGCTCGGCGACTGCCTGCTCCCCTGCCACCGTGTCCCGCCCGTGCGCGTCGACGGGTCTGGTCGGCGCGTCCTCGGGGTACGGCTCGCCGGTGTCACCCGAGAACACGTCGTCGGTGGACACGTGCAGCAGGATCGTTCCGCTGCCCGCGCAGGCACGTGCCAGGTGGCGGACGCCTGGGCCGTTCGCTGCCGCGGCCGCCGCCTCGACCTCCTCGGCGCGGTCGACGTCCGGCCAGGCAGCGCAGTCGACGACCACATGGTGACCGGCGACGGCCGCGTGCGCGGCCGCCGGTCGGGTGAGGTCGAACTGGTCACGCCCCACTCCCGTCACCACGGCGTCAGGATCGGCGGCGAGCTCCGCCAGCACGTCCCGGCCGAGCATCCCTCCCGCACCGGTCACCAGCCAGCGTGTGGTCATCGCCGCGCCGCCCTCGCCGTGAGCGGCTCCCACCAGGACCGCGGTTCGCGGTACCGGGGGGCCGCGGCGGCCTGGCCTTCCGTGATTCTCCGCCGCCCTGCCGTGCGGAACGAGTTCGATGCCCCGGCAGTGGTCGGAGACGTGCAGCCCGTCGCGGATGGTGCGGCCGTCTCGCGCATGGTTCTCCGATGCTCTTGCTGCCCCGGCGTTCGCCGGCCGGGGGGGTGGATTCTCTTCCGACGCTCGGATCGCGGGCGATGAGCAGGCACCACATGCCGTGAGGCGACGCGGCGGGCGGAATGCGGACGGTGCCCGCGAGGCCGAAGCCTCGGGGGCACCGTCGCTCATTCCGGATGAGGCGGACAACTGACCGCAGCACCGGTCAGTCGGAGTTACGGCACGACAGCGCAGACGGCGAACGCCTGGAAGCCCTCAGGGGGGGCGACCGTGTGGGCCTGCCACCCGGTGGCGGGGGCCCCGATCGCGGCGAAGACCGGGCTGTTCCGGTCGACGGTGGTGCCGTCGGCCGCTTGGTATCCACCGCCGGTGGCCACGTCGTTGTCGAAGCACAGGGCCGTCGACGTGGCGACGTCGGCCTCGCCGGCCACCACATAGGTGTCGAGCGTGCCCGGGTCGCCCTGAGCGCCGGTCTCGCCCTGGAAGCCCTGCGGACCCTGGGCACCCGTGTCGCCCTGCGGACCCTGGGCACCCGCGTCACCCTGGAAACCTTGGGCACCCGCGTCTCCCTGCGGACCCTGGACGCCCGGGTCTCCCTGGGCACCCGTCGCGCCCACGTCTCCCTGCTCGCCCTGGGCACCCTGGGCGCCGGTCGCGCCCGGGTCTCCCTGCTCGCCCTGGGGGCCCTGAGCGCCCGTGGCCCCCGGGACGCCCTGGAAGCCCTGGGGACCCTGGTGACCCTGGTGACCCTGGAAGCCCCGGGGACCCCGCTGGCCCCTGTCGCCCTTCTCGCCCTTCCCCTTGTCCTTGTCCTTGTCCTTGTCCTTGTCGCGGTCGGCACTCAGGGCACCGTTCGGGCCCGGCAGCCCCACGCTGTGCTCGGTGCCGGACCTGTGGATCGCGTCGGCGATGGCCTGCGTGCTCGGGACCACGTTGAGCACCACGGCAAGCGCACCCGCGGAGACCATGGTGACGGACTTCACGCGGGAACTTCGGATCGTTCTACGGCTCACCAGAGAACCTTTCTCATGAGACTTGAAGTGACCAATCCGCAGGCGCGCGCACTCGAGAAAGCGCGCTCGGTACGCATGCGTGTCACGTCGCCGATGGCCACGGACAGGGGGATTCTTCTCTCGCGGGACCGAATTCCGGCGGAATCGCCCCGCGTTGCGGACGAAGATCACTCGGGCGGCCGTCATGCAGAAATGACCCGTCAGGCTCGGCTTTCCTTGCGCTTGTTGACTGACGGATTGGCGACCCGACAGGCGGGCGCCCGCCCCAGCCAGGAGAATTTTCCGCATGGCATCCCCACCGGTGAATTACTCATGGCGCGGACACGGTATGCCGCCGGAATCCGGTCCTCATCCAGCAGTGCGGGCGCGAAAAGGCCGGGGCCCCGTACGCCGTTGTACGGGGGCCCCGGCCGGGAGCGGGTCAGCCCAGGCGGGAGACCAGGGCGCGGTACTCGTCCCACAGCTCCTTGGGCGTGTGGTCGCCGAACGTGTTGAGGTGCTCGGGGACCAGGGCCGCCTCCTCGCGCCACACGTCGGCGTCGACCTTGAGCAGGAAGTCGAGGTCCTCCTCGGGCAGGTCCAGGCCCTCGGTGTCGAGCGCGTCACGCGTCGGCAGGATGCCGATGGGGGTCTCGACGCCCTCGGCCTTGCCCTCCAGGCGCTCCACGATCCACTTCAGGACACGGCTGTTCTCGCCGAAGCCGGGCCAGACGAACTTGCCCGCGTCGTTCTTGCGGAACCAGTTCACGTAGTAGATCTTCGGCAGCTTGGACTGGTCCGCGCTCTTGCCGACCTTGATCCAGTGGGCCATGTAGTCGCCCATGTTGTAGCCGCAGAAGGGCAGCATGGCGAAGGGGTCGCGGCGCAGCTCGCCGACCTTGCCCTCGGCGGCGGCGGTCTTCTCCGAGGCGACGTTCGCGCCGAGGAAGACGCCGTGCTGCCAGTCGAAGGACTCGGTCACCAGCGGGACGGCGGAGGCGCGGCGGCCGCCGAAGAGGATCGCCGAGATCGGCACGCCCTTGGGGTCCTCCCACTCGGGCGCGATGATCGGGCACTGCGAGGCGGGGACGGTGAAGCGCGCGTTGGGGTGGGCGGCCGGAGTCTCCGTGTCCGGGGTCCAGTCGTTGCCCTTCCAGTCCGTGAGGTGCTTCGGCTCCTCCTCGGTCATGCCCTCCCACCACACGTCGTTGTCGTCGGTGAGCGCGACGTTGGTGAAGACCGCGTTGCCCCACAGGGTCTTCATGGCGTTGGCGTTCGTGTGCTCGCCGGTGCCGGGCGCGACGCCGAAGAAGCCGGCCTCGGGGTTGATCGCGTAGAGCCGGCCGTCCTCGCCGAAGCGCATCCAGGCGATGTCGTCGCCGATGGTCTCCACGCTCCAGCCGGAGATCGTGGGCTCCAGCATGGCGAGGTTGGTCTTGCCGCAGGCGGACGGGAACGCGGCGGCGACGTACTTGGCCTCGCCCTGCGGCGGGGTGAGCTTGAGGATCAGCATGTGCTCGGCCAGCCAGCCCTCGTCGCGGGCCATGACGGAGGCGATGCGCAGGGCGTAGCACTTCTTGCCGAGCAGGGCGTTGCCGCCGTAGCCGGAGCCGTACGACCAGATCTCACGGGTCTCGGGGAAGTGCGAGATGTACTTGGTGGAGTTGCACGGCCACGGAACGTCCGCCTGGCCCTCCTTCAGCGGCGCGCCCAGCGTGTGGACGGCCTTGACGAAGAAGCCGTCGGTGCCGAGCTCCTCGAGGACCGGCTGTCCCATGCGGGTCATGGTGCGCATGGAGACGGCGACGTAGGCGGAGTCGGTGATCTCGACGCCGATCGCGGACAGCGGCGAGCCGAGGGGGCCCATGCAGAACGGGACGACGTACATCGTCCGGCCCTTCATCGAGCCGCGGAAGATCCCCTTGTCACCGGCGAAGATCTCTTTCATCTCCGCCGGGGCCTTCCAGTGGTTCGTGGGGCCGGCGTCCGCCTCCTGCTCGGAGCAGATGAAGGTGCGGTCCTCGACGCGGGCGACGTCGGTGGGGTCGGATGCCGCGTAGTACGAATTCGGGCGCTTGATCGGGTCCAGTTTCCTGAAGGTCCCCTTGGCCACCAGCTCCTCGCACAGCCGCTCGTACTCGGCTTCGGAGCCGTCGCACCAGACGATCTCGTCCGGCTGCGTGATCGCCGCGATCTCGTCGACCCAGGCGATCAGCTTCTGGTGGTTGGTGGGCAGGGGAGCCGCGATGTCGCGCGCCACGATCGCTCCTAAATGAGGGGTTATGGGTTGTTGCCCCGTGGGGGCTGCGACCCGGATGCTTCGGCCTACTTGTGGCTGGCGCTCATCCGGTGCCGACGGCACTCATCTGATCATCGGCGTCCAGTGCCCATATGTCCAGAGGACCTCTCACGTGAGCATCACCACGGACGCGTGAGCATGGCCACTCCGCCCTGCTGGTTACGGTCGCGTAGGTAACATGCCCGGCATGACTGCAGCCTCGCCCGAAGTGACGGAGATCGACCCCCCGCCGGTGAAGCCCCGGCTGCGAGGCTGGCTGCACGCCGGTATGTTCCCCGCTGTCCTGATCGCCGGAGTCGTCCTCACCGCGCTCGCCGACTCCACCCGCGGACGCATCGCCTGCGCGATCTACGTCCTGACCGCCTGCCTGCTGTTCGGCGTCAGCGCCCTCTACCACCGGGGCACCTGGGGACCGCGGGCCACCGCCGTACTGCGCCGGCTCGACCACGCGAACATCTTCCTGATCATCGCGGGCACCTACACGCCCCTCACCCTGCTCCTCCTCCCCCACACCACCGGCCGGGTCCTGCTGTGCGCGGTGTGGGCGGCGGCAGTGGCGGGCATCGTCTTCCGGGTGTTCTGGGTCGGCGCCCCGCGCTGGCTGTACACGCCCTGCTACATCGCGATGGGCTGGGCCGCCGTGTTCTTCCTGCCGGACTTCCTGCGCGAGGGCGGGATCGCCGTCCTGGTGCTGGTCATCGTCGGCGGGCTGCTCTACAGCGCGGGCGGCGTGATCTACGGGATGAAGCGGCCGAACCCCTCGCCGCGCTGGTTCGGCTTCCACGAGGTCTTCCACTCCCTGACGCTCGCGGCGTTCATCGTCCACTACGTCGGGATCTCCCTGGTGGCGTATCAGCACTCCTGAGGCGGAAGCCCGTCGTACGCGGCCCCGGTCCGGACATGGCCGGGGCCGCGGCGCATGCCCGACAATGACGCCCATGGCCGCCACCGCACGTACCCCGCTGGACCAGCACGGACGGCAGCTCGGGCTGCGGGAGCGGAAAAAGATCAGGACCCGGATCGCGATCCGCAAGGCCGCCTACCGGCTGATCTGCGAGCAGGGGTACGAGGCCACCACCGTGGAGCAGATCGCCGCGGCCGCGGAGGTCTCCCCCTCCACCGTCTTCCGCTACTTCCCCGCCAAAGAGGACATCGTCCTCACCGACGCGTACGACCCGGCGATGGTGGCCGCCCTGCGCGCCAGGCCCGCCGACGAGACGCCGATCGCCTCCCTGCGCGCCGTCCTCACCGAGGCCGTCGCCTCGACCGCCGAGCTGGAGCCCGAGGAGCTGCGCCTGCAGGCCCGGCTCATGACGGAGGTCCCGGCCCTGCGGGCCCGGATGACCGAGACGCTGGCCGAGACCTCGCACGCGCTCGCGGCACCGATCGCCGACCGGGCCGGACGCGCGTCCGACGACCTGGAGGTGCGGGTCGTCACCGCCGCGGTGACGGGGGCCCTGCGCGAAGCCGTGCTGTACTGGGCCGAGCACGGCCAGAAGGACGACCTGGTCGGGCTCGTCGACCGCACGCTGGACGCGCTGGAGCGCGGCCTGCGGCTGTGAGCCCGGCGGCCGGCCTGCCCCCGGCCCGCTCACAGGCCGTGCGGGTGGCGGGCGATGTTCAGCCGGTAAGCTTGCGGCCCAGTTCCGACGCGTCCGTGGTGGGTGCGTCGCACACGAAGGCGCGGCAGACGTAGGCGGCCGGACTGCCGTTCACCAGCGGGCGGTCCCGCAGGAGCGGGAACTCGTCCCCGTCCGCCTCGCCCGCCGCCACGACCGCGCCCGGGGCCGTCGACAGCAGCGCCACCCGGTGCAGTTCGCGGCGGCGCGGGTCGTCCTGCGCGCCCACGACCGCCACCTCGCGTGGCCCGTCCAGCAGCGCCTCCGCCACTGCCAGCCCCCACCCGATGAAGCGTGGCGCCCGGGGCCCCAGCGCCTTGACCACGCCCAACGCGCCTTCGGCGACGGTGCGATGGACCTCGGAGCCGGTGTGGGCGGCGTACGACAGCAGGGCCCCGGCCGCCGCTGACCAGCCGGAGGGGGTCGCGCCGTCGGTGGGGTCCTGGGGCCGGCGGATCAGCTGCTCGGCGTCGTGAGCGGTGTCGTAGAACGCCCCGCCCTCGCCCCGGAACCGGTCGATGACCATGTCCAGCAGGAATCCGGCGAACTCCAGCCACGTCCCCTCGCCGCTGACCGCGGCGAGCGCGAGGAAGCCCTCGGCGACGTCCGCGTAGTCCTCCAGGACACCCGCGTTCGCGCCGGCGCGGCCGTCCTTGGACGTGCGGTGCAGGCGTACGCCGCCGGCCGAGAAGTCCATGTGCAGCCGCACGAGCAGGTCGGCGGCCTCCGTAGCACGCTCCACCAGGTCCGGGCGGTCGAAGTACGCGCCCGTCTCGGCGAGCGCGGCGATCGCGAGCCCGTTCCAGGCGGCCACCACCTTGTCGTCCCGGCCGGGCCGGGGCCGCTCCTCCCGTGCCGCCAGCAACCGGGCCCTGAGGCCGGGGTCGGCCTCGGCACCGGGCAGCTGCAGCACGGACGCGCCCTCCTCGAAGGTGCCCTCCTCGGTCACCGCGTACAGCTCGATCGCCCGCCCGGCGTCCTCCTCCCCCAGCACCTCGCGCAGCTGCGCGGGCGTCCAGACGTAGAACGCGCCCTCGGCGTGTCCGCCCTCGGGTGTGTCGCTGTCCGCGTCGAGCGCGGAGGCGAACCCGCCCTCGGCCGTGCGCAGTTCGCGCACCATGAAGTCGGCGGTCTCCAGCGCCACCCTCTTGGCGAGGTCGCTGCCCGTGGCCCGCCACAGGTGGGCGTAGACCCGGCAGAGCAGCGCGTTGTCATAGAGCATCTTCTCGAAGTGGGGCACCACCCACTCGCGGTCCACCGAGTACCGGGCGAACCCGCCGCCGAGCTGGTCGTAGATCCCGCCGCGCGCCATCGCCTCGCAGGTGTCGGCCGCCATCTGCAGCGCTCCTTCGGCGCCGGTGCGGGCGTGGTGGCGCAGCAGGAACTCCACCGCCATCGACGGCGGGAACTTCGGCGCGCCGCCGAACCCGCCGTGCCGCTCGTCGTACTCCCGGGTCAGTCCGAGCAGCGCCTGGGCGAGCTCCTCCTCGCCGGGCACACCCTGGCCGCCGTGGGCGAGCGAGCGCCCCGCGAGGTCGCGGGTGATCCTCTCCGCGACCTCGGTCACCTCGGCCCTCCGGTCCCGCCAGGCGGCCGTGACGCCCTCCAGCACCTGCTGGAAGGAGGGCATGCCGTGCCGGGGCGCGGGCGGGAAGTACGTACCGAAGTAGAACGGCTCCCCGTCCGGGGTCATGAACACGGTCATGGGCCAGCCGCCCTGGCCGGTCGCGGCCTGTACGGCCTCCATGTAGACGGCGTCGACGTCGGGCCGCTCCTCGCGGTCGACCTTCACGGCCACGAAGTGCTCGTTCATCACCGCAGCCGTCGTGTCGTCCTCGAACGACTCGTGCGCCATGACGTGGCACCAGTGGCAGCTCGAGTACCCGACGCTCAGCAGCACCGGCACCTCCCGCCTGCGCGCCTCGTCGAACGCCTCGTCCGACCAGGGCCACCAGTCCACGGGGTTCTCGGCGTGCTGGAGCAGGTAGGGGGAGGTGGCCTGCGCAAGTCGGTTCGGCATACCTCCATCCTCGCGCACGCGACGGGGTCGCGCCCGCACGGCACGGGGCTCCGGGCGCCCGTGGCGGCGAAGGCGACGCCACCGATCAGGCGGCGGGGTGCCGAAGCCCGGCCCGAGGCGGACCTCGGGGCGCTCCGACGACGGCTCCCGCCCCGCAGCCCTCCCCCTCCCCTCCCGTCCGCAGCACACTTGACGCCGCAACAAGTGGGTAGACGAACGGAATTGGCGCACTTCTAGGGGGACGTACATGCGGGAGAGCCACCGGGCGGAAGCGGAGCGGCTGTTGGGGCGCGCCGTCGAGGAAGAGGTGCGGCGGACCGGCGGGCGGACGGACGGCCGGATCCTGCTCGGTCGCGGGCAGGCCGCACTGGACGGCATGGCCGCGGCCGCCGCCGAGGAGTACGCCGCGTACGAGCGGGCTCTCGCGGAGGCCGAGGCGGGGCAGCCGGCGCTGTCCGAGCGGTTCAGCAGGCGGAATCTGTCGACGCCCGCGCTGGTGACGGCGGTCGCGGCCGTCGCGGCGATCGGCGCGGACGTCGCGCTGGGCACCGCGACCGGCACGGCACTCGGCGCCGGGGCGGTCGTCGCGGTCGCGGGGGCCGCGACCACCGTCGCCAAGGTCACCGCGTCGCACTGGCCGGCGGCGCACCGCAGGGCGGGCGCGGCCGGGCAGCCGGGCGGCGTGGAGCAGCTGCGCCTGCAGTGGCTGACGGCGCTGGAGGTACGCGGCATCCGGCCGTTCCTGGACCACCAGCGGATGCTGGCGTCCGCGGCACGGCCCGCGAAGAAGGCCGCGGCGGCACCGCAGTTGCGCGGCGCCGACCGCAGTGCGGCGGCACGCCGCCGGTCGGTGCTGGAGCAGTCGTTCGCTCATCTCCCCCAGCCCGACGGGCCGTTCGCGGGACGGCGCGAGGAACTGACGCAGATCGCCCAGTGGGTGCACGCGGCGCGCGCGTCGACGCGGACACGGCCGACGGTCGTCGTGCTCCACGGCGAGCCCGGCTCGGGGCGTACGACCCTGGCGGTGCGGGCGGCGCACCATCTCAAGGACCAGTTCCGGGGCGCGTGCGTGGTGGATCTGCGCGGCGAGAGCGGACATCCGCTGTCGACGCGGGACGCGCTGCTGCATCTGCTGAACCGCCTCGGCGCGCCGCGCGAACAGCTGCTGTTCCGGAAGCGGTCGTCGCCGGAGCAGCAGGTGCGGCGGCTCGGCGAGCTGTACCACCAGCATCTGACGGGCCTGCCCGTGACGGTCGTCCTCGACGACGCGAGCGACGCCGAGCAGGTGCGGACGCTGCTGCCGGAGCGTTCGGACAGCCTGGTGCTGGTGACGTCGCGCCGCCCGCTGGAGCTCCCGGACGACATCCCCGCCTGGATCCACCGGCTCCCGGTGGACGCCCTGGACGCGGCGGGCGCCGACGAGCTGCTGAGGGCCGCCGCCGCGGAGTCCTCGGCGGCACCGTACGACGCCCAGGCCGCCGACGCGGTCCGTGAGCTGTGCGGCGGGCTGCCGCTGGCGCTGCGGATCGCGGGCTCGTCCCTCGGCGAGCGCAGCCCGGACCGGCTGGCCGCGGACCTGGGGGCCTACGGGCCGGTGGACCCGGTGGAGCGCGCCGTGTGGCTGCGGTACACCGACCAGTCCGAGCAGGCCCGGCGACTGCTGCGCCGCCTGGCGCTGGCCGGGCGCGCCTCGCTCGGGGCGGCGGCCGCGGCGGCGCTGCTCGGCGCGGACGAGCAGGAAGCGCAGCGGCTGCTCGTGACGCTGGCGCGGGCGGGTCTCGTCGACCATGTACGGGCGAGCCGTTACCGGCTCCACGACGTCGTGCGGGCCTTCGCCCGCGCCCGGCTGCTGGACGAGGAGGACGCCAAGGAGCGTACGGCCGCGCAGGAGCGGCTGATCGGGAACTACGCGGACCTCGCGGGTGCGGTGATCCGCATGGTCGACGGGAAGATGTCGACCCGGGCCGGCCGGTTCGGCGCGCACGGCTTCACGTCGCTGGACGCCGCGCTGCGCTGGCTCGACGACGAGTCGAGCTTCATCACCTCCGCGCTGCGGCACGCCGAGGGCGTCGACCAGCAGGCCGTGCTCGGACTCCTCGGCGCGCTGTGCGACTACTGCCTGCTGCGCGGCGACCTGTACCGGCTGGGCGAGCTCACGGAGCTGTCACAGGCGGTGGACCAGGGGCTGCTGGAGCGTTCGGTGCGCTGGCGTACCGGTATCGCGGCCCGCCAGCTCGGCGAGCTGGACAAGGCGCGGACGACGCTGTCGTCCGTCGTCGGCCTGTACCGGGAGGCGCAGCACGACGCGGGCGCGGCCCTCGCGCTGTGCTCGCTCGGCATCACGCTGCACCACCAGGGCAACCTGACGGAGGCGGCGGCGAAGCTGCACGAGGCGATCGAGCTGCAGTCCTCGCCCGAGCAGGCCGAGGACCGGGCGTGGTCGCTGCACGCCCTGGCCGCGGTGGAACGCGACCGGGCCAACCTGGCGGAGGCGCTGCGGCTGCTGGAGACGGCGCTGCGGCTGCACCGCGAGGGGGAGTCGCTGCACGGCGAGGCGTGGACGCGGTTCCAGCTGGGGCAGGTGTGCCTGCGCATGGGGGACGTCGCCGACGCAGAGTCGGCGCTGCGTACGGCCCTCGACCTGTACGGCCGCACCCGCGACGACCGCGGCGAGGCATGGGCGCTGACCCAGCTGGCGCGGGCCCGGCTGGTGGACGGCGATCCGGGCGCGGCGGTCGACCAGCTCCGCGCGGCGCTGTCCCGTCACCGGGACAACGAGGACGCCCGCGGCGAGGCGTGGACGCTGTACTACCTGGGCCAGGCCCTGGAGGAACGCGGCGACCGGGACGAGGCGGTGCGCGAGCTGGAGCGGTCGCGGACGATGTTCTCGCGGATGCGGGACGTGTACGGGCTGGCCTGCGCGCGCCACCACTCGGGCCGGGTCACGCGCGACCAGCGCGCCGCCCAGACGGGCAACCTGCGCAACTCGGGCTTCGCCCGGCAGCTGCTGATGGACGCCCGCGCGGACTTCGCGCGCATCAAGGTGGCTCACGGCGAGGCGTGGACGTGCCTGGAGCTGGCCGTGATCGACGCGGGCAACGACCGGGCCCCGCAGGCGCTGGCGCAGTGCGACGAGGCGGCGGAGCTGTTCGCGTCGTACGAGGACCGCCGCGGCGCGGACTGGGCGGCGTTCCTGCGCTGCACGCTGCTGCCGTACGCGTCTCCCGGCGGGACGGAGGTGGGCACGGTGGTGGCGCAGGAGGAGCTGGCCGAACTGATGGCGTCCCCGCACGCCTTCCGGGACGCGAAGCTGGAGGACTGCGCGGAGGCGCTGGCGGTGATGCTCGACCGCGGCGTCCGCCTGGAGGACGGCTGGCAGGCCTGGCACCTGGGCCTGGCCCCGACCAGGCACGCGCGGGAGGTGATGGGGGTCCCGGTGGAACGGAAGTAGGCGACGGGGGGCGCGACCGCGTCGCCGCCCGCCGTCGCGCTGATCGGGGCCGCGGGCCCCACAGGCTCGTCCGGCACGGGAACGCGGACCCGGTCCCACCCGGCCGCCCGGCACCGCGCGGCCGGGACTCCACCCCAGCCCGTCCGGCACGGGAAACACAGACCTGACGCCCCGGGGCGAGCGGGGGTTCCGGTGCCGGGCCCGGCTGCGCCGGGGGCCGCTTCGTCGGCGGCTTTCCGCCGCCGGATGCGGCACGCCCTGCGGGCGTGTCCTCAAGCGCCGGACGGGCTGGAGTGGGGCGCAGCCGGGACGGGGGTCAGGCCGAGCCGGGGGCCTGCTTGCGGGAGGTGCCCTCGGGCGCCTCCGGCTCCTCCTCGAAGTTCACGCGGCCCATGTGCCGGTTCATCGACTTCATCAGGGCCCACACACCGACCGCCAGCGCCGCGAACACGAGAAAGCCCAGGACACCAGGGGTGACCTTGTTCTCGTCGAGTTCCTTGGCGAGGGTGGCGACGTGCGTCATGGCGAGGTTTGCGCTTGCGCTCATGTCAGGCATTGTCCCGGATGCCCGTGAAGAGGTCGTCCTCGGGGAGGGACGTGGCGACGAGCGACTTCGCCAGCTCGTACTCCTCCGTCGGCCAGACCTCCTTCTGGATCTCCATCGGCACGCGGAACCAGCCGCCCTCCGGGTCGATCTGCGTGGCGTGCGCGATCAGAGCCCTGTCGCGGACCTCGAAGTACTCGGCGCACGGCACGTGCGTGGTCAGCGTGCGCTCGGCGCGCTGGAACTCCTTCCAGCGCTCCAGCCACTCCCCGTACGGGGACTCCAGGCCGCGCGAGAGCAGCGCCTCGTGCAGGGCGACCGTGCGCGGGCGGTTGAAGCCCTGGTTGTAGTAGAGCTTCTGCGGCTGGTAGGCCGTTCCGTACTCGGACTCGGGAAACTTCTCGGTGTCCGCCGCGCCCTCGAACGCCACCATCGAGATCTTGTGGGTCATGATGTGGTCGGGGTGCGGGTAACCGCCGTTCTCGTCGTAGGTCGTGATGACCTGCGGACGGAACGCGCGGATCTTGCGCACCAGTTCACCCGCCGCCTTGTCGATGTCCTCCAGCGCGAAGCAGCCCTCGGGCAGCGGCGGCAGCGGGTCGCCCTCCGGCAGGCCGGAGTCGACGAAGCCGAGCCACTCCTGCTTGACGCCGAGGATCTCCCGGGCCTCGTCCATCTCCTTCCTGCGGATCTCGTGGATGTTCTCCTCGATGTAGGGGTCGCCCTGGAGCTTGGGGTTGAGGATGGAGCCGCGCTCGCCCCCCGTGCAGGTCACGACCAGCACGTCCACCCCCTCGGACACATACTTGGCCATCGTGGCCGCGCCTTTGCTCGACTCGTCGTCGGGGTGGGCGTGCACGGCCATCAGTCGAAGCTGCTCAGTCAAGACTCGATCCTCAATGATTCGTCGCGTCGTGCGGCTTCTATAGTGACCGAATCGGCGGACGGAAAATTCCTGCCACCGGCACTCGAGAGGACGATCATGGCGGCTGTGCGCGAGGAGCTACCGCAGGGGCGTTACGGCCGCTCCGCGGACGAGCGTGCGGACCGCAGGCTCAAGATCCTGGGTGCCGTGCTGGGTGCCTGGCTGCTCGCGATGATCGGCTGGTTCGGCTACGACTACATCGCCGGCCAGAAGATCAGCGCCGAGGTGATCAAGTTCGACGTCGTCGAGGGCGCGAACGAGGTCCAGGTGCACCTGGAGGTGCGCAAGGACGAGGATGCCACCGGCACCTGCACCCTGCGCTCGCTCTCGGAGGCGGGCGCCGAGGTGGGCCGCCTGGACGTGCGGATCGGCCGTACGGGCGAGAGCCGGATCGACCAGGTCGTGAAGATCCGTACGACCGAGCAGGCGACCAGCGCCCAGCTGGTGGGCTGCAGCGCCGCCTGACCGGGCGGTGCCACCGGGCGCGTCACCCGTGTGACCAGGCCTTTTTCGTCCTGATCGTTTTTGTCCTCCCCCTTTCGCCCCGGAATTGTTAGGCTCGTGGTTTCGCCCGCTCGGGACGGACAATCCTTCTGAGTAGGGCGATGCTTTGTATTCCCAGTACCTACGAGGAGCACCTGTGACCCAGACCAGCGACAACGTCACCTGGCTCACCCAGGAGGCGTACAACCAGCTCAAGGCCGAGCTGGAGTACCTGTCTGGTCCCGCGCGCACGGAGATCGCCAAGAAGATCGAGGCGGCCCGTGAGGAGGGCGACCTGCGGGAGAACGGCGGGTACCACGCGGCCAAGGAGGAGCAGGGCAAGCAGGAGCTCCGTGTGCGCCAGCTGACCCAGCTCCTGGACAACGCGAAGGTCGGCGAGGCCCCCGCGGACGACGGCATCGTCGAGCCCGGGATGGTCGTCACGATCGCCTTCGACGGCGACGAGGACGACACCCTGACCTTCCTCATGGCGTCGCGGGAGTACGCGAGCTCGGACATCGAGACCTACTCGCCGCAGTCGCCGCTGGGCGTCGGTGTGAACGGCAAGAAGGTCGGCGACGAGGCCGAGTACGAGCTGCCGAACGGCAAGAAGGCCATGGTGAAGATCCTGGACGCCAAGCCGTACACCGGCTGAGCCCCCGCATCGCACGGCGAAGGGGCCGGACCGCGCCAGGCGCGGTCCGGCCCCTTCCCGTTGTCCGCTCGTCCCGGGCCGGGGCCGCTCAGGCGGTCGCCGAGCGGTACTTGCGCACCGCCAGGGTCCGGAAGACCACGATGATCAGGAGCGACCAGAGGAGCGAGGCGATCACGGGGTGCTCCATCGGCCAGGCGTCGGACTGCGACGCGCCGGGGTTGCCGAAGAGTTCACGGCATGCCTGGACGGTGGCGCTGAACGGGTTCCACTCGGCGATGGGCTGCAGCCAGGAGGCGAGCTTGCTGGAGTCCACGAAGGCGGTCGAGATGAACGTCACCGGGAAGAGCCAGATCAGGCCGCCGGAGGTGGCCGCCTCGGGCGTACGCACCGACAGTCCGATCAGGGCGCCGATCCACGAGAAGGCGTAGCCGAGGAGCAGCAGCAGGGCGAAGGCGCCGAGGGCCTTGACGACGCCTTCGTGGGCCCGCCAGCCGACGAGCAGGGCGACGACCACGAGGACGACGACGGTCAGCGCGGTCTGCACGAGGTCGGCGAGCGTACGGCCGGTGAGGACCGCGCCGCGGGCCATCGGCAGCGAGCGGAACCGGTCGATGAGTCCCTTGTGCATGTCGTCGGCGATGCCCGCGCCGGCGCCCGCCGTGGCGAAGGTGACGGTCTGGGCGAAGATGCCGGCCATCAGGAACTCGCGGTAGATCCCCGGGGAGGTCGACTGGCCGATCTGCATGGAGCCGCCGAAGACGTAGCTGAACAGCACCACGAACATGACCGGCTGGATCATGCCGAAGATGATCATCTCGGGGATCCGGGTCATCCGGATCAGGTTCCGCTTGGCGACGACGAGCGAGTCGCTGACCGACTGCCCGATGCCGCCGCGCGGCCGGGGGGCCACGGCGGTGGCGGCGTCCACTGAGGTGCTCACTTCGCGTTCTCCTTCCGGTTCTTGCGGCCCTGGGCCTGACGGGGCCGGGCGTCGGGCACCTCGTCGTCGGTCTCGTCGGTGACCTCGGCCGCGTGGCCGGTCAGCGAGATGAACACGTCGTCGAGGGTGGGCCGGCGCAGACCGATGTCGTCGATCTCCACGCCGCGGGAGTCGAGGTCACGGATGACCTCGGCGAGCAGCTTGGCGCCGCCGGTGACCGGGACGGTCAGCTTGCGGGTGTGCTCGGCGATCGTGACCTCGCCCTTGCCGTAGCCGGCGAGGACCTCGCGGGCGGGGCCGATCTCGTCGGGCTCGTGCACGACGACCTCCACGCGTTCGCCGCCGGTACGCGCCTTGAGCTGGTCGGCGGTGCCGCGGGCGATGACCTTGCCGTGGTCGACGACGCAGATGGTGTCGGCGAGGTGGTCGGCCTCCTCCAGGTACTGCGTCGTGAGCAGCAGGGTCGTACCGCCCCTCACGAGCTCCTGGATGACCTCCCACAGCTGCTGACGGTTGCGCGGGTCGAGGCCGGTCGTCGGCTCGTCCATGAACATCACGGGCGGCGAGACGACCAGTGCGGCGGCCAGGTCGAGCCGCCTGCGCATGCCGCCGGAGTAGGTCTTGGCGGGGCGGTCGGCGGCCTCGGCGAGGTTGAAGCGGTCCAGCAACTCGCCGGCGCGGATCTTCGCGTCGCGCGCGTTCATCTGGTAGAGCCGACCGACCATCTGGAGGTTCTCCCGGCCGGTCAGGTATTCGTCGACGGCGGCGAACTGGCCGGACAGGCCGATGGACCTGCGCACCTCGTTGGGGTGCTTGAGCACGTCGATCCCGGCGACGACGGCGGAGCCGCTGTCGGGGCGCAGAAGGGTGGTCAGCACGCGCACGGTGGTGGTCTTGCCGGCGCCGTTCGGGCCGAGAAGTCCGAGAACCGTGCCTTCCGGGACGTCGAGATCGACGCCGTCGAGTGCCCTGACATCGCCGAAGGTCTTCACCAGACCTTCGGCGTGGATGGCGCCTGGCATGGGGGTCTCCCAGGGAACAGGTGGATGGGTCACTTCTGGACGAGAGCATGCATAGGGCCGCGAACCCACGCAGGTGGATGCGGTCACATGATGAGAGTATCGCGATACATCGCGTCTCATCAAGCGATTCACGGCATCCCGAGAGTGCGGATGCCGCGAGTTGGCTGCGGGAGCGCCCGCCGACCGGGCGGGCTGCAGTCGAAGGACGGTCGTCAGCCGATGGACTGGCCTCGGTCGAGGAACGGTCGTCAGCCGATGGACTGGCCTCGATCGTGGAACGGGCCCCGGTCGAAGGACGGGCCTCAGTCGAGGATGGTGTAACCCGTGGCGCGCAGGGCCGACGCGACCTCCTCGCAATGTTCCGGCCCCTTCGTCTCCAGGTGCAGTTCGACCTCGACCTCCGTGAGCCCGAGTCGCGGATCGGTCCGCACATGGCTCACGTCGAGGACATTGGCGTCCGCCACGGACAGCGCCCCCAACAACCCCGCCAGCGCGCCCGGCCGGTCGGTCAGGCGCAGCCGCAGCGACAGATACCGTCCCGCCGCCGCCATGCCATGGCGCAGGATGCGCTGCATCAGCAGCGGATCCACGTTGCCGCCCGACAGCAGTGCGACCACCGGGCCCTCGAACGACGCCGGATCGCTCAGCAGCGCCGCCACCGTGCTCGCCCCGGCCGGCTCGACGACCATCTTGGCCCGCTCCAGACACAGCAACAGCGCGCTGGAGAGCTCGTCCTCGGAGACCGTACGGACGTCGTCCACCAGATCGCCAATGATTTTGAACGGCACGTCCCCGGGCCGGCCGACCTTGATCCCGTCCGCCATCGTCGCCGGCGCCTCGATCGACACCGGCCGCCCCGCCGCCAATGAGGGCGGATACGCCGCCGCGCCCTCGGCCTGCACGCCGATGATCTTCACGTCGGGCCGCAGCGCCTTCACCGCCACGGCGATGCCGGCCACGAGACCGCCGCCGCCGACACCGACGAGGATCGTCCGCACCTCGGGGCACTGTTCCAGGATTTCCAGCCCCACCGTGCCCTGGCCTGCCACGATGTCGGGGTGGTCGAAGGGGTGGATGAACACCGCGCCCGTCTCGCGCGCGTACTCCTCGGCCGCTGCCAGGGTCTCGTCGACCACGTGTCCCACGAGCCGCACGTCGGCGCCGTACTCCCGCGTCGCGGCCACCTTCGGCAGCGGGGCGCCGACCGGCATGAAGACGGTGGAACGCACCCCTAGCAGCGACGACGCCAGGGCGACGCCCTGCGCGTGGTTGCCCGCGGACGCGGCGACCACGCCCGCCGCGCGCTCCTCCGGCCGCAGGCCGGCGATGCGCACATAGGCGCCGCGCAGCTTGAACGAGCCCGTGCGCTGCAAGTTCTCGCACTTCAGGTGGACCGGCGCCCCCACCAGCCGCGACAGGTGCCTGCTGCCCTCCATCGGCGTCATCCGCGCCACCCCGGCCAGCATCTTCTGGGCTCCGCGGATGTCGTCGAGGATGACGGAGCGCAGGATCTCGGGCGTGCGGAAGCTCATGGCACAAGTCTCGCAGTTCGCCCCGCCGACCGGGCCGCCGTCCGAATCGCGGGCGGTCTGCCGCAGGATTGTGCAGCGCCCGTACGCACCACGGCCCGGCCGCGTACTCTGTCCCCCACCAACCGACCACCGCACGAGAGAGCCCCCCAACTGCCATGCCCACTTCACAGGACATGACGACAGATCTCGCTCCCGGCCTCCTCGATGCCCTCCAGCACCAGGTGGCCGTCTTCGCCCGGCGCGCGGAACAGACCCGGCTCGGTGGCGTGGGCCAGGTCCGCAACTCCATGGACCGCGCCGCCTACCTGCTGCTCAACCGCCTCGACCAGGAAGGCCCCATGGGCGTCAAGGCGCTCGCGGCGGGCATGGGGATCGACTCGTCGACCGTGACCCGCCAGGTCGCGCCGCTCGTCGACACCGGCCTGGTCAAGCGCACCTCCCACCCGGAGGACGGCCGCGCCGTCGTCCTGCAGCTCTCGCCCCGCGGCCAGGCCCGCCTCGACGAGGTGCGCGCCTCGCGGCGCGAACTGATGCGGCAGGTCACGGAGGGCTGGACGGAGAGCGAACGCGAGTCGTTCTGCACCCTGCTCACCCGCTTCAACACCGCCCTGTCCGCCCGCCAGGCCGGGCTGCCCCCGGCGGAGGCGGAGACTCCGCCGGCCTCCTGACCAGGACGGGTCCGAAGGCCCCCGCCGACCCCTTGACCAGGGACGCGGCTTGGGCCCTATATGAGGACGTGAGCGAGCGGAATCCGGCCAGGAACCGCCGCCGTGCCCGGGAGTTCGACGCCTTCGTGGCGGGCGCGGCCGGCCGGCTGCTGCACGCCGCGACCCTGCTCACGGCCGAGCCCGCCCACGCCAACCCGTACGCACAGCACCTGCTCACCGCCGCGCTTGCCCGCACCTACGCCGACTGGGACCGGTTGCGCGGAGAGGACCCGTACGACCGCACCCGCCAGGTGCTCGCCACCCGCTTCGCGCGCGGCGCCTGGCGTCATCACCGGTCGTACGGCGGGGTGCTCGCCCGGCTCAGCCCGCAGGAGCGCCTGATCCTGGTGCTGCGGCTGTACGAGGGGGTCGCCGAGGAGCAGACCGCCGCACTGCTCGGCATCCCCGCCGACCGGGTGCGCGCGATCTGCACGCGGGCCGTCGCGGCCATGCGCGGCGCACCGCCGCGGCCTCCGGCGGCCCGGCTGCGGGCGGCGTCATGAGCGGCGCCGACCGCAAGGAGAGCGAGGTCCGCCGCATGATGGAGGGCCCGCTGCCCTCCGTGCCGGCCGACCTCGGGGTGCGCGCCGCGGCCCACGGCGGCCGGCTGCTGCGCCGCAGGCGCGCCCTGCGCCGGGCGGCCTGGCTGGTGATCGTCGCCGCGGCCGTCGCCTTCGTGGTGTGGGCGACGGTGAACCAGCCGTGGCTGGTGCCGCCGTCGCAGACGACACCACCGCTCGAAGGCTTCTGAGGGGCGGCGCACGCCGCGTGACGCGAGCGCGTCCGTCGTGCCGCGTCCGCCCGGCCCGTCCGGATCTATCCTGAGAACGAGCGGCACCGAGCAAGCCGAGGAGGCCCTCATGACCAGGAAAGTCGTCGACTGCCGCAAGTCCCCGAGCGTCTCGGGGTGCACCCTCACCATCTCCGGTGAGGAGGACGAAGTCATACGGGCGGCCGCCGAGCACGCCGTATCCGTCCACGAGCACACCGACGGCCCCGAGCTGCGGCAGATGATCCGTGACTCCCTCGAGGACGAGAAGGTGACTGCCTGACCCGGTACTCGCGCATCGGGCCCCGGCCGTAGCGGCCGGGGCCCGATGTCGTCCGAGCGGGTCAACTCCCTCAGCCGAGCGCCTGCTTGAGGTCGGCCAGCAGGTCGTCGGCCGCCTCGATGCCCACCGACAGCCGCACCAGGTCGCCCGGCACCTCCAGCGCCGACCCGACCACCGACGCGTGGGTCATCCGCCCCGGGTGCTCGATCAGCGACTCGACGCCGCCGAGCGACTCGCCCAGCGTGAACAGCCTGGCGCGGTTGCAGACCTCGACCGCCGCTGCCTCGCCGCCCTGGACCCGGAACGACACCATCCCGCCGAACGCCTTCATCTGCTTCGCCGCGACCTCGTGCCCCGGGTGCTCCGGCAGCCCCGGGTAGAGCACCGAGGTGACCTTCGGGTGCTTGGTCAGCATCTCCGCGACGCGGGTGGCGTTCTCGCTGTGGCGGTCCATGCGCACCGGGAGCGTCTTGATGCCCCGCAGCACCAGCCACGCGTCGAACGGGCCGGCCACCGCGCCCATCGCGTTCTGGTGGTACGCCAGCTCCTCGCCCAGCTCCGCGTCGGCCGCGATCAGCGCACCGCCCACGACGTCCGAGTGACCGCCCATGTACTTGGTCAGCGAGTGCACGACGACGTCGGCGCCGAGGGAGATCGGCTGCTGGAGGTAGGGGCTCGCGAACGTGTTGTCGACGACGAGCTTCGCGCCCGCCGTGCGCGCCACGTCCGCGACCGCCGCGATGTCCGTGATCCCGAGGAGCGGGTTCGACGGGGTCTCGACCCAGATCAGCTGCGTACGGTCGTTGACCGCCGCCCGCACGGCCGCCGGGTCCGAGGTGTCGGCCACGGAGAAGTCCACGCCCCACCGCTCGACCACCTTGGCGAACAGCCGGAACGTGCCGCCGTACGCGTCGTTGGGGATCACCACGTGCGCACCCGGCTTCAGCAGCGTCCGCAGCAGGCAGTCCTCCGCCGCGAGACCGGACGCGAAGGCCAGACCGCGCCGGCCGCCCTCGATCGCGGCCAGGTTCTCCTCCAGGGCGGTCCGGGTCGGGTTGGCGCTGCGGCTGTACTCGTAACCGCCCCGCAGCCCGCCCACGCCGTCCTGCTTGTAGGTGGAGACCTGGTAGATCGGCGGCACGACGGCGCCGGTCAGCGGGTCCGCGGTGTTGCCCGCATGGATGGCGCGGGTCTCGAAGCTGTGCATGGTGTGGTCGTCGCTCATGAGGCCCGAGCGTAGTCCCGCGCCGGGCGGTTCGCGGCCCGGACCTGCCGCCGGGGGCGTGGGTGCGCGTCGACCTGCCGCCGGGGACGTGGGTGCGCGTCGACCTGCCGCCGGGGACGTGGGTGCGCGTCGACCTGCCGCCGGGGACGTGGGTGCGCGTCGACCTGCCGCCGGGGAGCTGGTCCGTGTCCGGGACAATGGAGCCATGGAGATTCTCTGGTTCCTGATCGCGATGTGCATGCTGGCCGCGGTGGTCGTCCCCGTCATCAGGCGCCGCAGCACGGGCATCCGGCTCGCCCGCCCCGGCTCGCCCGACGCCGCCGACCCGGACAACTACGGCTTCCTGCGCCAGGAAGAGCTGGACGTGCGCCTGCCCGGACCGGACCAGGACCTCCTCGACGTGCTCGACGTCGTCCAGCGCACCCAGGACTGGCGCGCCGCCTCCCAGCTGCTCGCCGGCACGCCGAAGGAGGGCGAGGTGCGCTGGCAGCGCGTCCAGGCCTTCGCCGGCGCCGCGTCGCTGGAGCTCCAGCAGCAGCCCGGCACCGGTGGCGCGTGGCTGCGCGCCTGGCGCGCGGAGTCGCCGAAGGACGCGGGCGGCGCCCAGGTGCACGCCGAGTTCCTCGTCCAGCAGGCGTGGCGTTCGTCGGCCGCCGGTACGGACGACTTCCGGATCATCCTGGAGGAGGCCAGGTCCGTGTGCGGCGAGGCCGCGCTGCTGGCGCCCGGCGACCCGGTCCCGTACATCGTCGAACTGGCCGTCGCCCGTGGGCTCGGCGACTCCCAGGAGCAGTTCGACCAGTTGTGGGCGAAGGTCATCGACCGGGCGCCCAACCACATGGGCGCCCACCTCGCCGCCCTCCACTACCTGTGCGAGAAGTGGCACGGCTCCCGGGAGGAGGCCGACCACTTCGCGACGACCGCCGCCGCGAGGGCGCCGCAGGGCTCGCTGCTCGCGGCCCTGCCGCTGTTCGCGGTGTACGAGCACCTGCCTGAGCTCAATCTGGTCGCCGGCTTCTACCAGAGCGCGGTGGTCACCAAGGCGCTGGGGGGCGCGCTGTACGCGGTCCACTCGGCCCGCCCCGACGACCCGATGCTCGCGCACGTGCGCCACCTGCTCGTGATGTTCCTGGTCCGTTCCGAGCGCTGGGCCGAGGCGATGAACCAGCTGGTCCACGTGGACGGCCACGTCGGCGCGCTGCCGTGGACGCACAGCAGCGACCCGGCGGCCGAGTACGCGGTCTACCGCGCCCTCGCGGTGGCGGGCTACGAGGCGAACGGCGGCAGCCCGGCGACGCTTCCGCACTGACGCGGCGCGCCGCCCGGTCGGACGGAATGCGGGATCGCCGGACGCAGGCGCGGCCCGGCTGCGGAGCGTCGGCCGGCCTCCGCCCACCGCCGGGCCGCCTTCGCGGTCAGCCCTCCGCGCGGGCGGGCAGCCGCCATCCCGGGCGCGGGAAGTGGCAGGTGTAACCGTCCGGGTAACGCTGCAGGTAGTCCTGGTGCTCGGGCTCGGCCTCCCAGAAGGGGCCGACCGGCTCCACCTCGGTGACGACCTTCCCGGGCCACAGTCCGGAGGCGTCCACATCCGCGATCGTGTCCTCGGCGATCCGCTTCTGCTCGTCGTCCACGTAGTAGATCGCCGAACGGTAGCTGAGGCCGATGTCGTTGCCCTGGCGGTTCTTGGTGCTCGGGTCGTGGATCTGGAAGAAGAACTCCAGGATCGCGCGGAAGTCGGTCTTCGCGGGGTCGAAGAGGATCTCAATGGCCTCCGCGTGCGTGCCATGGTTCCGGTACGTCGCGTTCGGCACGTCACCCCCCGTGTATCCGACCCGGGTCGCCGTCACGCCCGGGAGCCGGCGGATCAGCTCCTCCATCCCCCAGAAGCATCCGCCGGCCAGCACGGCCCTCTGCGTCTGCGCAGCCATCACGGCCCTCCAATGTCAGTCGGCTCGGTCACTCGGGCTACTCGGCTCGCACACCACCGGCATCCCCTGCCCACTGCCCTCAACGCACGAGGCCTCCAAGCGATTCCGCGCCCGCCCACCCCGCCCTGCGGTTCTCCGTCGCAGCGAGCGGCAGTCGAAAATCAGTGGCCGCCTGACCCGGCCGACTCCACGCTGTACCCCATGGAACAACCGCAACGCGGGATCCGTGCGGCCTATGCGGACTCCACGATCACCGTCTACCAGGCGTACTCCCCGGAAATCGGCCTGCCCAGCGCGCGCGAGGGTCGTTTCACCGCCGCGTGGAAGCGCGACAGGATGACGTGGATCAAGCCGTCGTTCCTGTGGATGATGTACCGCTGCGGCTGGGGCGCCAAGGCAGGTCAGGAGACCGTCCTCGCGGTGGAGATCACCCGCGACGGCTTCGAGTGGGCGCTGCGCCACGCGTGCCTGTCGAGCTACGCCCACGGGGTACACCCCGACCGTGCCACCTGGCAGCGTCAGTTGAAGCGCGCGCCCGCCCGCGTGCAGTGGGACCCCGAGCGGGATCTGCACCTGCGGCCGCTGCCGTATCGGTCGCTGCAACTCGGCCTCTCCGGTGAGGCCGCACGACGCTACGCGGACGAGTGGACGGTCGCCATCCGCGACGTGACGCCACTCGCCCACGAGATCCACGCCCTCGTCAACGGTGGCGACCCGGACTCCGCCGCCCGACTGCTGCCCCAGGAACGCCCCTATCCCCTTGCAGACGAACTCCTTGCCCGTCTACGGGGATGACGGGGCCGATCCACCAGCCGGTTACGGCCGGTCGGTCACATGGTGACGGCCCATCAGCACTCTGCCGCAACCGGCGAGGCTGCCCGTCAGGGTGTGCGCCGTGGGGATCAGTGAGCGCGTCGTCACGAGCCCGGCCGCTCCGCCTGGCGACACGACGCAGCCCCACCCATGTCATGAGGGACCACTCGTCCTGGCTCGCTGTTCACGCGCCACGACGCGATGATCACAGGTCGTCGATCTGCAGGCTCTTCTGGATCTCCCGGTAGATCCATTCGCCGTGGGCGCGCTGGTTCTTCGCATCGGGCATCTCCACCGTGAGGTGGTAGCCGTACCCTTCGCCGGTGACCACGAAGAGTTCGTGGCGCCGGTAGACGGTGGTGGTGTCGTCGCCGGCGGCGTAGCGGAAGGTCGTACTCATCTGACCGCCTTCTCTGCCCTGCTGCTCAGCTTTGGCGACCAGGGGGCGGGCATCCTGCATGGTGGCGTCCGCGCCCGCCTCGTACCAGGCCTTCCATTCGTTGGCCCAGCCCAGACCGTTGGTCTTCCTGCCCTTCTCGCGTTGCAGCGTGATGGAGAACACACCGCGCGGGTCGGTGAACGCGACGCTCTCGTTGTCCAGGCTCTGCTGGTAGTCGCGCGGAACACCGAAGGACGTGTGCAGCTTGGCCTCCTGGAAGGTCTTCCACCCCTCCGGCAGCCCCGGCGGGGACAGCAGGACCAAGGCCACGATCAGGACACCGACCGCCGCGAGCCAGTAGCGCGCCTTGCCCCTGCGTATGAACCGTCGGAAGCGGCCCGGACGCGGTGCCGTGGCATCCCCGCCGCCCTCCGGGATGGGCACCGGCATCAGCTGGGTCTTCGGTGGCGGCTGGGACACGGCACGCAGGCCGTGGATGATCTCGGCCGCCGGGGGCCGGGCCGACGGGTCCTTCCGGAGCATCGTCGCGATGACGTCGGCCAGCTCGCCCGCCCGGGAAGGACGAGCGGGATCGGCGAGCAGGATGGCCTGCAGCGTGGACGGGGTGGTCTGCCGTCGGAAGGGCGATGCGCCCTCCACCGCTTCATAGAGCACCACACCGAGCGACCACAGATCCGACTCGGGTCCCGGGCGGTGCCCCAGCACTCTCTCGGGGGCGATGTACTCGGGAGAGCCGATGAACGTCCCGGTCTCGGTGAGCTTCTGCTCCCCCTCGACCTGCGCGACGCCGAAGTCGGTGAGCACCACCCGGTCATACCGTCCGATCAGGACGTTGGCGGGCTTGACGTCGCGGTGCAGCACCCCTGCCTCGTGCGCGGCCGCCAGTGCGCCGGCCACCGCCTCACCGATCCGGGCCGCCTCCTCCGGCGGCAGGGTGCCCTCATCGAGCAGCTCGGCAAGCGACGGGCCGCGCACGAGCTCCATGACGATCCAGGGTCGCTCGTCCTGCAGGACCACATCGTGCACCGTGACCACCGAAGGATGGTCGATACGAGCGGCGGCCCGCGCTTCGCGCTGCATCCGCAGGTAAGCCGTGGCCCGCTCCTCCGCTGTCAGGTGATCCTGGACCCGAGGCTCCTTGATCGCCACATCCCGCCCCACGACCTCGTCGTGAGCACGCCAGACAGTGCCCATACCACCGAAGCCGAGTCGCTCCAGAAGCCGGTAGCGGCCGCCGATCAACCGGCTCCCGCGAGGATCGACGGCCATGGCGTCACGTGCCACCGGCACCGGTACCGGCATCGTTGCCGCCTCAGGCTGTCTCAGCCCGGGGCTCGTCGGCTTCTCCGACACCGGCTTGTTGATCGACATGCACACATCCTTCAGCGCGTACCGGAGGGTGCCGCGCGCCGTATCCCCCTTGTGGCGCCCTACTGCCCTTCATCACCACGGGTGGCGACACCTGCTCGTTCTCCGTCCAGCCCGGTGCGGCCGCGCCGGGTGGGTAGCCGGTGGAGGTGTCGTGGTCGCAGCCATCGTACGCTGGCGGCCCTGATGAGCCCTGCCTGCGGCCGGCAGCGCCAGTAGACAGCCCGTGCGGCGGCGGGAGCCCTGGGGCACGGGTGGATGCGACACCGACTCGGCGGCAGGTCGAGGGACGGGCGGTGTCAACCGGCGCGGCGGGCTGCGCATGTGTGCCCGTTAGGGTGTGCGCCGTGGGGATCAGTGAGCGCGTCGTCACAAGGCCGGCCGCCGGGGGGCGGGAGGCGGCGGCGTGGTGGCGGGTGCCGCTGGTCGCGACAGGCGTCGTCGTGCCGCTCTACGTGCTGTGGGCCCACGTGCTCGCGACCGGCGGGGGCGACCTGGCGGCGCAGGTGGCCTGGGCCGGGTTCTTCGAGCGGCACCCCGGCTCCGCGTACAACCTCTCCTGGTACGGCGGCACGCACACCGCGAACTACAGCCTGCTGACGCCGCCGCTGATGGCGGTCCTCGGTGTGCGCACCGTGTCGGTCGCCGCCGGCCTCGCGGCGACGTGGCTGCTGGCGCTGCTGTGCGTGCGGCGCGGCGTGCGGCATCCGCTGTGGCCGGCGCTCGCGGGAGCGCTCGCGCTGTGGTGCAACGTCGCGTCGGGCCGTACGACGTTCGCCGTGGGGGTCGCGATCGGACTCGCTGCCGTGCTGTACGTGCGCCGTACGGCGCTCGCGGCGGTGTGCGCGGCCCTGGCGACGGCGGCGAGCCCGGTGGCGGGGCTGTTCCTGCTCGTCGTGGGCGCGGCGTACGGGCTGGACCGGCGGTGGCGCGAGGCGGCGGTGCTGGCGCTGCCGCCGGTGGCGGTGGTGAGCGCGGTGACGCTGCTGTTCCCCTTCGAGGGCGAACAGCCCATGGCCGCGGGCAAGGTGTGGCTTCCGGTCGTGCTGTCCGCGGTGACGGCCGTCGCGGCGCCGCGCGAGTGGCGGGTGGTGCGGTACGGCGCCGGGGTCTACGGCGTGGGCGTCGTGCTCACGTACCTGATCGCCTCGCCGATCGGTACGAACGTGGAGCGGCTGCTGGGCCTCGCCGGTCCGCCCGTGCTGCTGGCGGCGGTGCTCGCGCGTGGCGTGGCGCGGGTCCTGCGCACGCTGCTCGCCGCCGCGCTGGTGTTCAACGCGTACTGGCTGGCGGACAAGACGGAGGACGACCTCGTCGTCTCGACCGACGTGCCGGCGTGGGCGGCGCACACGGACGGTGTCGTGGCCGCGTTGGAGCGGCTGGGCGCCGACCCTACGCGGGTCGAGGTGGTGCCCGCCCGCAACCACCGCGAGGCGACCGCGCTCGCGCCGCACGTCAACACGGCGCGCGGCTGGAACCGCCAACTGGACGTGGCGCGGGGGCGGTTGTTCTACGACGGGTCGCTGTCCCCGGCGACGTACCGCGCGTGGCTGGACCACTGGGCGGTGGGCCTGGTGGTCCTGCACCACGGGACGCCCGACGGCCCGGCCGAGGGCGAGTCGGCGATCGTGCGCGGCGAACCGCCATGGCTGGAGCGGGTGTGGCGGGACGCCCACTGGACGGTCTACCGCGTACGGGACGCGGTGCCGCTCGCCGAGGCCCCGGCGAACGTGGTGGACGGCGACGACGCGCGGCTGGTCGTCCGGATGCCCCGCGCGGGGTCGGTGACGGTGCGGGTGGCGCACTCGCCGTGGCTGCGGGCGAAGGGGGCGTGTGTGGGGCCGGACGGCGCGTGGACGCGCCTGACCGTGCCGCGCGCCGGTGAGTACCGGCTGGACTCGGCGTACCGGCTGGACCGTTCGGCGGGCGGCCACTGCGACTGAGCCCGGTGGGGCGGGGACTGTCAGTGGCGTGTGTCGCGGCCCGGTGACGACGGGCGGGCAGGCGCGCGAGGCGCATCTGGCGTTCTCCGCGCCCGACCGCGCCGCCGTGCGGGGCTTCTTCGCGGCCGCGGTGGACGCGGGCGCCGAGGTGCTGCACGAGCCGCGGGTGTGGCCCGCGTACCACCCGGCGTACTACGGGGCGTACGTCCGCGGCCCGGACGGCGACAACGTGGAGGCGGTGTGCCACGTGCCGGAACAGCCGTAGCGGGTGCGGGGGCGCGTCCTCGGCGGTCACCCCGACGGTGCGAGGCCGCTGGTTAGGGCCCGGGGCCCTGCCCGGAACGGCGGTGCCCGGCGGTCCCCCGTGGGGTGACCGCCGGCACCGGGCACCGGGCGCCGGCCCGCGTGTGTCAGATCGTCGCCGTGTCGATCACGAAGCGGTAGCGGACGTCGCTCGCGAGCACCCGCTCGTACGCCTCGTTGATCTGGTCGGCCCGGATCAGCTCGATCTCCGCGCCGAAGCCGTGCTCGGCGCAGAAGTCGAGCATCTCCTGCGTCTCGCGGATGCCGCCGATCATGGAGCCCGCGAGAGTCTTGCGGCCGCCGATGACGGAGAACAGGTTGAGGGAGACCGGTTCCTCGGGGGCGCCGACGTTGACGAGCGCGCCGTCGGTCTTCAGCAGGCTCAGGTACTCGTCGAAGGGCAGCGGCGCGGACACGGTCGACACGATCAGGTCGAAGGTGCCGGCGAGCGCCTCGAACGTCGCGTCGTCGCTGGTGGCGTAGTAGTGGTCGGCGCCCAGCGCGAGGCCGTCGTCCTTCTTGCGCAGCGTCTGGGACAGCACGGTCACCTCGGCGCCGAGGGCGTGCGCGATCTTGACGCCCATGTGGCCGAGGCCGCCGAGTCCGACGATGGCGACCTTCTTGCCGGGGCCGGCGTTCCAGTGGCGCAGCGGCGAGTACAGGGTGATGCCGGCGCACAGCAGCGGCGCGGCCTCGTCGAGGGACAGCCCCTCGGGGATGCGGACGGTGTAGTTCTCGTCGACGACGATGTGCGTGGAGTAGCCGCCGTAGGTGGGCTCCCCGTTCTTGTCGAGCGCGTTGTACGTGGCGGTCCCGCCCTGGGTGCAGTACTGCTCCAGGCCCTGCCGGCAGTACACGCACTCGCGGCAGGAGTCGACGAAGCAGCCGACGCCGACGCGGTCGCCCACCGCGAACCTGGTGACGCCGGGTCCCACCTCGGTGACCACGCCGGCGATCTCGTGGCCGGGGACCATGGGGTAGATGCCCTGGCCCCAGCCGTCGTGGGCCTGGTGGATGTCGGAGTGGCAGATGCCGGCGTACTTGATCTCGATCAGGACGTCGTGCTCGCCGACGGGGCGGCGGGGGATGGTCGTGCGCTCCAGGGGCGCGCCCGCTGCGGGAGCGGCGTAGGCGGGTACGGCGGAAACGTTCGTGGTCATGGCACAGCAGCCTGTCCGATCCGGAACGGGCCACCCAGCCCCCTGTTGTGCCTACGTCCGCTGTGCCTACTACTGGCAGGGTCAGGACCGTACGGCCGCACCGCCGCGCGACCCTGAATACTTGATGTATGGACCAGCGTGCCGAACTCAGCGAATTCCTCCGGTCCCGGCGGGCCCGGCTGAAGCCGGAGGACGTCGGGCTGCCCGACTTCGGGCGTCACCGGCGGGTGCCGGGACTGCGCCGCGAGGAGCTGGCACAGCTGGCCGGGGTGTCCGTCGCGTACTACACGCGCCTGGAGCAGGGCAACGGGCAGAACGTGTCCACGGAGGTGCTGGACGCGATCGCGCGTGCGCTGCGCCTGACGGACACGGAGCACGCGCATCTGACTCACCTGGCGAAGCCGAAGGCGAAGAAGAAGCGGGCGGCCGCGGCCCGGCCGCAGAAGCTGCGGCCCCAGCTCCAGCAGCTGATCGACGCGATGGAGACGGTGCCCGCGCTGTTCCTCGGGCGGCGGCTGGACATCCTGGGGTGGAACCGCATGGCCCGCGCGCTGCTGGGCGACTTCGCGGCGATGGCGCCGGAGGAGCGCAACATGGCCCGGCTGATCTTCCTCGATCCGAACGCCCGCTCGCTGTACGTCGACTGGCAGTGCAAGGCGACCGAGGTGGTGAGTGTGCTGCGGCTGTGCGCGGGGTGCTACCCGGACGATCCGCGGCTGTCGGCGCTGGTGGGCGAACTGTCGGTGAAGAGCGAGGAGTTCCGCTCGCTGTGGGCGGCGCACACGGTGCAGGACAAGGGCCACGGCGTCAAGCGGCTGCACCATCCGCTGGTGGGCGAGTTGACGGTGGCGTACGAGACGCTGAGGTTCCCCGACGACCACGACCTGTCGCTGGTCACGTACCACGCCGAGCCGGGCAGCCGCTCGGAGGAGTCGTTGCGGCTGCTGGCCGGCTGGGGCGTGGACGAGGTGGTGGACGCGGACGCGCGGTGAGCCGCGTCAGCCCTGGAGCGTGGTCTGGAAGTACCCGGCCGTCCGCTCGCGCCGGTAGCCGAGGCGTTCGTTGACGGCCAGCATCGGCCCGTTGTCGTCGGCGACGGTCGTGCCGATCTCCCGCACGCCGGGGCACGCCGCGGCGACGACGCCCATCATGTGGCGCTTGACGGCGGTGCCGAGGCCGCGCCCGCGGTGGGCGGGGACGACGACGGTGTCGTACTGGAGCGCCCTGGTGTCGGCGGGATCGCGCAGGACGAGCTCGGTGTAGGCGGCGACGGTCTCGGCTCCGTTCGCCCGGTGGAGGACCGCCGACGTCAGGATGACGCCGCCGCGGTCCTCCACGACCCGGGCCGACGCGCGCACGCGCGCCGCGTCCCAGGCGCGGGGGGCCAGGTCCATGTCCCCGCTGGGCGCGTCCCGCATGGCGTCGTGGGCCTCGGCCAAGGCGTCGGCCAGCGTGTCGGGCACCACGCCGGTCCAGTGCGCACAGGCGTACCCGCCGGGCAGGGCCGGCTCCGCGGGGCGGGCGGCGAGCGCGTCGGAGACGTTCTGCACGTACCAGGCGAGCGGGAGCACGTTCTCGAAGCCGAGGCCGCGGGCGAACGCCTCGCCCCGGCCGCCGCGTTCGACGACGGTCGACACCGAGGTCCGCCCGTCCCCCGTGAGTTCCGCGCGGGCGGCCGCCCACAGCGCGGCGCCGGTGCCCCGGTCCCTGGCGTGCGGGTGCACGGCGAGGACGTCGAGGAAGGCGGTGTGCCGGTTGGCGTCGTCGTCGAACAGTACGAGCGTGGCCACGCCGTCGTACGAGCCGTCGTCGGCGACGGCGGCGAGGTGGACGGCGCGGTTGCGGGGCGTCGGATGGCGGAGCTTGCCCGCGCTCTCGACCCGGCCGGGCGGGGGCACGGTGGCGGGCAGGTCGTGCGTATGGGCGGCCCGTACGACCTCGTGCCAGGCGTCGACGGAGCGGTCGGCGGGTGCAACGGGCAGGCGTATGACGGTCATCCGGTGGACGCTACGGGTCGCAGCGGGCCGCCGCAGGCGAATTTGCGCCGCCGGGCCGGGGCCTGGGGGTGGCTCCGCCCACGGAAGCGCCGACTCGGGGCCGGCTCCGGCTCCGTGCACGGAAGTGGCTGGCTCCGGCCCCGGCTCCGCACGACGAAGCGGCGGCCCCCGGTCTCCGGGCGCCGCCGCTTCGCTGGTGGTCCTACAGGGCGTGGGTCAGACGGCGGAGCTGGCCTTCCACTGTGCCCAGTCCATGTTCCAGCCGTTCAGGCCGTTGTCCGGCTTGATGGTGGTGTCCTTGGAGTTCTTCACGATCACGACGTCGCCGATGATCGAGTTGTTGTAGAACCAGGCGCCGGGCTGCTTGGGGTCGTTCGCACCCTTGACGTCGTTGAGGCCGACGCAGCCGTGGCTGGTGTTGGCGTTGCCGAAGACGGAGTCGGCGCCCCAGTAGTTGCCGTGGATGAACGTGCCCGACGTGGACAGCCGCATGGCGTGCGGGACGTCCTTGATGTCGTACTCGCCCTTGCCGTCGTCGTCGGTGAAGCCGACGGTGGCGCCGTTCATCCGGGTCTCCTTGAACTTCTCGGAGATCACCATCTGACCGTTGTAGGTCGGGGTCTCCGGGGAGCCGGCGGAGATCGGGATGGTCTTGACCGTCTTGCCGTCCTGCGTGACCGTCATGGTCTTGGCCGCCGCGTCGACGATGGAGACCTGGTTGCGGCCGATCGTGAACGTGACGGTCTTCTGCTGGACGCCGTAGACGCCGTCGGAGCCCTCGACGCCGTCCAGCGCGAGCTTCATGGTGACGGTCGAGCCCTCGGCCCAGTACTGCTCGGGGCGGAAGTCCAGGCGCTGGCTGTTGAACCAGTGCCCGACGACCTCCTGGCCGCTGCTGGACGTGACGGTGATGCCGGACTGGACGGCCTTGCGGTCGGTGATCGGCTTGTTGAAGTTGATCGAGACCGGCATGCCGACGCCGACGGTGGAGCCGTCCTCGGGTGTGAAGTTCCCGATGAAGCTGTTCGCCGGCGAGACGGTGGTGAAGGACGCGTTCTCGTGGGCCTCCAGGCCCTCGGCGTCCTTGGCCGTCGCGGCGATCTTGTACGTCGTGGAGCGCTGCAGCTGGACGTCGGGTTTCCAGCTCTTGCCGTCGGAGGAGAGGGTGCCCTGGACGGCCGCGCCGTCCGCCGTGGTCATGGTGACCTCGGTCAGGGTGCCGTCGCTGACGGTGACCTTGGCGGCGTTGTTGATGCTGGCGTTCGTCGAGCCGTTCTTCGGCGAGATCTCTATTCGGGCCTTGGAGACCTCCTTGGCCGCCGCCTCGTCGACCTCGGCCTGCGACGCCTTCGAGCTGTCGGCGCTGACCGCGCCCTTGTCCCCGCCCCCGTCATTGCATGCGGAAAGCACCAGCACGCCGCCGAGCACCGCGGATGCGGCCATCAGGCCCTTGCGCCGCTTGCCGTCCGTGATCACACGCTTCTCCATCGTTGCCGATTCCCCTGACCCTCTCCCATGGACAACCCCATTTCGGGGCATCCGGTTCCCCATCCGCAAGGGATGTGGGAAAAACCACTGCCTGGTGGCGTGACCCCCGACACCCAACTCACCGAAGTGATCGACGCTGCTCGCGTCCCGACGGTTGCACCGTTCCCCATGATTCGCTGCGGAAATTTCCGGGTCCCGGTGCGCCTGCCCGGCGGACCGGGACCCGAAGCATGTCGTCTCTCACGGAGAGCCGGCCGCCGCGCGTGCCACGGCGGGCGTCCGTCCCCCTCCCATCATCCCCCTCGCCGGGTCCGCCCCCGCACACGCCGGCCGTCCCGGGCCCCGCCCGCTCCTACCTCCGCTCGTCCCGGTCCGGCTCGTCGTCCTCGCCATCCTCGTCGTCGCCGTGGAAACCGTCGAGGTCGTCGTCGAGGTCCCACTCCTGCGCCTCGGGGTCGTAGTCGACCGGCTCGCTGCTCCAGGACGCCTGCGCCAGCTCCACCCCGGGCACCTCGGTGACCAGGTCGAAGGGGTCGACGAGGTACGCGAGGGCCTCCGCCGCGTCCTCGCGCACCGCGGACTGCGCGTGGGTGCGCTCCTCGTCCGGCATGAACTCGTCGGCGGCGATGCGCTCCAGCGCCGCGCCGGTCAGGGCCTCGGAGTCCTCGATCTCCAGCACCAGTTCCACCCGCAGCCGCACAAACCGTGATGTCTCAGAAGTCGTCATGGAGCGGAGCGTAGGGTGCCCGGACTCCCGGCTTTCCCGGGACCCGCTGCTTTCACTAGCATCAGGTCACCCGGCCAATTCGAGGATGCCTCAAGGGGGATCGAGTCCGTGTCCGTCGCACGTCGACCGTTGCTCACCGCCACTGCCGCAGGGACCCTGCTGTGTGCGCTGTGGTTCGTCCCCTCGGCGAACGCCACTGCCGAGAGACAGGGCGCGCAGCACTCCGGCATCGGCTCGGCGGCCGACGCGGGGCCGGGCGCGCAGGAGTTGCGGCTCGCGGAGACCGGCAGCGTGGACACCACCCCGTATGTGATCGGCGGGACCGCCTTCCTGGCCGTCGGTGCCGGCTTCGTGGCGTACTCCGTGCGCCGGCACGGCGAGTACGCCGTCTGACGCCCACCTGACGCGCCGCGAGGCCGCCCCGCCGCGAACGGCGGGGCGGCCCTTGCGCGCGGGTGTCAGGCCAGCGGGCCGGTCACCGGCTCCACGGCCGCGACGAGCTTCCCGTCCCGTACGAACGCCTCCGCGGCGTCCAGGTCGGGCGCGAGGAAGCGGTCCGGGCCGGGGCCTTCGACACCGGCCGCACGCAGGGCGGCGATGGCGGCCTGCGAGGCGGGGGCCGGGGTCAGGTGGCGGCGCAGCTCGATGGCGCGGGTCGCCGCGTACAGCTCGACGGCGATGACGCGCGCCAGGTTGCCGACGGCGGTGCGCAGCTTGCGGGCGGCGGACCAGCCCATGGAGACGTGGTCCTCCTGCATGGCGGAGGACGGGATGGAGTCGGCGGAGGCCGGAACGGCGAGCCGCTTCATCTCGCTGACCAGGGCGGCCTGGGTGTACTGGGCGATCATCAGGCCCGAGTCGACGCCGGCGTCGTCGGCGAGGAACGGCGGCAGGCCGTGCGAGCGGTTCTTGTCCAGAAGCCGGTCGGTGCGGCGCTCGGAGATCGAGCCGAGGTCGGCGACGGCGACGGCGAGGAAGTCCAGGACGTAGGCGACGGGCGCGCCGTGGAAGTTGCCGTTGGACTCCACCCGGCCGTCGCGCAGCACGATGGGATTGTCGACGGCGGAGGCGAGCTCGCGGTCGGCGACCAGGCGGGCGTGCGCCATGGTGTCGCGGCCGGCGCCGGCGACCTGCGGGGCGCAGCGCACCGAGTACGCGTCCTGGACGCGGGGCGCCTCCTCCTCCTGGAAGTGGCCGGTGAGGCCCGAGCCCTTGAGGACGGCGAGCATGTTGGCCGCGGCGGCGCCCTGGCCGGGGTGCGGGCGGACGGTGTGCAGCTCGGGCGCGAGGACCTTCTCGGTGCCGAGCAGCGCCTCCAGGGTCAGCGCGGCGGTGATGTCGGCCGACTTGTAGAGGCGGCCGAGGTCGGCGAGGGCCATGATCAGCATGCCGAGCATGCCGTCGGTGCCGTTGAGGAGGGCGAGGCCCTCCTTCTCGCGCAGCTCGACGGGCTCGATGCCGTGCTCGGCGAGCAGCTCGCCGGCGGGCCGCACGGTGCCGTCGGGGCCCTCCGCGTCGCCCTCGCCCATGAGGGTGAGCGCGCAGTGGGACAGCGGCGCGAGGTCGCCGGAGCAGCCGAGGGAGCCGTACTCGTGGACGACGGGCGTGATGCCCGCGTTCAGCACGTCGGCCATGGTCTGCGCGACCTCGGGGCGTACGCCGGTGTACCCCGAGCACACGGTCTTGAGGCGCAGGAACATCAGGGCGCGCACGACCTCGCGCTCGACGCGCGGGCCCATGCCGGCGGCGTGCGAGCGGACGATGTTGCGCTGGAGCTGGGCACGGAGCTCGGGGCTGATGTGCCGGGTGGCGAGGGCGCCGAATCCGGTGGAGACCCCGTAGACGGGCTCGGGCTTGGCGGCCAGGGCGTCCACGATGGAGCGGGCCTCGGCGAGGGCGGTGCGGGCTTCGGCGGAGAGCTCGACGCGGGCGCCGTCGCGGGCCACGGCGACGACGTCATCGGCGGTGGTACCGGACGTCCCCACCACGACAGTTTGCATATCCATATTCAGCACCCTACGGACTGAATCCCAACCTGTCACCAGTCGGCTCCGGACCGCCCGTCACCAGTCGGCCGCGATGCGCCCCTTACCGCCTCACGGCTCGCTCCAGGGCTCCTGCGCCTCGGCGCGCTCCTCCGGGCGGGCGTCGCGGAAGCGGCGGCGGTCCTGCGGGAAGCGCGGCGGGCTGTCGGCGAGCCGCATGACGGCGCCGTCCCGGCCGGCGACCACGGGCCGGGGCGACCGGGCCGCCTTCGCCCGGTACTGGGCGGCGTCCGCCAGCCGGAACAGCCGCCGGCCCGAGCGGACCTGGCCGATCGGGTCGCCGGTGGACGCGACCCCGCACGCGACCCCCGCCCCCAGCTCCAACTCGCCCGCTCTCGTGCACAGTTCGTCGGCGGCCTTGATCACCTCGTCGGCGGAGGGGCCCACGCTGACCAGACAGAACTCGTCACCGCCCAGGCGCGCCGCGAGCGCACCCGGCAGCATCGCGCCGCACCGCGAGAGCACCGAGCCGAAGCGCTCCAGCAGACGGTCGCCGACGGCGTGCCCGAGGGTGTCGTTGACCTGCTTGAGGCCGTTGAGGTCGCACACCACGAGGCTCACCACCGAGTCGTCCTTGCGGTGCCGCTCCAGCGCCTCGTCCAGGCGGGTGTCCACGGCTCGGCGGTTGGCGAGGCCGGTCAGCGGGTCGGTGAACGCGAGCCTGCGCACCTCCTCCAGCCGCTCGGTCTGCGCGATGCCCGCGGCCACGACCGAGGCGAGCACGGTGGCGAAGTCGGCATCCTCCCGGTCGAATACGGGCACGCCGAGCGGCCGCGCCACGTACAGCTCGCCCCAGGCCCGGCCGTGCAGCACGATCGGGGCCACGACGCAGCAGCCGCGCCGGCGCCGGCGCAGCGCGGCGACCCTCTGGTGGCAGTAGCCATGCCCGTCGGTGGCCGGCCCCTCGGCCGTCTCCACCCAGGCGCCGGGCTCTCCGCCACCCGCCCACTGCTCGTGCAGGAACTCGGTGATCTCCGGAAAGCAGTTCACCGGATACGTCTCCGACTCCGGGAACTCCTCCTCGCCCTCGGCCCGTTGCCCGGCGTTGACCAGCACCTTGAGCCGTCCCTGCTCGCGCTCCCACACGGAGATCGCGGCGAAGGTGCCGTCCAGCGCGACGCAGGCGCCCAGGGCCGCCGCCCGCCAGGACTCACGCGGTGTGTGGGCAGCCGCCATCGCCTGCGCCAGTGCCACCACGGCCCGCAACCGCTGATCCTCAGCCATCTCCCCAGCTTAGGGAGGTTTCGGCCGATTTGATCCCTTGACGCGGGTCACTCGCCGGGCCAGGCGGGCTTCCGCTTCTCGTTGAACGCGGCGACGCCCTCGGCTCGGTCGCCGGAGAAGGCCGTCGCCCGCCAGGCCGCGTCCTCGACCTCGAGCCCCGCGCGCAGGTCGAGCCCCTGCCCGAGCCGCATGGCCTTCTTGGCGTTGCGCAGGCCCACGGGCGAGTTGACCGCGATCCGGGCCGCGAGCGCGAGGGCCTCGGTGCGGGCGTCCTCCGCGAGCACGTCGACGAGCCCCAACTCCCTTGCCTCGGCCGCCGCCACGCGCCGCGCGGTGAACACCAGCTCGGCGGCGCGCGCGGCCCCGACCCGGCGGGGCAGCAACTGGGTCCCGCCGCCGCCGGGGATGACGCCGACGGAGACCTCGGGCAGGCCCACCACGGCGGTGTCGTCGGCGACGATCACGTCACAGGAGAGCGCGAGTTCGAACCCGCCGCCGAGGGCGAAGCCGTGCACGGCGGCGACGGTGGGCATGGGCAGCTCCAGCACGCCGGTGTACGCCCCGCGGGCGGTGGGCCGCTGGCGCACGAGGTCGGCGTCGGAGAAGGAGTTGCGCTCCTTGAGGTCGGCGCCGACGCAGAAGGCGCGGTCGTTGCTGGAGGTCAGCACGGTGACGCGCACGTCCCGGTCAGCGGCGAGCGCGTCGCAGGCGACGCCGATGGAACGGGCCATGTCGGTGGACACGGCGTTCATGGCCTTGGGCCGGTCGAGCACGAGCTCGGCGACGTGCCCCTGCTCGTGCGTGCGGACGACGACGAACTCCCCGAAGCGCTGCTCGAACTCCGACATGACAGCCACCCTCCCGGTTAACGATGGTTCACTGCGCGCAGCCTAACGCCCTCCGACCCCCTGCCCACGGGGGCGTGCAGGTTGCGGCTTCGCCGCGCAGGGGCGCGTACCCGCGCCCGGAGGGCCGGTCACGCCAAGAGCGGGCCGCCCGCAGGCGCCTCCGGAGTCGCCGGCCCGCGCCTCGAAGCGGGCGCACCACGGGGCCGAGCCCCAACACCGACACGCGCCCCGGTGGGTCGCGAAGCGCTCCGCACACGTGGCCGAGCCCAAAGGGCACCCCGCGAAGCGGGCGCACTCCGGGGCCGAGCCCCAAGCGCACCCCGCGCCCGACCAGGGCCGACCGCCCCGGAGGCCACGCGCCCGAGCGTCAGGGTGTGGGGCGGCGGGAGAGGAGCCAGGGTTCCACGACGCCCAGGCCGCGCACCGGGCGTTGCCACATCGGCTGGAGGCCGTAGCGGTAAGGAAGGGGCTCGTCGCTCTCCTTCTCCGCCGCCGCCGCCTCCGCCTCCGACCGCGGCGCGTCGCCCGTCCTGATCAGCTCCTCCGCGAACGCGCCGTCCACCAGCACCGCGTCCTTCGGCGCTATCGACGTCAGCCGGCTCGCCAGGTTCACTGTCGTACCGAACACGTCGCCCATCCGCGTCGTCACCGTCCCGAACGCGATGCCCACCCGCAGCGCCGGCATCGTCTCGTCCTGGGTCATCGCGTCGATCAGCCGGAGCGCGATCTCCGCCGCCGTGCGGGCCTCGTCCGCCGCGTACAGGACCTCGTCGCCGAGGGTCTTGATGAGGCGGCCGCCGTGCGCCGCGACCAGGTCCGCGCAGGTCGTCTCGAAGGACTCGACGAGCTCGCCCAGTTCCTCCTCCTCCAGGCGGCGCGTCAGCCGGGTGAAGCCCACGAGGTCCGCGAAGCCGACGGCGAGACGGCGGTCGACCATCTCCTCGTCGTCGGCGGCCTGCACGACCCGGCCGGTCGCCGCGGCGAGCTGCCGCCGCCAGACGTAGACGAGGAACTCCTCCAGCTCGGGCAGAAGCAGCTCGACCAGCGGGTACGTGACCTCCGTGCGGGTCATGCCGGGCTCGGGCGGCTCCGTCAGCCCCTCCAGGAAGGAGTCGATCTGCCATTCCGCCAGCCGGGCGGTGGTCTGCCCGGTCGACCGGGCCACCTGCACGGCCATCGGCTCGCTCAGCAGGCCCGCCTCGACCAGACCGGCGAGCCGTCGCAGGGCCAGTACGTCGGCCTCGGTGAGCGCCTTGGCCTGGCCGATGTCGGCGAAGCCCATCGCCCGCCAGAAGCGGGAGGCCAGGTCCATGGAGACGCCCGCGGTCCGGGCCGCCTGGAAGGCGGTGTAGCGCCGCTCCGCGCCGAGGATGAGCTGCTCCAGGCGGATGGCCAGCGGGTCGTCGGTCGGCTCCGCCGTGTGGTCGACCTCGTGGTGCGGTGTCGGATGCACCGACCCGGAGCCGGAGCCCGCACCGGAGCCGGGGCCCCGATCGCCCGCGCCGGAAGTGGTGTCGTCGACGGTCACCACCCGCCTCCTGCCCGTTCCCTGCGCACTGCCCTGCCGATCTGTCGCTCGATCGCCTCAACGATACGGCAGGTGTGCCCCAGCTCACGTCCCGGCGACGGACCCGATTCGCGGACGCGGACACTCCGCCGAGCCGCTGCGGGACCTCCGGCGAGCCGCCGCCGGGCTGCCGCCGCGCCCGCACGGGCCACCGCGGCGGCCGCTCAGTCCGCTGCCCGCAGATGCACGATGTCGCCCGCGCTCACCGCGATCCGCTCGCCGTCCCCGGCCGCCACCAGCACCACCCGGCCCTGCCCGTCCACGGCCACGGCCTCCCCGGTCACCGAGCGCCCGCCGGGCAGGTCCGCGCGCACCGTGCGCCCGAGGGTCGCGCAACCCGCCGCGTACGCCTCCTGGACCCCGGACGCGGCGGGGTCGCCGCCCGCCGCGCGCCACTCGCCGTACCAGTGCTCCAGCGAACGCAGCACGGCCCGCAGCAGCGGGTCGCGGTCGGTGGACACCGCGTTCGCGAGTGCGAGGGAGCCCGCGGTGGGGACGGGCAGTTCGTCGGCGCGCAGCGTCACGTTGATGCCCATGCCGAGGACCACGGCGTCGTCCCCGGCACGCTCGGCGAGGATGCCGCCGGTCTTGCGCTCCTCGCCACCGACGGTGACCAGCAGGTCGTTGGGCCATTTGAGGGACATGTCGGTGCCCGCGGCCCGGGCGAGGCCGGTCGCGGCGGCGACTCCGGCGAGCAGCGGCAGCCAGCCCCAGCTCTCGGGGGGCACGCCCTGGCCGGGCCGCAGGAGTACGGAGAAGAACAGGCCCGAGCGCGCCGGCGCGCTCCAGGTGCGGTCCAGGCGCCCGCGGCCCGCCGTCTGCTCCTCGGCGACCAGCACCGCGCCCTCCGGCAGCGACGCGGCGCGCGCCGCGAGGTCGGAGTTTGTCGAGCCGGTGGCCGCGACCACGTCCAGTGAGGTCCACAGGGAGCCGGGGACCAGCAGGCCACGGCGCAGCGCGGGGACGTTGAGTGGGGGCCGGTCGAGGTCGGACCAGCGGCTTGCGGGCGCGCCGTCAGGCGCATTGTCTGGCGTCATGCAAGCCAGGTTAGGTGTGGTAAACGCCGCACTGCCGAACGGTATCCGCGCCGATACGCTACGAGTCAGTAGCAACGGAACACACTCATCGACTTCCGTTACCGTCCCCGTGACCAGCCAGGGAGCCGCATCCCGATGTCCGAGCCGGAACAGATCGCCCTTTCTCACGATCCGACCAGCCACACCACCGCGGGAAAGATCGCGGACCTCCAGCGCCGTATCGACGAGGCGACGCACGCCGGCTCCGCGCGCGCCGTGGAAAAGCAGCACGCGAAGGGCAAGTTGACCGCCCGCGAGCGGATCGCTCTGCTGCTGGACGAGGACTCGTTCGTCGAGCTGGACGAGTTCGCGCGCCACCGCTCGACCAATTTCGGTCTGGAGAAGACCCGCCCGTACGGCGACGGCGTCGTCACCGGTTACGGCACGGTCGACGGCCGGCCCGTGGCCGTCTTCTCGCAGGACTTCACCGTCTTCGGCGGCGCCCTCGGCGAGGTCTTCGGCCAGAAGATCATCAAGGTGATGGACTTCGCGCTGAAGACCGGCTGCCCGGTCATCGGCATCAACGACTCGGGCGGCGCGCGCATCCAGGAAGGCGTCAGCGCGCTCGGCATGTACGGCGAGATCTTCCGCCGCAACACCCATGCATCGGGCGTCATCCCGCAGATCTCGCTGGTCGTCGGCCCGTGCGCGGGCGGTGCCGTCTACTCCCCCGCGATCACCGACTTCACGGTGATGGTGGACCAGACCTCGCACATGTTCATCACCGGCCCCGACGTCATCAAGACGGTCACCGGCGAGGACGTCGGCTTCGAGGAGCTCGGCGGCGCGCGCACCCACAACACCACGTCCGGCGTGGCGCACCACATGTCGGGCGACGAGAAGGACGCGATCGAGTACGTCAAGCAGTTGCTGTCGTACCTGCCGTCCAACAACCTCTCCGAGCCCCCGGCGTTCCCCGAGACCTCCGACACGGCGGTCAGCGACGAGGACCGGGAACTGGACACGCTCATCCCGGACTCGGCGAACCAGCCGTACGACATCCACACGGTGATCGAGCACGTGCTGGACGAGGGCGAGTTCCTGGAGACGCAGGCGCTGTTCGCGCCGAACATCGTCACCGGCTTCGGGCGGGTGGAGGGCTTCCCGGTCGGCATCGTGGCCAACCAGCCGATGCAGTTCGCCGGCTGCCTCGACATCAACGCCTCGGAGAAGGCGGCCCGTTTCGTGCGCACCTGCGACGCGTTCAACGTGCCGGTGCTGACCTTCGTGGACGTGCCGGGCTTCCTGCCGGGCGTGGACCAGGAGTACGGCGGCATCATCCGGCGCGGCGCGAAGCTGATCTACGCGTACGCCGAGGCGACCGTCCCGCTCATCACCGTCATCACGCGCAAGGCGTTCGGCGGCGCGTACGACGTCATGGGCTCCAAGCACCTGGGCGCCGACCTGAACCTGGCCTGGCCCACCGCGCAGATCGCGGTCATGGGCGCGCAGGGCGCGGTGAACATCCTGCACCGCCGCACGATCGCGGCCGCCGAGGAACAGGAGGCCACCCGGGCCCGGCTGATCCAGGAGTACGAGGACACGCTGCTGAACCCGTACACGGCGGCCGAGCGCGGCTACATCGACGCGGTGATCATGCCGTCGGAGACGCGGGCGCAGATCGTGAAGGGCCTGCGCCAGCTGCGCACCAAGCGGGAGAGCCTGCCGCCGAAGAAGCACGGCAACATCCCCCTCTAGGAGGCCCCCGAGATGATCAAGGTCGTACGCGGAAACCCCACCCCGGAGGAGCTGGCCGCCGCACTGGCGGTGGTCCAGGCCCGGGCCGCGGCCACCGCGCAGGCCGCGGCCGGGGCGCCGGCGCCGGTGCCCGAGGGCTGGTCGGACCCGGCGCGGATCGCGCGCACCCGCAGGCCGATGCCCGGCCCGCGGTCGTGGGCGCGCAGCTACTGGCCCGTCTGAGGCCCCGAACGGAAGGCGCCGGGCCCGCGTCGCGGGGGCCCGGCTCTTTCCGTGGGCCCGGTCCGAAAGAAAGCGATCCGGGCCGGTAACGGCCGACACGCCAAGAACGGTTGAGTACGCGTACTCAGGCGCCAGGGCCGCTCCCGCCCGCAGGATCGAAGGCATGCTCTGGTCCGACCCGAAGAACGAGCCGCCGAAGGAACTGCGCGACATGCAAGCGATGCTCCGCCGCGCGGGAGTGCTGCTGGCGCTGGCCATGGTCGTGGGGATGCTCGTGGCGGGCATCCGGTAGGGGCTCCGCGCACTCCGGTGCCGCGGCGCACTCGCCCCCGGACCCCGAGTGCCCAGGAGGATTGCACCCGGACTCGCGGGCGATCACCCCCGATCGCCCTACGATGTGTGCATGACTGCTGATCGCCGCCGTGTCGTGCTCGCCTCCGCCTCGCCCGCCCGTCTCGGACTGCTGCGGCAGGCCGGACTCGCTCCCGAGGTGATCGTCAGCGGCGTCGACGAGAACAAGATCACCGCGCCGACCCCCGCCGAGCTCGCCCTCGCCCTCGCCGAGGCCAAGGCCGCCCATGTGGCCGCCCGGCCCGAGGTCTTCGGCGCGCTGGTGATCGGCTGCGACTCCGTCCTGGAGCTCGACAAGCAGGCCCTGGGCAAGCCCGCCGACGCCGAGGAGGCCACCGCCCGCTGGAAGAGCATGCGCGGCCGGGTGGGCGTCCTGCAGACGGGGCACTGCGTGTACGACACGTCGGCCAAGCGGTACGCCTCCGCCACCGCGTCCACCCTGGTCCGGTTCGGCGACCCGACGGACGCCGAGATCGCCGCGTACGTCGCCTCCGGCGAACCTCTTCACGTGGCGGGCGCATTCACCCTCGACGGCCGCTCGGCCCCCTTCATCGAGGGCGTCGACGGCGACCCGGGCAATGTGATCGGCCTGTCGCTGCCCCTGCTGCGGTCGCTGCTGGGCAAGTTGGGGATCTCGATCACCGACCTCTGGGTCTGACCGTCACGCGGGCGCGGCCTCGGACGGGGCCGCCTCGCGTCCGGGCCCGTCCTCCTTGCCGTACGCGATCAGCGACAGCACCAGCAGGCCGAGCACGACCATCATGTACGCGAACGCCGGCCACCCGACCAGGCCCACCGTGAGCGCGCCCAGCACCCCGTGCACCACCGCGCAGCCGATCAGCACGATGCGGGCGAAGCGGCCCGGCGCCCGGTCGCGTACGCCGGTCGCCAGCAACAGGACGCCGCACAGCGCGAGGAAGAGTCCGGAGCCGATCCCCATCCCCCACGTGCCGGCCACCATGGCGTCCGGGTCCAGGCCGTCCAGCGACATGCTCTGCGCGTCGACGAACCGGGCCATGATCCCGTTGAGCACGACGATGCCGACGGCCTCCACCCACAGGACGATCGCAGCCACGACGGCCACCGGTCTGCGCACCACGGCGCCCCCAACCCTCAGTTACCGGACGTACGTACGACAGCGCGAGGCTACTGACCGGTAAACGCAGGGACAAGAGGGGCGACACGCTCCGTCACGCGGCAAAGAATGATTGGGCCATTCGTAGGGACTCGACAAAGAAACCCATTCGGCCGCTGGCCACCCGAACAGAGACCTTGACCACACCGGAGGGCTACTGTGCGAGGGAGGAACCCGTCGTACCGTGGTGCGACAAGGGATTTTCGCGATCGAGCGAGCCTCGAATCACGCTCCGTGTGGGCAAGCTCACCATTGGGGACGGGTCGAAAGGCCGTGTCGGCAGTCCCTAAACTCAGCTTGTTTCAAGGAGGGAGCCATCGTGCGCAAGGTGCTCATCGCCAACCGTGGCGAAATCGCTGTCCGCGTTGCCCGTGCCTGCCGGGACGCCGGGATCGGATCCGTAGCCGTCTACGCCGATCCGGACCGGGACGCTCTGCACGTCCGCGCAGCCGACGAAGCGTTCGCCCTGGGCGGTGACACCCCGGCCGCCAGTTATCTGGACATGGCCAAGGTGCTCCAGGCCGCGGCCGATTCGGGAGCGGACGCCGTCCACCCCGGCTACGGCTTCCTGTCCGAGAACGCGGAGTTCGCCCAGGCCGTCATCGACGCGGGCCTGACCTGGATCGGCCCGCCGCCGCAGGCCATCCGCGACCTCGGCGACAAGGTCGCAGCGAGGCACATCGCCCAGCGCGCCGGCGCCCCGCTCGTCGCGGGCACGCCCGACCCGGTCTCCGGGGCCGACGAGGTCGTCGCGTTCGCGCAGGAGCACGGGCTGCCGATCGCCATCAAGGCCGCGTTCGGCGGTGGCGGCCGCGGTCTGAAGGTCGCCCGCACGCTGGAAGAGGTCCCCGAGCTCTACGACTCCGCCGTCCGCGAGGCCGTCGCCGCCTTCGGACGCGGCGAGTGCTTCGTCGAGCGCTACCTCGACAAGCCGCGTCACGTCGAGACCCAGTGCCTGGCGGACAAGCACGGCAACGTCGTCGTCGTGTCCACCCGTGACTGCTCGCTCCAGCGCCGCCACCAGAAGCTGGTGGAGGAGGCCCCGGCGCCGTTCCTGACGGACGAGCAGAACGCCGAGCTGTACCGCGCGTCCAAGGCCATCCTCAAGGAGGCCGGTTACGCCGGCGCCGGCACCGTCGAGTTCCTGGTCGGCCTCGACGGCACGATCTCCTTCCTGGAGGTCAACACCCGTCTCCAGGTCGAGCACCCGGTCACCGAAGAAGTCACCGGCATCGACCTGGTGCGCGAGATGTTCCGCATCGCCGACGGCGAGGAGCTCGGCTACGGCGACCCGGCCGTGCGCGGCCACTCCTTCGAGTTCCGCATCAACGGCGAGGACCCCGGCCGGGGCTTCCTGCCCGCGCCCGGCACCGTCACCAGCTTCCGCCCGCCCACCGGCCCCGGCGTCCGCCTCGACGCGGGCGTCGAGTCCGGCAGCGTCATCGGCCCCGCCTGGGACTCCCTGCTCGCCAAGCTGATCGTCACCGGCGCCAGCCGTGAGCAGGCCCTGCAGCGTGCTGCCCGCGCGCTCGCGGAGTTCGAGGTGGAGGGCATGGCCACCGCCATTCCGTTCCACCGCGCGGTCGTGGCCGACCCGGCGTTCACCGCGGACCCCTTCCGGGTCCACACCCGCTGGATCGAGACCGAGTTCGTCAACGAGATCAAGCCGTTCGCCGTCCCCGCGGAGGCCGAGGAGGACGAGGCCGGCCGCGAGACGATCGTGGTCGAGGTCGGCGGCAAGCGCCTGGAGGTCTCCCTCCCCTCGTCGCTCGGCATGACGCTGGCACGCACCGGCCTCGCCGCCGGCGCGAAGCCCAAGCGCCGCGCGGCCAAGAAGTCCACGTCGGCCGCCTCCGGCGACACGCTCACCTCGCCCATGCAGGGCACGATCGTCAAGGTCGCGGTCGAGGAGGGCCAGGAGGTCACCGAGGGCGACCTCATCGTCGTCCTCGAGGCCATGAAGATGGAGCAGCCGCTGAACGCCCACCGCTCCGGCACCGTCAAGGGGCTGACCGCGGAGGTCGGCGCCTCGCTGACCTCGGGCGCGACGATCTGCGAGATCAAGGACTGAACCGGCACACCGGTATGTGGGGCCTGCCCGTCCGCCCGGAGCGGACCGGCGGGCCCCACATTCGTGTCCATGCCGCGGCGGGACGCCGGTCCGGCAATGGCATCCTGGAACCGGGGGCGGACTCCGGAAGGATGAGGCGATGGCAACGAGTACGGCCGGCACGGCGGCGGGCACGGCACCGGGCATGTCCGCACCGCGGCCCATGCGGGCCGACGCCCGCCGCAACTACGAACGTCTGCTGACCGAGGCGCGCACCGTCTTCGCCGAGCACGGCACCGACGCGTCTCTCGAGGAGATCGCCCGCCGCTCGGGCGTGGGCATCGGCACCCTGTACCGGCACTTCCCCAACCGCCACGCGATGATGAGCGCGGTCTTCCAGGAGGCCCTGGCGGACCTGCTGGACCGCTCCCGTGCCCTGGCCGGCGCCGAGCAGCCCTGCGGAGCACTCGTGGAGTGGCTGCGCGCCCTGATCACTCATGCGGGTGAGTACCGGGGGCTGGCCCGCGCGCTCATGTCGGCGTCCGCCGACAAGGGTTCGGCGCTGGCGTCGTGCAGCGTGCCCCTGCGCGCGGCGGGCGAACGCCTGCTGGCGCGGGCGCAGGAGAGCGGCACCGTGCGGACCGATGTCTCGATCGGCGATCTGATGCAGCTGACGAACGCGATCGCGCTGGCGGCCGAAGAGAGCCCCGACGATGGCCAGTTGGCGGACCGGCTGCTGACGCTGACGCTGCGCGGCCTGAAGGCGGACCGACCGGACGGCGCGCCGGCGGACGCATGAGCGCCTGACGCGACGATGCGCAACCGCCTCGCCGCAGCAGCCGACACCCGCGTGGGCTGCACCCTCGGCCAGGTCGCCGACGAGGCACGCGCCTCGGACGCGAGCCGGATCCGGCGGGACGGCTCGTGGCGCACTGCCTCGACCTGGGGGTGCGGGCTCGGCTCACCGGTCCGGAAGAGGGCACTCTGGGTGCCCGGGTGCGGGCCGCGCGGCTCGTGCCGTACCAGGCGGTGACAGGTCCCGGGAAGGCGGTCGGCGACCTGGTCGCGCTGCGTGTGCGCGACGGCCGGCGTCTCGAGGCACGGCCCGCCGACGAGGGCGTGGGCCGCATCCGCGAGCTGGTCCGGGCGCACGGCATCGCGCCGTGGGTGGGCGCCGCGTGGAGGGCTCAGCGGCGGCGGAGGTCCGCGACCCGCGGGGTCCGGTCCTGCAGCTGCTCCGGCGTCAACGAGTTGCTCGCATTGCGCAGTTGGGCGCGGGTACGGCGCTGGCCGGGGAGGGGGACGTCGTGGCGGCCGGGACCCGCGGCCGGGCCCGCCACGGCGATCTGCACGCCCTGGTCCGCCAGCGCCTGCAGCTCCGTCGTGGCCCGGTCGTCGTGGGGCGGGGGCTCGTCCGTCACCAGGCGGGTGATCACGTCCGTCGGCACCGTCTGGAACATCGTGTCGGTGCCGAGCTTGGTGTGGTCCGCCAGCACGACGACCTCCGCGGCGGCCTGCACCAGCGCCCGGTCCACGCTGGCCGACAGCATGTTGGACGTGGAGAGGCCGCGCTCGGCCGTGAGCCCGCTCCCCGAGAGGAAGGCCCGCGAGACCCGCAGCCCCTGGAGCGACTGCTCGGCCCCGCTGCCCACCAGGGCGTAGTTGGAGCCGCGCAGCGTGCCCCCGGTCATGACGACCTCGACCCGGTTGGCGTGGGCCAGTGCCTGCGCGACGAGCAGGGAGTTGGTGACCACGGTCAGCCCGGGCACGCGGGCGAGCCGGCGCGCCAGCTCCTGCGTCGTCGTCCCGGCGCCGACCACGATGGCCTCGCCCTCGCCGACGAGTCCGGCGGCGAGGTCGGCGATGGCCGTCTTCTCGGCGGTCGCCGACAGGGATTTCTGCGGAAAGCCGGACTCGCGGGTGAAGCCGCCCGGCAGTACCGCACCGCCGTGCCGGCGGTCGAGGAGTCCTTCTGCCTCCAGTGCCCGCACGTCCCGCCGTACGGTCACTTCGGAGGTCTGGACGACGCGGGCGAGCTCCCGGAGCGACACGGCTCCGTTGGCGCGCACCATTTCGAGGATCAACTGACGACGTTCTGCAGCGAACACGAAACTGACAGTAACCCCACCGCCCGTCAGTTTCAGCTCTATGCGCCGGATAACGGAAAATGCGCGTTTGGGAGGCCGCCAAGTGGTATAGGCGGCCTCCCAGTTGATCGCGCGCCGCGTGGAGTGCCCGTACTTCGCCGGGTTTCGTCCCTCGCGGGCCGCCGTCAGCTCTCCGCGGTGGCCTTACGGGTGTGCAGCTGGCGTGCCACCTCGGCGATCGAGCCCGACAGAGACGGGTACACGGTGAACGCGTTTGCGATCTGTTCCACCGTCAGGTTGTTGTCGACGGCGATCGAGATGGGATGGATCAGTTCCGAAGCGCGGGGCGACACGACCACGCCGCCGACCACGATGCCGGTGCCCGGCCGGCAGAAGATCTTGACGAAGCCGTCCCGGATGCCCTGCATCTTGGCGCGCGGGTTGCGCAGCAGCGGCAGCTTGACGACCCGGGCGTCGATCTTGCCCGCGTCGATGTCCGCCTGCGTGTAGCCGACGGTCGCGATCTCCGGGTCGGTGAACACGTTCGACGAGACGGTCTTCAGGTTCAGCGGGGCGACCGCGTCGCCGAGGAAGTGGTACATGGCGATGCGGCCCTGCATCGCCGCCACCGAGGCGAGCGCGAACACGCCGGTGACATCGCCGGCCGCGTAGACGCCGGGGGCGGAGGTGCGCGAGACCTTGTCGGTCCGGATGTGGCCCGACTCCTTCAGCCGGACGCCGGCCTCCTCCAGGCCCATGCCCGCCGTGTTCGGGACGGCGCCGACGGCCATCAGGCAGTGGGTGCCCGAAATGACCCGGCCGTCGGAGAGGGTGACCTCGACCCGGTCGCCGACCCGCTTGGCGGACTCGGCACGGGAGCGGGCCATGACGTTCATGCCCCGGCGGCGGAAGACCTCCTCCAGGACGGCGGCGGCGTCCGGGTCCTCGCCCGGCAGGACGCGGTCGCGGGAGGAGACGAGGGTGACGCGCGAGCCGAGGGCCTGGTAGGCGCCGGCGAACTCGGCGCCCGTGACACCGGAACCGACCACGATGAGCTCCTCGGGGAGCTCGTTCAGGTCGTAGACCTGCGTCCAGTTCAGGATGCGCTCGCCGTCGGGCAGTGCGTCGGGGATCTCGCGCGGGTGACCGCCGGTCGCGATCAGGACGGCGTCCGCGACGAGCGTCTCCTCGCTGCCGTCGGCCGCGCGCACGACCACCTTGCGGGAGCCGTCCATCGCCTGCTGGCCGTCGAGGCGGCCGCGGCCGCGCATGACGCGGGCGCCGGCGCGGGTGACGGAGGCGGTGATGTCGTGCGACTGGGCGAGCGCGAGGCGCTTGACACGCCGGTTGACCTTGCCGAGGTCGACGCCGACGACGCGGGCCGCGTGCTCGATGTGCGGGGTGTCGTCGGCCACGATGATCCCGAGCTCCTCGTAGGAGGAGTCGAAGGTCGTCATGACCTCGGCTGTGGCGATCAGGGTCTTCGACGGTACGCAATCGGTCAGCACCGACGCCCCGCCCAGACCGTCGCAGTCGACGACGGTCACCTCCGCACCGAGCTGGGCGGCGACGAGCGCCGCCTCATAGCCGCCGGGTCCGCCACCGATGATCACGATCCGGGTCACGAAAAAGTCCGCCTCGCATTGTCGTTCCCGGCCCGCCTGCCCGCTCTGCCGGGGGTCCGGGGGTGCCCCCGGGGGAATGCAGTACGTACTTCATTGTCCCGCACCGTGTCCCGGTTCTCGCCACGGGGGCGAGATACGGCCACGACCACGGCACTTGCCGCTCGCGAGGGGCCGCCCGGCAGGTCGCGGCCCCCGGACGCGTCTCCGGTCCCTCCCCGCCCTCCCGTACCCTCGATCTCATGTCGCTCTACGCCGCGTACGCCGGCAACCTCGACGCGCGGCTGATGACCCGCCGCGCACCGCACTCGCCGCTGCGCGGCACCGGCTGGCTCAACGGCTGGCGGCTGACCTTCGGCGGCGAGCAGATGGGCTGGGATGGGGCGCTGGCCACCATCGTGGAGGCTCCGCGCTCCCAGGTCTTCGTCGCGCTGTACGACATCGCGCCGATGGACGAGGACTCGATGGACCGCTGGGAGGGCGTCGGCCTCGACATATACCGGCGCATGCGCGTGCGGGTGCACACACTGGACGGCGAGGAGGCCGCCTGGGTGTACGTGCTGAACGCCTACGAGGGCGGGCTGCCGTCCGCCCGCTACCTCGGTGAGATCGCCGACGCGGCCGAGTCCGCCGGCGCACCCCACGACTACGTGATGGAGCTGCGCAAGCGCCCCTGCTGAAGCGGTGGCGGCGGATTCCGGACGGTCGCGGAGTGCAACGTACGCGTCTGCACGGTGACTCCGCGGCTCTTCGTCGGAAACGACAAGGCAACGATCCGAAGACCGTGAGCTGCGGCATCTACGCGCGTAGGGATTGTCGGGTTACCCTCGTCGGCGTGAACGCATCTGTGAATCCGGACCTCGTCGGCTCTCTCGCCGACCCCCATGCCGCGGCCGACGCCGCCGCCGCGCGGCTGCGCGAGCTGACCGGCACCGAGACCCATGACGTCGCGCTGGTGATGGGCTCCGGTTGGGCCCCCGCGGTCGACGCGCTCGGCGCGCCCGAGGCCGAGTTCCCCGTCACCGAACTGCCCGGCTTCCCCCCGCCGGCGGTCGCGGGCCACGGCGGCACGATCCGCTCCTACCGCATCGGCGACAAGCGCGCGCTGGTCTTCCTGGGCCGCACGCACTTCTACGAGGGCCGTGGCGTCGCCGCCGTCTCGCACGGCGTGCGCACCGCCGTCGCCGCCGGCTGCAAGACCGTCGTGCTGACGAACGGCTGCGGCGGCCTGCGCGAGGGCATGCGCCCCGGGCAGCCGGTGCTGATCAGCGACCACATCAACCTGACGGCCACGTCGCCGATCATCGGCGCGAACTTCGTGGACCTGACGGACCTGTACTCGCCGCGGCTGCGGGCGCTGTGCAAGGAGGTGGACGAGACGCTGGAGGAGGGCGTGTACGTCCAGTTCCCCGGCCCGCACTACGAGACCCCGGCCGAGATCAACATGGTCCGTGTGCTGGGCGGCGACCTGGTCGGCATGTCCACGGTCCTCGAGGCGATCGCGGCGCGCGAGGCCGGGGCGGAGGTGCTCGGCATCTCGCTGGTGACGAACCTGGCGGCGGGCCTGACGGGCGAGCCGCTGAACCACGAAGAGGTCCTGCAGGCGGGGCGCGACTCGGCGGCGCGCATGGGCGAGCTGCTGACGCGGGTACTCGCGCGCATCTGACCCACCCGGCGTCCCGGGGCGCTGCCCCGGACCCGGCGGACGCTGCGCCCGGTCGCGTGGGCTTCCTCGGCTGCCCCGGACTCCTGGCTGCCCCAGGGTTCGCTGCGCGTCCTGGGGGACGCCGGCTCCGGTTCGCCCGAGGCGCGTGGGTCCGGGGATTCCCCACCCGGACAAGCGCGGGCACCACGGGTCCGTGAGCTGGGCGTTCTGGCGACGCTCCGGTTCGCCTGGGGCCCCTGGTTTTCGGGGGCTCCCCACCCGGACAAGCACCGGGCAAGGGCCCGCACCACGGGCCCGTGGACTGTGCGTCCTGGCGGACGCTCCGGTTCGCCCAGGGCCCATGGGTGGCCGGCTTTGCGTCCTCACGGGCGCGAACGCGGGCCTGGCCCGGTGGCTCCCCGCCTGGACAGGCGCCGGCTCCGGAGTTCCACGGGACCGGGAGCTCCCGGGCGTCCGCCGCTTGCGCTTGGGGCGCGGGGGCCCGCCCGGCCTCGCAAGGCCACTCCAGCCTCGCCGGCGTTTGAGGCGCGGGGTTCGGGGCGGAGCCCCGACAAGCGCGCCGCGTCCAGGAAGACCGCCAGGAAAACCAGCCCCGCCGGCGATTGAGGCGCGGGGCTCGGGGCGGAGCCCCGACAAGGGCACCGCTCCAACCGGCGCCGCCCGGGGCGGGGCGCAGCCCCGACAGGCGACGCCGCCGGGGCGGAAAAGCATCGCGCGCCGCCGCACGGCGCGCACACTCGACGTACGCACACACGAGAGGCGGACCTACCGTGCAGCAGGACCTCATCGCGCGGGCCCGGGCGTGGCTCGCGGAGGACCCGGACAGCGAGACCCGGGACGAGCTCGGCAAGCTCATCGAGGCGGGTGACCTCGCCGAACTGGGCGACCGGTTCAGCGGAACGCTGCAGTTCGGGACCGCCGGCCTGCGCGGGGAGCTGGGCGCCGGCCCGATGCGGATGAACCGCGTCGTCGTCATCCGGGCCGCCGCCGGACTCGCGGCGTACCTCAGGGCCAAGGGCCAGGGCGACGGCCTCGTCGTCATCGGCTACGACGCCCGCTACAAGTCCGCCGACTTCGCGCGCGACACCGCCGCCGTCATGGTCGCCGCCGGCCTGCGCGCCGCCGTGCTGCCGCGGCCGCTGCCCACGCCCGTACTCGCCTTCGCCATAAGGAAGCTGGGTGCCGTCGCGGGCGTCGAGGTCACCGCGAGTCACAACCCGCCCCGCGACAACGGCTACAAGGTCTACCTCGGCGACGGCTCGCAGATCGTGCCGCCCGCCGACGCGGAGATCGCCGCCGAGATCGGTGCGATCGCGAGCATCGACGACGTGCCGCGTGCCGTGGGGGCACCTCCCGGGCGAAGCTCCGGGGGAGGCTGGGAGACCCTCGGCGACGAGGTCCTGGAGGCGTACCTGGAGCGTACGGACGCCGTCCTGACCGCCGCCTCGCCGCGTACCGCCCGCGTCGTCTACACGGCCATGCACGGTGTCGGCAAGGACGTCGTGCTCAGCGCCTTCGCGCGGGCCGGTTTCCCCGCGCCCGCGCTCGTGGAGGCGCAGGCCGAGCCCGACCCCGCGTTCCCGACCGTCGCGTTCCCCAACCCGGAGGAGCCCGGCGCGATGGATCTCGCCTTCGAGACCGCCCGCCGGGTCGGGCCGGACGTCGTCATCGCGAACGACCCGGACGCGGACCGCTGCGCGGTCGCCGTCCCCGACGACTCGGCCGAGGCCGGGTGGCGCATGCTGCGCGGCGACGAGGTCGGCGCGCTGCTCGCCGCGCACCTCGTCCACAAGGGCGCCACCGGTGTCTTCGCCGAGTCGATCGTGTCCTCGTCCCTGCTGGGCCGCATCGCCCGGGCGGCGGGCCTCGGCCACGAGGAGACGCTGACGGGCTTCAAGTGGATCGCGCGCGTCGACGGGCTGCGCTACGGCTACGAGGAGGCGCTCGGCTACTGCGTCGACCCCGGCGGCGTGCGCGACAAGGACGGCATCACTGCCGCCCTGCTCGTCGCCGAGCTGGTGTCGGAGCTCAAGGAGCAGGGCCGTACGCTGTCCGACCTCCTCGACGACCTGGCCGTCGAGCACGGCCTGCACGCCACCGACCAGCTGTCGGTGCGGGTCGAGGACCTCGGCGTGATCGCCGACGCCATGCGCACGCTGCGCGAGCGGCCGCCGGTGATGCTCGCGGGGCTGCGGGTCACGAGCGCCGAGGACCTGACGCGGGGCACGGAGAAGCTGCCGCCGACGGACGGGCTGCGGTACTACCTCGACGGCGAGTTCGCCGCGCGCGTGATCGTCCGGCCGAGCGGCACCGAGCCCAAGCTCAAGTGCTACCTGGAAGTGGTGGTGCCGGTCGCCGACGCGAGCGAGCTGGGCACGGCCCGCGAGCGCGCGGCGGGCGTCCTCGCGGACATCAAGCGGGACCTCTCGGCCGCCGCCGGAATCTGAGACCCACCCCGCCGCATCGGGCTGAAGCCGGTGCCTCCGCCGAACTCAGGGCGGAGGCAACGGCGCGCCCGGCCCGTCAGCCCACCGCCAGCAGTACCGCGCGCCCGGCCCGTCAGCCCACTGCCGGCAACACCGCGCCCACCGCCCAGCAGCACCGCGCGCCTGACCCGTCAGCCCACCGCCGGCAGCACCGCGCCCGCCGCCACCGGCGCGCGTGACCCGTCAGCCCACCGCCAGCAGCACCACCAACAGCACCGCGCCCGCCGCCACCGGCGCGAGGACCTCGTACGCCCAGCGCACCCGGGGCCCGCCCTGTGCGGACGAGCGCGGGCCCAGGCGCTCGGCCATCTCGCGCAGGTCCGCGATCGTCTGGTCCGCGGGCGCCCTGCGCGCCTGCGCGTCGGACACGTCCGCCGTGACGGAGGTGGTGCCGTGCGGGTCGTCCGCCGCACGCTGCATCTGCCGCCGGGCCGCCCGCTTGCGCTGGCGCAGCGAGACGGGGATGGCCCACAACTGGTACTTCACACCCTCCGTGGTGAACAGCTCGCTGGAGTACCCGGCCCGCACGTCGGCGACCGTGCCCCAGGGCAGCGTGATCGTCCGGAACGGGTTCCTGATCCGCACCCGCTCCTCGTTCACGAAGACGGCGGGGCGGACGCTGAAGGCAACGATCAGCGGCACCAGGAGCAGCGCGGCCGCCAGGGCGAGCCACGGCGTGCGGCCCTCGCCGCGCACCAGCGCGTCCACGACCATCCAGCCGATCAGCGCGAGCAGCAGTCCGCCGCCCGCGATCCCGGCGGGCGACCGGAAGACGCGGTCGGCGTAGGAGGGCTCGGCAGGCTGCTGGGGGCTCGTCATGGGTCCGATTCTGCCGTACGCCCAAGGGCGTCGGCCGGGACCGGTCCCCCGGTCGCGACCGAGGTGCGACCGACCCGTGACCTGTTGGAGCGCCGCACCCCCTGTACAGGTCGCTACGCGCGTAGATATGCTCATCTGGTGACCATGCCCACCATTGCACCAGCATTCGCTGACGTGACCGCGTCCGACAGCACGCTGCGCCGCTTCCTGCACGGGCTGCCCGGCGTCGACGCCGTCGGCCTCGAAGCGCGCGCCGCGTCCCTCGGCACCCGTTCGATCAAGACCACGGCGAAGGCGTACGCCATCGACCTGGCCATCTCGATGATCGACCTGACGACGCTGGAAGGCGCGGACACCCCGGGCAAGGTCCGGGCGCTCGCCGCCAAGGCCGTCAACCCCGACCCGACCGACCGCACGACCCCGCGCACCGCGGCGGTCTGCGTCTACCCCGACATGGTGGCGACCGCCAAGGCCGCCCTCGCGGGCTCCGGCGTCAAGGTCGCCTCCGTCGCGACCGCCTTCCCGGCCGGGCGCGCCGCCCTCGACGTGAAGCTCGCGGACGTCCATGACGCCGTGGCCGCCGGGGCCGACGAGATCGACATGGTGATCGACCGCGGCGCCTTCCTCGCGGGCGACTACCTGAAGGTCTTCGAGGAGATCCGGGCCGTCAAGGAGGCGTCCGGCGACGCCCGGCTCAAGGTCATCTTCGAGACCGGCGAGCTCTCGACGTACGACAACATCCGCCGCGCCTCCTGGCTCGGCATGATCGCCGGCGCCGACTTCATCAAGACCTCGACCGGCAAGGTCGCGGTCAACGCCACCCCGGCCAACACCCTGCTCATGCTGGAGGCCGTCCGCGACTTCCGGGAGCAGACTGGGGTACAGGTGGGCGTGAAGCCCGCCGGCGGCATCCGCACCAGCAAGGACGCGATCAAGTTCCTCGTGCTGGTGAACGAGACCGCGGGCGCGGACTGGCTGGACAGCCACTGGTTCCGCTTCGGCGCGTCGAGCCTGCTCAACGACCTGCTGATGCAGCGCCAGAAGCTGGCGACCGGCCGCTACTCCGGCCCCGACTACGTGACGGTGGACTGATCATCATGGCTTCCGCATTCGATTACGCACCCGCACCCGAGTCGCGGTCGGTCGTCGACATCGCGCCGTCGTACGGCCTGTTCATCGACGGCGAGTTCACCGACGCCGCCGACGGCAGGGTCTTCAAGACCGTCTCGCCCGCCACCGAGGAGGTCCTCTCCGAGGTCGCCCAGGCCGGCGCGGAGGACGTCGACCGCGCCGTGCGGGCCGCCCGCAAGGCGTTCGAGAAGTGGTCGGCGCTGCCCGGCTCGGAGCGCGCCAAGTACCTGTTCCGCATCGCGCGGATCATCCAGGAGCGCAGCCGCGAGCTGGCCGTGCTGGAGACGCTGGACAACGGCAAGCCAATCAAGGAGACCCGCGACGCGGACCTCCCCCTGGTCGCGGCGCACTTCTTCTACTACGCGGGCTGGGCCGACAAGCTCGGCCACGCCGGCTTCGGGCGGGACCCGAAGCCGCTGGGCGTCGCCGGCCAGGTCATCCCGTGGAACTTCCCGCTGCTGATGCTCGCGTGGAAGATCGCCCCGGCGCTCGCGACCGGCAACACGGTCGTCCTGAAGCCCGCCGAGACGACCCCGCTGTCCGCCCTGTTCTTCGCCGACATCTGCCGCCAGGCGGGCCTGCCCAAGGGTGTCGTCAACATCCTCCCGGGTTACGGGGACACCGGTGCGGCGCTCGTGGAGCACCCGGGCGTCGACAAGGTCGCCTTCACCGGCTCGACCGCGGTCGGCAAGGCCATCGCCCGCCAGGTCGCCGGCACCCGCAAGAAGGTCACCCTGGAGCTGGGCGGCAAGGGCGCCAACATCGTCTTCGACGACGCCCCGATCGACCAGGCCGTCGAGGGCATCGTCAACGGCATCTTCTTCAACCAGGGCCAGGTCTGCTGCGCGGGCTCGCGCCTGCTGGTCCAGGAGTCGGTCCAGGACGAGCTGCTGGCGTCGCTCAAGCGCCGCCTGTCGACGCTGCGCCTCGGCGACCCGCTCGACAAGAACACCGACATCGGGGCGATCAACTCCGAGGAGCAGCTGTCCCGGATCACCACGCTCGTGGAGCAGGGCGAGGCGGAAGGCGCCCAGCGCTGGTCCCCGGCGTGCGAGCTGCCGACGTCCGGTTACTGGTTCGCGCCGACGCTGTTCACGAACGTCACGCAGGCGCACACCATCGCCCGCGACGAGATCTTCGGCCCGGTGCTGTCCGTCCTGACGTTCCGCACGCCGGACGAGGCGGTCGCCAAGGCGAACAACAGCCAGTACGGCCTGTCCGCCGGCATCTGGACGGAGAAGGGCTCCCGCATCCTCGCGGTGGCGAACAAGCTCCGCGCGGGTGTGGTGTGGGCCAACACGTTCAACAAGTTCGACCCGACCTCGCCGTTCGGCGGCTACAAGGAGTCGGGCTTCGGTCGCGAGGGCGGCCGCCACGGCCTGGAGGCGTACCTCGATGTCTGAGAGCAACCGTCTGAGCGTCTTCAAGACCTACAAGCTGTACGTCGGGGGCAAGTTCCCCCGCAGCGAGAGCGGCCGGGTGTACGAAGTGCAGGACCATAAGGGCAACTGGCTGGCCAACGCGCCGCTCTCCTCCCGCAAGGACGCCCGTGACGCGGTCGTCGCCGCGCGCAAGGCGTTCGGCGGCTGGTCGGGCGCCACCGCGTACAACCGCGGCCAGATCCTCTACCGCATCGCCGAGATGCTGGAGGGGCGCAAGGGCCAGTTCGTGCACGAGGTGGCGGACGCCGAGGGGCTGTCCAAGTCGAAGGCGGCCGCGGTCGTCGAGGCCGCGATCGACCGCTGGGTCTGGTACGCGGGCTGGACGGACAAGATCGCCCAGGTGGTGGGCGGGGCGAACCCGGTCGCGGGCCCGTTCTTCAACCTCTCCACCCCCGAGCCGACGGGCGTCGTGACCGTCGTCGCGCCGCAGGAGTCCTCGTTCCTCGGCCTGGTCTCCGTGGTCGCGCCGGTGATCGCGACCGGCAACACGGCGGTCGTGATCGCCTCCGAGAAGTCGCCGCTGCCGGCGCTGTCCCTGGCGGAGGTGCTGGCCACCTCGGACCTGCCGGGCGGTGTGGTCAACGTGCTGTCGGGGCGTACGGCGGAGATCGCGGCCCCGCTCGCCGCGCACCAGGACGTCAACGGCATCGACCTGACCGGCGCCGACGAGATCCTGGCGAAGGAGCTGGAGGTCGCCGCGGCGGACAACCTCAAGCGGGTCCTGCGTCCACAGGCTGTGGACAACGACTGGTGGGCCGACCCCGGCACCCACCGCCTGACGGCCTTCCTGGAGACCAAGACGGTCTGGCACCCCACCGGTTCGCTCGGCGCGTCGGGTTCGTCCTACTGAGCCCGCCCCGCAGAGCGAAGCCCCCACGGTCCCGTCCGGCCGTGGGGGCTTTCCCGTGGGTGCGCCGGTCCGCTACGGCAGCACGCCCTTCGCCAGGGGGCCGGCCGCCGGAAGGTCCTCGAGGGCCTGACCGCGGGTGACGTGGTCCGTCACCAGCGCGGTGTTCACCGGCTTGAAGTCGGCCACCTGGGTGCCCACGGAGTTGTCGAGCGGGTCGACACCGGTATTCGCGAGCGGGTACAGCCGGAGCCTCTTGAGCTCGCCGACCCCTTCCACGGACCGGGTGACGGTGCCGGTCAGGGTGGCGAGCGGGGCGGCGGGTCCGGCCACGGGCTGGGCGTCGACCGACTCGGCGGCCGGCGCCGCCTGCGCGGCCGCGGAGCCCGCGCCGAGGGCCGCGCCCGCCACGGCGACGGTCAGTCCGGCGCGCACGAGCGTGCGGCGCCGTTGGGGGGAAGCTGCATGACGAGCCATGATTGCCTGCCTGTTCGAGTGATCTTGAGCGCACGGACAGTAGTTGAGGTGTGAGACGGGCAACCACCCCGCCTCCGGGGGGTTCCGCGGGCGGCTCCATGCGTCACACTTGTCTCCCGTGAGTTCCCAACCCATCCCGACCCGCGTCGTGCTGCTCGCGGGCCCCTCAGGTTCCGGAAAGTCGTCCCTCGCGGCCCGCACCGGACTGCCGGTCCTGCGTCTGGACGACTTCTACAAAGAGGGCAACGACCCGACGCTGCCCCGGGTGACGGGCAGTGCCGACATCGACTGGGACTCACCGGCGTCGTGGGACGCCGACGCGGCCGTCGCCGCCATCGTGGAGCTGTGCGCCACCGGGCGCGCGGACATCCCCGTGTACGACATCGCGGCGAGCGCGCGCGTGGGCCGCGAGACGCTGGACATCGCCCGCACCCCGCTCTTCGTCGCCGAGGGCATCTTCGCGGCCGACCTCGTCCGCCGCTGCCAGGAGATCGGCGTGCTGGCCGACGCGCTCTGCCTGCGCGGCCGCCCCTCCACGACGTTCCGCCGCCGCCTGGCGCGCGATCTCCGGGAAGGCCGCAAGTCGGTCCCGTTCCTGCTGCGCCGCGGCTGGCGTCTGATGCGCGCCGAGCGCGGTGTCGTCGCGCGCCAGACCGGTCTGGGCGCCCACCCGTGCGGCAAGGCCGAGGCCCTGGGGCGTCTCGCGGACGCGGCGGCCGGCCGCTGCCGTACGCCGGCCGTACGCCAGCCCGCCTGAGGGGCCCGCCCTCGGGCGGGAGCCGCGGGCACGGGAGCGGGGCCGGACAGAATCCCCCCGGCCTGCCCGGCCCCGCTCCGCTTTCCCCCGTGGATCCCCGGGCCCCCGTGTCCCCGTGGATCCTTTCCCGCCGTCTCCCCCGAAACAGCGGCCCCCGTTCCCCCGTTGTCCCCCGTTGTCCCCGTGTCCTTCAGGCCACGAGGCGCCTTCAGGCCACCAGCTCGCCGAAGGACTCCTCCTCGTCACGGCCGAAGCTGAGTACCTCGTCCTCGCGCAGCCGGCGGAGCGACCGCCAGATGCTCGACTTCACCGTGCCGACACTGATGTCCAGGATCTCCGCGATCTCCGGGTCGGTGCGGCCCTCGTAGTAGCGCAGGACCAGCATCGTGCGCTGGAGTTCGGGGAGCCTGGCGAGCGCCTGCCACAGGACCGCGCGCAGCTCCGTGCCCCGCATCGCGTCGGTGTCGCCCGCCGTCTCCGGCAGTTCCTCCGTCGGGTACTCGTTGAGCTTGCGCCGGCGCCAGGCGCTGATGTGCAGATTCGTCATGGTGCGGCGCAGGTAGCCGCCGACCGCCGCCTTGTCGCTGATCCGGTCCCAGGCCCGGTACGTCGAGAACAGCGCGCTCTGCAGCAGGTCCTCGGCCTCGTACCGGTCGCCGGTCAGGTGGTAGGCGGTCGCGTACAGAGAGGCGCGGCGTTCCTGGACGTAGGCGGTGAACGCCGCTTCGGCGTCCGCTGCCCCGACCTGGCCGGTCCGCTCCCCCGTGGCCTCTCCGTACGCCTCTCCCCCGTCAGGCACGGCCACCATGTAGGTCGCCTTGTGCTGACGCCCGGCGCCGCGAGCGCACCCCCGTCCCCCCGCCGCGCCGGACTTCTCGGCACTCCGCGCGACGTCGTGGAGACGCGTGACAACTGCGCTTGAGGTGGTGCTGTGCAGTGCGTTCATCTCGCGCCCCCCGTCGAGTGGAGTCTGCTTCGTTCCGTGTGACAAGAAGCTTGCCCCGGCACTTTCATGGCGGTGTCCGCCGACTGTCACAGGCGCGTCACAGAGGCCGGGCGACAACGGTGGTGCGACGGGGAGTCGTACGAGGGGACCGCATGGGCCAGAATGGGCCCGTGCCTTTCCTGTTGCTGATCGAGGACGACGACGCCATCCGTACGGCGCTCGAACTCTCCCTGTCCCGTCAGGGCCACCGTGTGGCCACCGCGGCGACGGGAGAGGACGGCCTGCAGCTGCTGCGCGAGCAGCGGCCGGACCTGATCGTGCTGGACGTGATGCTGCCCGGGATCGACGGGTTCGAGGTGTGCCGCCGCATCCGGCGCACGGACCAGCTGCCGATCATTCTGCTGACCGCGCGCAGCGACGACATCGACGTGGTCGTGGGACTGGAGTCCGGCGCCGACGACTATGTGGTCAAGCCGGTGCAGGGCCGGGTGCTGGACGCCCGTATCCGCGCCGTGCTGCGGCGCGGCGAGCGGGAGTCCACCGACTCGGCGACCTTCGGCTCCCTGGTGATCGACCGCTCCGCGATGACGGTCACCAAGAACGGCGACGATCTGCAGCTCACGCCGACCGAGCTGCGACTGCTGCTGGAGCTGAGCCGCCGGCCCGGGCAGGCCCTCTCGCGCCAGCAGTTGCTGCGCCTGGTGTGGGAGCACGACTACCTCGGCGACTCGCGCCTGGTGGACGCCTGCGTGCAGCGGCTGCGGGCGAAGGTCGAGGATGTACCGTCCTCACCGACCCTGATCCGTACGGTGCGTGGCGTCGGCTACCGGCTGGACGCTCCGCAGTGATCCACAGGCTTGGCGCGGGTGCGCCGGACGGGGCCGTTCGGTGAGCGGTGGCACGAACAGCGGTGCGGCGGACGGCACGAACGACGGCGCGGGCGGGACGGGCGCGCGGCGCGGGCTGCTCGCCGGGCTGCGCCTGACGAGTCTGCGGCTGCGGCTCGTGGTCGTCTTCGCGCTGGTGGCGCTGACGGCGGCCGTCTCCGCCTCCGGCATCGCGTACTGGCTCAACCGCGAGGCGGTGCTGACCCGCACCCAGGACGCGGCGCTCGGCGACTTCCGGCAGGAGATGCAGAACAGGGCGGCGGCGCTGCCGCTGCGGCCGACGCCGGCCGAACTGCAGAAGACCGCCGAGCAGATGGCTGCCGCCGGCGACTTCAGCGTGGTGCTGATCGGCGAGCGCGCCGAGGGCAAGCCGATCATCGGAGCGTCCGACCGTGACGCGTTCACGATGAAGGACGTGCCGCGGTCGCTGCAGGACGCGGTGAACGACCGGCAGGACGTCGGGGCCGGCAACTCCGAGCCGTACCACCTGTACTGGCAGCGCACCGAGCGCGGCGGCGAGCCGTATCTCGTCGGCGGTACGCGGATCACGGGCGGCGGTCCGACCGGCTACCTGTTCAAGTCGCTCGACCAGGAGCGCCAGGACCTCAACTCACTGGCCTGGTCGCTGGGCATCGCCACCCTGCTGGCCCTCATCGGTTCGGCGCTGCTCGCGCAGGCCGCCGCCACGACCGTCCTCAAGCCGGTGCACCGTCTCGGCGATGCGGCGCGACGGCTCGGCGAGGGCAAGCTCGACACCCGGCTGCGCGTCTCGGGCACCGACGAACTGGCCGAGCTGGCACGGACGTTCAACAAGACGGCGGCCTCGCTGGAGAAGAAGGTCGCGGACATGAGCGCGCGGGAGGAGTCGAGCCGGCGCTTCGTCGCCGACATGTCCCACGAGCTGCGCACCCCGCTGACCGCGCTGACCGCCGTGACCGAGGTGCTGGAGGACGAGGCCGACAGCCTCGACCCGATGATCGCCCCGGCCGTGAACCTCGTGGTGAGCGAGACGCGGCGGCTGTACGACCTCGTGGAGAACCTGATGGAGGTCACCCGCTTCGACGCCGGCACCGCCAGGCTCGTCCTGGACACCGTGGACGTGGCCGACCAGGTCACGGCGTGCATCGACGCCCGCGCCTGGCTGGACGCGGTCGAACTGGACGCCGAGCGCGGGATCATGGCGCGGCTGGACCCGCGCCGGCTCGACGTGATCCTGGCCAACCTGATCGGCAACGCCCTCAAGCACGGCGGCTCCCCGGTGCGGGTGTCGGTGCGGCCGGGCGACAACGAGCTGCTCATCGAGGTACGCGACCACGGCCCGGGCATCCCCGAGGACGTCCTGCCGCACGTGTTCGACCGGTTCTACAAGGCCAGCGCGTCGCGGCCGCGCTCCGACGGGAGCGGCCTCGGCCTGTCGATCGCCATGGAGAACGCCCACATCCACGGCGGCACCATCACCGCGGCCAACTCCCCCGACGGCGACGGCGCGGTCTTCGTGCTGCGCCTGCCGCGCGACGCGTCCGCGCTCGTGCACCGCGAGGCGGCCGGGTCGGACGACGCGGACAGCGGGACCGGCGGCGACCGGAGCGGGGAGGACGCGCAGTGATACTCCCGAGAACAGGGGCGGGCCGCGGACCGGTGACCGCGCTCGCCGTGCTCGCGGGCGCCCTCGCGCTCGCGGGCTGCGGGATCAGACCCACCCAGGTGCCCGTGGAGGCCGGGCCGGCGCCCTCGCGGGTGCCGTGCGAGGTGTCGGCCGTGGACATCGCCCCGCAGTCCGGACGTACGGGCGTCCCGGTCCGGGTGTACCTGGTGTGCGCCTCGCAGCTGGTGCCGGTCGACCGCACGGCCGGGACGACGGAGGAGAAGGCTCCGGCCGACCGGGTCGCGACCGCTCAGGCGCTGCTCGACGAACTCCAGCGGGAGCCGTCGTCGGCCGAGGACGAGGCGGGCTTCTCGACCTACGTACGCGGTCCGCTGCTGCTGAACGCCGGGCGGCGCGACGACCCGGCGGGCACGCTGCGCCTGAGCCGCCAGCCGGAGGACCTGCCGCCGGCCGCGCTGGCGCAGATCGTGTGCACGCTGATGGAGAACGGGGCGGCGACGGCCGGCTCGGTACTGCTGGGCGGCCCGGGCGAGTACGCCCCGCGCGCGTACACCTGCCCCGACGCGACCAAGGAGCGCCCCGAATCGGCGGTCCCGACGACGGACACGCCCGACCCGGCCGGCTGAGCCCGCCGGCCGGGGCACGGCTGTGTGCCGGACGGCGCCGAAGCGCCTCCCAGCCCGGCGGAACCGTTTCCCGGCAAGCGTGCGTCTAGGGGGTCGTGCAGCGTCAAGGTTCGGGCGGCAGTGCCGCCATCCGCTTCCGCGCGACGGGGCTCGTGCTCCTGCTCCTCCATCTGCTGCTCGTCGCCTGGCTGACTCTTCGTCCCCGCTACGTGCTGTGGGTGACCGCGGCGAACCTGGAGCCGTTCGCCGGGATCGAGGCGGCGCTGGCGCTGGGGCCGCTGCAGGCGGCCCGGCACATCGGCGGGGGCCTGCTCCTCCTCGCACCGCTCGGAGTGCTGCTCCCCATGGCCGGCGGGCGGCTCGCCGTCTCCCCGTGGGCCTCGCTGGCCCGTACGGTCGCCGCCGGCGCGCTCCTGTCGCTCGGCATCGAGCTGCTCCAGACCGGCGTGCCGGGCCAGGTCGTCGACATCGACTCGATCCTGCTCAACACGTGCGGCGTGGCGCTCGCGCACCTCGCCGTCGTCCCGGCGGGCCGCGCGCGGCTGCGCCGCAGACTGCTGCGCCCGGGCGGTGGGTCCGCGCTCGGCAAGGGGGGCCGTGGGCAGGAGCCCCGGGCCCTGCTCAGGGGCGAGGGCTCTCAGGGGGCGACCCCGACGATTTCCAGGGTCGGGATCGCCCCGTAGAGCGACGCTTCGCCCCCATTCGCGGCGCGACCATGGACGCATCGGGAGCCCGCCGAGAGGGCTCCCCGGACGGTTCTCGCGAAGGAGCCCACCATGGCCGCACTTGTCCGCCCCCGTAACGGCCGCATGATCGGCGGAGTGTGCGCAGCGCTGGCCCGGCGCTTCGGCACGTCCGCGACGACGATGCGCGTGATCTTCGTGGCCTCGTGCCTGCTGCCCGGGCCGCAGTTCCTGCTGTACCTGGCGCTGTGGCTGCTGCTGCCGTCGGAGAAGACGGCCACCGCAACCTGGTGACCCCGGGTGGGGGCGTACCGGCACCGGCCACGCTCCCGACGGCGTGCAGCCCGGTGCTCACGCGGTGGGCTGCTCTTCCCCCATCTGGTCGCCGGCGGTGTGCCGACCCCCCGGCGGCCTGCGGCACGAACGCCGTGGGGCGCACACCCTGGCCGGGTGTGCGCCCACACGCGCTCGGCCGCCGTGGCACGCCGGGCGGTTCGTCAGCCCGTGAAGCCGCCGGGCAGCAGGCCGCCGCCCAGCTCGCCCGTCTTCAGGCCGCCGAGCAGGCCGGTGACCGGCGCGGCCGCGTCGTCGCTCGACAGCGCCTTGCCGGCCGTCTGCTGGAGGGCGCCGGGCAGCACGGCGGCGGACTTCGTCACAGCGGCCTGGCCGGCGGCGAGGGACTGCGGGGCGCCCGCCGGGAGCGTGGTGGTGGCCACCTCCTGGACCGGCGCGAGCCGGGAGACGGGCCCCGGCGCACCGGTGGCGTCGGGCAGTGCGGGCGCGGCGGAGGCGGCGGAGGAACCGGCAGCGGCGAAGGCGGCGCCGAGGGCGGCGACACCGAGGGTCTGTGCGGAACGCTTCATCTCGGACCATTCCCTGGAGACGGAAACATGAGCGGCTCCGCAAGCTAGTCAGCGTGGCACAGGTGTCGCAAACACCGCCAAGCGGCCGGACATTGACGTTTCCGGCCGCTGCGGTGTAGGCGTGTCGGCGGCCCGCCGGACGCTCAGTTCCCGCTCGTGGCGGTCTGCCGGAACAGCCATTCGGATTTCAGCTCGGCATAGCCGGGCTTGATCACATCGTTGATCATCGCCAGTCGTTCATCGAAAGGAATGAATGCCGACTTCATGGCATTGACGGTGAACCACTGCATGTCGTCGAGCGTGTATCCGAACGCCTCGGTCAGCAGCTCGAATTCGCGGCTCATACTGGTGCCGCTCATCAGGCGGTTGTCGGTGTTGACCGTGGTCCGGAAGTGCAGCCTGCGCAGCAGGCCGATGGGGTGGTCGGCGTACGAGTCGGCCGCGCCGGTCTGCAGGTTGGACGTCGGGCACATCTCCAGCGGGATGCGCTTGTCCCGCACGTACGCGGCGAGCCGGCCGAGCTTCACGGAGCCGTCCTCGGCCACCTCGATGTCGTCGATGATGCGCACCCCGTGGCCCAGGCGGTCGGCCCCGCACCACTGGAGCGCCTGCCAGATCGACGGAAGGCCGAAGGCCTCGCCGGCGTGGATGGTGAAGTGGTTGTTCTCGCGCTTGAGGTACTCGAAGGCGTCCAGGTGCCGGGTGGGCGGGAAACCGGCCTCGGCTCCCGCGATGTCGAAGCCGACGACGCCCGTGTCGCGGTAGTGGTTCGCCAGTTCGGCGATCTCCAGGGCGCGGGCGGCGTGCCGCATCGCGGTCAGCAGCGCCCCGACGCGGATGCGGTGGCCGCTCTGCCGGGCGCGGCGCTCGCCTTCCCGGAACCCCGCGTTGACCGCCTCGACGACCTGTTCGAGGGTGAGCCCGCCTTCCAGGTGCTGCTCGGGGGCGTAGCGGACCTCGGCGTAGACGACGCCGTCCTCGGCCAGGTCCTCGGCGCACTCGGCGGCCACGCGGAAGAGCGCGTCGCGGGTCTGCATGACGGCGCAGGTGTGCGCGAACGTCTCCAGATACCGTTCCAGGGAGCCGGAGTCGGCGGCCTCGCGGAACCAGATGCCGAGCTTGTCGGGCTCGGTCTCGGGCAGGGCGCCGTAGCCGGCGTCCCGGGCGAGTTCGACGATGGTGCCGGGGCGCAGACCGCCGTCGAGGTGGTCGTGGAGCAGGACCTTCGGCGCGCGGCGGATCTGGTCCTGGGTGGGCGAATTGAGGGTCTGGCTCGTCATCTGCGCACTCTAGCCCCTACGCGCGTAGAGCGCGCCCCCTGGCAACACCTGTCGATACGCAACAGTGACCGCGCGTACGGGTGGAGTACACCTGGCCTTCTGAGACTGTTGGGCCATGGCACACCACGCACTGCCCCGGTGGCGGGGGCGTCCGGGGAAACCGGGCGTCGGGTCGGCGGCCCTACGTGAGACGGCGGTTGGGCGAGTGGAGCGCACCGGACGGACACCGGCGCAGGCACGGCTGGGCCGGCTGCCCGGGCTCTCGGGCACACGCGGCGCCGAGGACGCGGTGGTCGCGGGCGTGGTCCTGCTGCTGCCGGACGGCGAGCCGGAGTCGGAGCGCCGGGCATCGGCGCTGTCGTACGCGGCGATGCTCCCGCTGGGCCGCGCGCTGGCGCGGGCGGGGCGCGCGGAGGGGCTGCTCGTGCACTGCGTGCGGTACCGCTCACGCGGCTGGAACGGCCCGGACGCGCGTCTCGCGGCGGACACGAGCTGGGCGGTGGAGGAGGTCGTACGCCGCTACGGCGACGTCCCCGTGTGCCTGGCGGGACACGGCATGGGCGGCCGGGCCGCCCTGCGCGCGGCGGGCCACCCGGCGGTCAACTCGGTCCTGGCACTGGCACCGTGGCTTCCGGAGGACGACATGGCGGCGCAGCCGGAGCCGGTGGAGCAGCTGGCGGGCCGCCAGGTGCTGATCGTGCACGGCACGAACGACCGCGTCACCGATCCGGAGTTGTCGTACCGGCTGGCGGAGCGCGCGAAGAAGTCGAACCGGGACACGTGCCGCTTCGAGGTGCACTCGGACGGGCACGCGCTGCGGCAGTACCAGGAGGAAGTGCTCGCGCTGGCGGCGGACTTCGTGCGGGGTTCGCTGTTCACGCGGACGTACGCGCGCCCGGTGGCGGACGCGCTGGCGGCTCCGCCGCCGCTGGGCCTGCGCATGCCGTTGGCGGCGGGCTTCGGCCGCGCCTTGCGCTCGTAGAGTTCCTGGGGAAAGTGCTGGTCACGGCCACTCGTTGAGGACTGCGACCAGCACCGTCGCCTCGTAGCGGGCGGCGAGCTGGTCGTATCTCGTAGTCCCGGCCCGATGATGCTTGAGGCGGTGGATCCCGCGCTCGACGTAGCTCTATCCCGCCGCCGCAGCGGTCCACAAGGACGGCTTCGCCTTCGCCCACGGTCGTACGGGCAACGAGCTCACCAGATGGGTGAGGCTCGAGCACAGCGAACTCGTCCTGGAACCCGACGAGACGGCGAAAGTGTGGACCGAGGTCACCGTGGCGAAGGATGCGACCGGCGGTGAACACTACGGAGTCATCTGGGCGGAGATCAGTCCCCAGCGCGACCCCACACAGCAGGTGCACCACGTGGCCCGCGCCGGGGTGCGCATCTATCTGTCCGTCGGGCCCGGCGGGGAACCGCGCTCCGACTTCCGCATCGAGGATCTGACCGGCGCACGCGCCAGGAACGGCGTACCGGTGGTCACGGCCCGAGTGAAGAACACCGGTGGGCGGGCCCTCGACCTCACGGGCAAACTCACCCTGTCCCACGGGCCGGGCGGGGTGTCCGCCGGCCCGTTCCACGTCAAGGCAGGCACCGTCGGCCCGGGCCGACGGACGCTGACGAAGGCCACACTCGACCCGCGCCTGCCGGACGGTGAGTGGACCGCACAACTGACCCTCGCCAGTGGACTCGTCACACGGGAGAAGAGCGGCCGCATCACCATCGGCCCGGCGAAGCCGGCCCCCCGGTCCGGCGGAGACACCCGGATGGCGATGCTCACGGTCGGCAGCCTCGTTTCGGTTGCCGCGACAGCGGTGCTCGCATACGCGTACCGCCGCCGTAGTCACTCGCGCTGAGAGTACGATCGCCGCTCTTGGACGTCAGTCGCGTGTGCCGTGGCGCGGCCGGGGCGTACTGGCTCCCCACCCCAGGGCCCATGGTCGACACGGCATGCGCACTGCCGCCGCGCGCTTCACCGCCTGGCGGCAGTGCGAGGCAGGAGCAGGACCACCGCCACACCGACTGCCGCGAAGACGGCGCCGAGCCCGAACACGACGGTGAAAGCACCCTCGCTCGGCAGTCCCGAGCCGGCGACCGAGTGGGCGCTGAGGATCGCGATGGCGACCTGGGTCCCGATGACACCGCCGACGGTGCGGACGACGGTGTTGAGGCCGTTGGCGGTGGCTATCGCGGGTCCCGGAGCGAAGCGGACCACGAGCGACGGCAGTGCCGCGAAGCTGAGGGCGGCGCCGGCTCCCAGCAGTACGGAATCGGCCAGCACCTGAACCGGCGTGGCATGCCAGCGTGCCAACGCCAGGCTCCCGGCACATACGAGCAGCAGCCCGCCGAGCAACGGGGCGCGGTGGCCGAACGTCCGCTCCAGCGCCGCCACCAGCGGTGCGACCAGGACCTGCAGCAGCGCCGAGGGCAGCATGAGGAGACCGGCGGCGGTGACGGTGAAGCCGAATCCCGACGCGGCGCCTTCGGGTCCGTGCGCCGGCAGTTGGGCGAGCGTCGGCACGAGGAGGAAGAAGATCAGAGCCGCGGCGTAGAAGAGCGCCGCGGCGCAGTGGGTCAGCAGCATCGGCCGGTCGAGGAAGACGCGCGGTTCGAGCAGGGGGTGCGGCGTGCGCTTCTCGGCCACCGCCAGGGCGGCCAGGAACACGGCAGCGGCGGCGAAGAGGCCGAGCACGGGGGCGGAGAGCCAGCCGGCGTGCGACCCCTGGGTGATCGCGAGCAGCAGGGCCACCAGGCCGAGCGAGAGCAGGACGGTGCCCCATGTGTCCTGGGGTTCGTCCCGGCGCGCGGTGCCGTCGGGAATCCACCGGGCCACCAGCAGAAAGGCCGTCGCGATGACGCCGGCGAGCACGGCGAACATCCACCGCCATGACGCGTGGTCGACCAGGAGGCCGCCGACGACGAAGCCCAGCCCGGTGCCCGCCCCGATCATCGCGGAGACGATCCCGAGGCCATGGCCGGCCCGCCGCGGGGGAAGCAGGGCGCTGATGAGGCCGAAGGACAGCGGAAGTGCGGCCGCTCCGGCCCCCTGCATCGCGCGCGCCAGGAGCAGGACCGGGAAGCTCCATGCGAAGGCCGCCAGCACGGTGCCGGCGCCGAAGACGGCGAGGGAGGCGAGCAGGACGCGGCGCTTGCCGCGCCGGTCGCCGAAGCGGGCGAGCACCGGGGTGAGCACCGCGCCGGAGAGCAGGTAGAGGGTGAAGACCCATGCGGCCCAGTCGCCGCTCACGCGGAAGTGCCGCTGGAACGTGGGCAGGGCCGGAGCGACCAGGGTCTGCAGCAGCCCGTAGGCCAGCACCGCCACGGAAAGCGCGGCGACCACCCGGCCGGCGGGCGGCCCGGTGTCCGGGCGTTCGCCCGTGGGCGGGACCGGGGGAACGGCGGTGGTTCGGTCTTCCTGGGACATGACGACCTCTGGTGGGGGACGGGCGACCGGCAGGGCCGTCACCGCGCCGAGGTCTGCTCGGCGCGGTGACGGTGGTCGGCTCCCTGCGGGGGAGGGGCCTGCGACGGGCGGAACGGTCCGATCGGCGGCGTTACCGGCCGCTCGGAGCGAGCTCGTCCAGGGTCTGTACGCGCTGGACGATCTCCCACTTGCCGTTCACCTTGCGGAGCTTGTCGGTGTAGGTACCAGTGGCGTAGACGGCGTGCTCCGCCTCGGTCTCCGCGACCCAGTACCAGGAACGGGCGGTGGCGGTCGTGCCGTTGACCTCGATCATGGCGGGTCCGGTCATGTGCCGCTTGCCCTTGGTGAAGCCCTTCTCGGCCAGGTCGATGAACATGGCCCTGATCTCGCTCCGGCCGTCCGCGGAGCCGAACGGGCTCCGGTAGCGAGCGTCCTTGGTGTACAGGTTGGCGTAGCCGTCGGCGTCCCTGAGATCGATGTACATCTGGTGACGGTCAATCACCTCGCGGATGGCGAACCGATCGCTGGGGCTGTCACTCTCCGTGGCGGTGGCGCTCCCACCCAGGAACACGCCGACGGCCGCAGCACCGGCCAGGACTCCGATGACGGGGGCGGCCGCCCTCCGACTGGTCTTCATGTCGACTCCTCACGAGTTAGCCAAGAGAATTGATAGTCACGAGAGGTGACTAAATTGATCGTATGGCGTTCCGAGGCTGGCGTCCAGCGCCGGAGGAGCCGAAGGAGTCGCCGCACAGCGACCGGGGATCCCGCCCCGGGCACGCCGAATTTTTTCGGCCAAGGCGCACGAGCGAGGGGACAGATCCGGACAAGGCGCGCGGCGGCAGCGCTGACCACCCCCCGTGAGCCCACTATTATTACGGATGGTGACAGTCAATAACGCTTACGAGGGGAGTGCCGTAGTGCGACGCAGCGAACGGAAACAAAAGGATCCGGACCTCGGGAATCTGTCCACGCGCCTGCTCTTCTCGATCCAGAAGGAGCTCTTCGACAAGCTGGCCGAACAGGGGCATCCCGAGCTACGGCCACAGCACGGGGCCGTGCTGGGCTACCTCGACGAGGAGGGCACCCGCGCGACGGAACTCTCCCGGAAGTCGGGCACGCACAAGCAGGTCATCGGCAACCTGATCGACGAGCTGGAAGCCCTGGAGTACGTGGAGCGCCGGCCCGACCCCTCGGACCGGCGGGCCAAGCTGATCGTGCCCACCCGCCGGGGCCGGGACCAGATGGAGAAGTCGGACGCGATCATGGCCGCCATCGAGCAGCGGCACGCGGAGGCGATCGGAGAGCGGAAGTACGCCGTGTTCAAGGGCGCCTTCCGGGAGATCACCGCCCAGCAGCTGGCGCAGTTCGACGAGGCCGCGGCCAGCAGGCGCGAGCCTCGGAGAGACGCCAAATAGTCTCATCAATGACAGTCACGATTATTACTATACCTCATTCCGTGCTGCTCGCACGCTCAACGCCCGCCGTCTTGAGCAGGTCCGGCAGCCGCCGCACCACCGACTGCCACGACGGGTGATCCGGATCGATGACGTCGAAGTGGTCCGCGCCCGGGACCTCGACGTATGCCACCTGGTCGCCCCGTTCGCGGGCGGCGGCGACGTACGTCCGGCTCAGGGCGGGAGGGACCCCCGTATCGGCGTCCCCGTGGACGACGAGGTGAGGCACACCGAGCGGCAGCCGTTCGAGGGGTGAGGCCAGCGCGTACCGGTCCGGCACGTCGTCCGCGCGGCCGCCGAGCAGGGCGGCTGCCGTGCCGTGCGGCGTCATGTCTGCGAGGACCGGGGCGAGTTCGGGCCGGGCCGGAGCAGGAGCACCTGCCGGAGGCGGTACCGACGGGTCACCGAACCGGGCCCCCAGCTCGTCCGCGTCCGCGGCACGCAGGTCCAGCACGCCTGCCAGTGAAACGGCGGCGGCGAGCGGTACCCCAGCACCGCCGCTGCCCGGCGCCCCGGCGGGCAGCCCGGGCCGGGAGGTGAGCCACAGGGCGAGCTGTCCTCCTGCGGAGTGCCCGATCGCCACGACGCGGTCCAGGTCCAGCCTGCCTGCCGCCGCCTGCCCGTCGGTCACGCTCCCCGCCGCGAGACCGGCCAGCGCGTCAAGGGCATCGGCGGCGTCCTCCAGCGTTCCGGGCCATCCGCCGCCGTCCTCTCCGAGACCGCGGTAGTCGACGTTCCAGACGGCATAGCCGCGGGCCACCAGGTCGTCGGCGAGAGGTACCAGTTGGCTGCGGTCGAGCATCGCCGTCCAGAACCCGCCGTGGATGAGCAGCGCGACAGGGCGGGCCCCTTCAGCGGGCGGCAGATACAGGTCGCCGGTCTGGGAGGGCGCGGACCCGTAGCGGATGCGGGTCCTCACGGGTACGGCACCCCTGATCACGTTCGACATGGCAAGCCCTTCAGCGCTCCTGCGGCGGCCGGCACAGCATATTAGTAGTGATTCTTGACCGTCAAGATCATGCCCTATCAGGCGGCCGCGGCGAGACCCGTCCGGCCACCCTGGACGTGGCTCTCCACGCCGTCGCCGACGCTCGTGAGCCGGCCCGCGGGGCCGGTGGGCAGGGAACCGTGGGCCCCAGCGACCCGTGCGGACTCACCCAGCGGGTGGTGGTGAACGCGGTGGAGTCGATGGCGGCACCCCGCCGGTGCCGGACGGCGTCCTCACCGGCGGCGCAGGCGATCACCTGCCGCACCGCCTCGACGCTGCGCCGCGCCTGGACGACCCATGTCTGGGTGCCGCGTACTTCCTCGTCACCCACGGTGCGCCGCGTGTGGGCAGTGACGTTCCACAAGGTCATGAGGGGTGCTCCTGTTCGAGGTCTTCGGACTGGGGCCGGATGCCGGGCCGTACGGGGGCAGAACCCGGCACCCGCGGGAGCTCCCGCGGCGCGCTTACGGGGGTGGCGCCGCCGCGGGAGCGGCTCGGGGGCTCGAGGGGTCAGCCGTTCTTGGCGTAGGCGGCGGACATCTGGCCCACCAGCGTGGCGAACGGCATGTCCAGCGCCCCGTAGACCTCGTAAGCCCTGGTGTCGGCGTTGTCGGCGAGGATCTCGACCATCGTGGTGGCGTAGTCGGTGACGACGACGCCCGCCTGCTGCATACGCAGCAGACCCGCCGTGCGCTTGGTCTGGCTGAAGGTGCCCGAGGCGTCGATGGCCGCGTACGCGTCGTAGCCGGCGCCCGTCGCGGAGATCGCCGGGAAGGCAAGGCAGACCTCGATGGAGATACCGGCGATGATCAGCTTCTTGCGGCCGGTGGCCTCCACGGCCTGACGGACACGGGGCTCGTCCCAGGCGTTGACGGTACTGCGGTCGATCACCTCGAGACCCACGGGCAGGACCTCGGCCAGCTCCGGTACGAGCGGGCCCCACATGCCGTCCGCCATGGTGGTGGTCACCACGGTCGGGATGTCCAGCACCTGTGCGGCCTTGGCCAGGGCCGCGACGTTGTGCTTCAGCGTGGCGACATCGATGTCGCGCACACCGGTGAACAGGCCGATCTGGTGATCGACGAGGAGCAGGGCGGCGTTGTCGCGGGTCAGGGGCGTGTGGAAACGGCCGGTCCCGGAAGGGTTCTCGCTCATGAGGGGTCTCCTGCGTAAGGGGCGGTCACCCGCCCGAAAGAAATTAGCCCACTTCTTGATAGTCAAGAAGAGTTACTAGTTGCAGCGTATTCCTGCCTCGGCGAGATAGACAAGATCACGCCGCAGGAAGCCTCCGGAGCGCCGCGCGGCCCCCGCAGTCACCCGACTGCGGGGGCCAGGGCCAGAGCCGCGAAGGGCCCGGCTACGCCAGCACGTTGCCGCGGCGGGAGAGCAGGAAGCGTTTGAACGCCGCCACCGGGGGCGTGTCCGGGTGGCCGTCCAGCCACGCCAGGCCGATCTCGCGGACCGCCCTCGGCGCCGTCACCGTCAGTTCGACGACGCCAGGGCGGGCCACCGCCGGGGGCGGGAGGAGGGCGACTCCCAGCCCCGCCGCCACCAGACCGCGCAGCGTCTCCGCCTCCTCCCCCTCGAACGCCACGCGCGGCGTGAAGCCCGCCTCCGCGCACAGGGCGTCCGTGATGCGGCGCAGCCCGTAGCCCGGTTCGAGCGTGACGAAGGCTTCGTCCGCGGCCTCCGCCAGGCGGACGCGCCTGCGCGCGGCCAGGCGGTGGTCGTCCGGGACGACCAGCCGCAGGCGCTGCTCGTCGAGGCGGCGCGCGACCAGGTCGGGCGCGTCCGGGACCGGTGAGGTCAGGCAGAGGTCGAGCTCGCCGGCCCGGAGCCGTTCGATCATGGCCTCGCCGTAGTTCTGGACCAGGGTGAAGCGGATCCCGGGGTGGTCGGCGCGGAAGGCGCGGATCAGGCCCGGCACCGTCTCGGACCCCATCGTGTGCAGGAAGCCGAAGGCGACCTTGCCCGCCCGCGGGTCGGCGTCGGCCCGGACCGCCTCGGCCGCCCGCTCGATCTCGGACAGCGCCCGTTCCGCCGAGGTGAGGAAGGCGCGGCCGGCCGGGGTGAGCGCCACCGTACGGCCCTTGCGGGCGAACAGCGCCACCCCCAGGTCCTGTTCGAGCCGGACCATGGCGCGCGACAGCGTCGACTGTGGCACGCCCATCTCCTGCGCGGCCCGCGTCACATGCTCGTGCCGCGCGACGCCCACGAAGTACGCGAGCCGCGGCGCGAGCAACAGCGCGGTGTCTTCTTCGTATCCTTCGTAACTGCCTCGTGACAGCCGAGCCTCTGAGCTGTGGTCATGCACCATGGGAACGATTATCTCCGTTTCATGCATTGGACGCATGAAACGGAGCGGCCTACCTTCGACGTATGCCTCCTGCCAGTACCAAGGCGCCCACCACCGTGGGCGCCGCCTCGCCGTCCCCCGTCACCGACACCAGGCTCTCCCCCGGCGCGCCCGGCTACCGCCGCATGAGCTTCGCGCTCTTCGCCGCCGGCATGGCGACCTTCGCCCTGCTCTACTCCACCCAGCCACTGCTCCCCGCCGTCTCCGCCGACTTCGGCGTGACCGCCGGCGCCGCCAGTTGGACGGTGTCCGCCGCGACGGGCGCGCTGGCCCTGTGCGTGCTGCCGCTGAGCGCCCTGTCCGAGCGCTTCGGCCGACGTACGGTGATGACCGTGTCGCTGGCCGTGGCGGTCGTCCTCGGCCTGCTGGTGCCGTTCGCACCGAACCTGGAGTGGCTGGTGGCGCTGCGCGCCCTGCAGGGCGCGGCACTGGCGGGACTGCCGGCCTCGGCGATGGCGTATCTCGCGGAGGAGGTCAGGCCCAAGGCGCTGGTGGCGGCGATCGGCCTGTTCGTCGCGGGCAACAGCATCGGCGGCATGAGCGGCCGCATCCTCACCGGCTGGGTGGCCCAGCTCGCGGACTGGCGCGTCGCGCTCGCCGCGGTCGGCGTGATGGCGCTGGCGTGCGCGCTCGTCTTCCGGGCGCTGCTCCCCCGGGCACGGCACTTCGCACCCGGCTCGCTCAGCCCCCTCGCCCTGGCCAGGACGGTCCGCGGCCACCTGTCCGACCCGCTGCTGATGCGGCTGTACGCGATCGGCGCGCTCTTCATGACCGTCTTCGGCGCGGTCTACACGGTGATCGGCTACCGGCTGGTGGAGGCTCCGTTCGGCCTGCCCCAGGGCGTGATCGGCTCGATCTTCCTGGTCTACCTCGTCGGCACCGTCTCGTCCGCCGCCGCCGGGAAGCTGGTCGGGCGGCTGGGCCGGCGCGGCGCGCTGTACCTCGCGGTCACCACGACGGCCGCCGGTCTGCTGCTCTCGCTGGCGGACTCGCTGGCCGCCGTGCTGCTCGGCCTGGTCCTGATCACCGCCGGATTCTTCGCCGGCCACGCGGTCGCGTCGTCCGCGGTGAGCCGTACAGCGAAGACCGGCCGCGCCCAGGCGTCGGCGCTGTACCAGTCCGCGTACTACCTGGGCAGCAGCGCGGGCGGCACGCTCGGCGCGGTCGCCTTCCACGCCGGCGGCTGGTCCGGCACGGTGCTCCTCGGGCTGTTGGCGGTGCTCGGCGTCGTGTCGGTCACGCTGTACGGGACGCACGCGGCGCGGGTGCAGGAGCGGCGTATCGCGGCGGCCGCGTAACGCCCCCCGCCTCCCCCGCGTCCACGACGACACCCCCTCCCGGGCCTCCCGCGTCCCAAGTCGAATACGTCGCGAATACGTCCCCCGTCCGTGCAACTACCGCCCCCCTTCGCGTGTCTCAACCGGCAGACCGTCCCACCGGAAGGCATGTGAAGGGGAGTTGGGGGACATGAGGGGCAGAATAGGACGTACGGGAGTGCTGCTCGGGTTGACCGGCATGCTGCTCCCGCTCGGCGTCGCACTCGGCAGCGGCACCGCGCACGCCGCGTCGTGCACCACGTCGACGGGCCCGTACCAGAAGCAGGTCGAGAAGTTCCTCGGCCGCCCGGTCGACGGGCGACAGTCGGCCGCCGACTGCAAGGCCACCCGCGCCTTCCAGGCCAAGCACGGCATCACACCCACCATCGGCTACGCGGGCCCGATCACCTGGCGCACGATGAGCACGATGCTCGCGCAGCGGGCGGCGGGGAAGAACCCGAACAAGGCGGGCAAGTGCCCGACCAACAAAGGCCGGATCGCGTGCGTCGACCTGACCCGGCAGCTCAGCTGGATCCAGGACGGCAGGACGCTCAAGTACGGCCCGGTGCCGGTGCGCACCGGAAAGAACGGCACGGAGACCCGCACCGGCGCAAAGAAGATCTACTGGCGCAACATCAACCACTGGTCGACGCTCTACAACGTCCGCATGCCGTACGCGCAGTTCTTCGACGGCGGCCAGGCCTTCCACTCCACGACGAAGTCCGTCTGGAACCCGCCGGGGTCCGGCGGCTGCGTGAACATGCGCTCCGCGGACGCGAAGGCATACTGGAATCTGCTGAAGAACGGCGACGACGTCTATGTGTACGGGCGCAAGCCCGGCACCTGAGCCCATCGGCCACACACCCCTCGACGGTCCCACGGGAGCGTCCCCGCCGCTCCCGGCTCCACCGGCCCGGACCGGATTGTCAGTGGGCTGCGGTAGCTTGCGTACCGCCGGTGCCGATGGGCGACAGGGGTGGACCAGATGAGTGACCTCGCTACGCAGGATCTCGACGCACGGCTGGAGAAGCACCGCAGGGAGCTGACCGGCTACTGCTACCGCATGCTGGGCTCGTCCTTCGAGGCCGAGGACGCGGTCCAGGACACGATGGTCCGCGCCTGGCGGAACATCGAGAAGTTCGAGGGGCGCTCGTCGCTGCGCTCCTGGCTCTACCGCATCGCGACGAACGTCTGCCTGGACATGCTCAACGCGGGCAACCGCCGCGCGCGGCCGATGGACCTGACGGACCCCACCCCGGTCGCCCAGGCCCGGCTCAACGCCCGTCCGGAGATCACCTGGCTGGAGCCGGTGCCGGACGGGCGCGTGCTGCCGTCGGTCGTGGACCCGGCGGAGACGGCCGTGGAGCGGGAGACGATCCGGCTGGCCTTCGTCGCGGCGCTCCAGCACCTGCCGGCCAAGCAGCGGGCCGTGCTGATCCTTCGCGAGGTGCTGGCCTGGAAGGCGAGCGAGGTGGCCGAGCTGCTGGGCACCACGGTGGCCTCGGTGAACAGCGCCCTGCAGCGCGCCCGCGCCACGCTCGCCGAGCAGGAGCCGACGGCCTCGGACGCGGCGGACCCGCTGGACGAGAAGCAGCAGGACCTGCTGAACCGCTATGTCGCGGCCTTCGAGGGATACGACATGAAGGCCCTGACGGCGCTGCTCCACGAGGACGCGACGATGTCCATGCCGCCGTACGACCTGTGGCTGCGCGGGCACGACGACATCGTGGGCTGGATGCTGGGCGTCGGCGAGGTCTGCCGCGGCTCCCGGCTGGTCCCGACCGTGGCGAACGGCGTCCCGGCCTTCGCGCACTACCACCCGAGCCAGGACGGCGAGGGCTACGAGCCGTGGGCCCTGATCGTCCTGGAGCTGCGGGACGGCAAGGTCGGCGGGATGGACTTCTTCCTGGACACCAAGCGCTGGTTCCCCCTGTTCGACCTGCCGGCCCGCCTGGACAAGTCCGGGGCGCCAATGACCGACCGGTGATCTTCCGTGCACCGCCGGTGCCGCCCCGGCGGATGGCCCACCCCTCGGCTCGCGACTCCTCCGCCTGGGAATGCGAGCCGATCACCTGAGTCCACTTTCAGGCCCGCGAGGACGGTCCCGCGTCCTGGACGGGGCGTCGTTCGAGGTGCCGTCCGGCGGGCTGACCACGGTGGTCGGCGCACGGCCCGGCCCGCGGGCCCGGCGGCAGCGTCCGTGACAGAGGGCCCGGGCCGCGGGTCCCGGTCGGGGGCCTGGGGCAGGGGCCTGCCCGGGGCCTCGGCCGGGTTCTCCCGTCTGAGGGGGGCGAGGCAGGCGTCCAAGGGCGGCCGAAGCGTACAACCTTTCGGCCGCCGCGCCGGTCTGGTGGGTGTGGCGCCCCGGCGTCCCGCCCGCCCCGCTCGTCCCTCGCCCGAGGAGGCCCAGCGCCTTGTCCCGTTCCCACGCCCGTGTCCGCCCGTCCCGGCTCCGGCTGACCACCGCCCTCGCCGTCACGCTCGCCACCGCCGCCGTGGCCGTGCCGGGCGTCGCGACGGCCGCTCCCGCCGCCGTGGGGCAGGAGCGGACGGCCGAGGCTGCGCTCCCCGTGCTCGACACGTCGGACCGCGTCGACAGCGTCGGTTCCACCGGCTTCCTCACCTCCGATCACGACGTCGCCGACTGGTGGCGGTACGACGGCACCTCGACACCGCTCCCGAGCGACGGGGGGTACACCAGGTACTTGGGCGCCGCCGAGACCGACATCGTGGTGGGGAGCAGGGGCACCCGCCACACCGTCCAGGACATGGCGAAGGGCGGGGACCCGGTCGTCGTCGACACCCCGGACTCGTACGAGCTGCGCCAGGTCAACGGCTCGACGCTCGTCATGAACGACACGGCCACCGACACCCTTCACCTCGTCAGCCGGGAGCCGGGCGGCCGGACCGTCGACCGCAAGGTGACCGGGCTCCCTTCCGGGAAGCTCTGGATCGTCTCCCCCACGGCCCCCGGCACGGTGGCAGTCCAGCTGGTGAACACCGACTTCTCCGCGTACCGCCTCGCCGTGGTCGACGTCGCCACGGCCGCCGTCACCCAGACGTACGACATGGGCGGCTACGCCTACAGCGTGCAGGTGACGCCGGATCACGTGGCCTGGCAGTTCGGTGACGGCGGGACCAAGGTCATCGACCGTCACACCGGGGCGACCGAAGTCCTGCCCCACTGGGCCTCGTTCGCCTTCGGTGACGACTGGCTCGCGATCAGGGAGGACACCCGGCTCACGTTCCGGTCGCTGAAGGACGGCCACACCGTCGAGCCGTTCCGGTTCGCGAACCAGGTGACGCCCGGCCCCGGCGGCACGCTCCTCGTGCGCGGCGGCACGGTGGCGGACGGCTGGGGGGTGTTCCGGGTCGCCCTCGACGGGGCCGGCGAGCCGGCGGTGACCATGGTGGCGGACATCCCCGACGCCCCCGAACTCACTCTGAAGAGCCTGACGGTACCGAGCCGGATCACCTCCTTCGCGTACAAGTCGGCGAGGTTCGCCTGGGAGTTCAACGAGGAGTGGGCGAGCGTCCGCTTCGATCTGACCCATACCGCCACCGGCCGCACGGTGCGCCTCGACGACGAGATGAACCCGTTCATCGACTGGGACGGCACCCTGGGCAACAGCTTCGGCGCCTACAACGGCACGTACACCTGGAAGATGACCGCAACCTCGGAGCAGCGCTTCGGCCCGGCCGTCGTACGGACGGGCAGCCTCACCGTGGCACGCCCGGCGCAGCCGCGCGACTTCAACGACAACGGCGGGGCCGACGCGCTCGTCCGCGACAGCTCGGGCAACCTCTCCGCGTACGGAATCGGCCAGCTGACCGCCATGAAGGAGGTCGAGTGCCACGACGCCGGCTGCTCGCCCACCGTCACCAAGCCTGACCCGGAGCGCCTCGGCACCGGGTGGAACACGTACACGCTGATGGCCTCACCCGGGAACGTGGCCGGCGGGGTCGCCGACGACGTCGTGGGCCGGGACCGCGACGGCGTGCTGTGGCTCCACCAGAGCGAGAAGCAGAAGCTGCTGCCCCGCACGAAGATCGGCGGCGGCTGGCAGGTCTACAACAAGATCACCGGCGGGTCCGACCTGAACGCCGACGGACGGGGCGACCTGCTCGCCACCGACACCTCCGGCGTCCTGTGGTTCTACGCCTCCACCGGCGACGCCGCCAAGCCCTTCAAGCCCCGCGTCAGGATCGGCGGCGGCTGGCAGTTCTACAACCTCCTCACCGCCCCCGGCAACATCGCCGGAGCCACCGGCGGCGACCTCCTCGCCCGCGACAAGGACGGCGTCCTGTGGCTCTACCTCGGCAAGGGCGACGGCACCTTCACCGCCCGCCGCCAGATCGGCGGCGGCTGGCAGAAGTACACCCACATCATCCCGGCCGGCACGAACTCCCTCCACGGCGTGGCCGACATCTACGCCATCGGCCCCACCGGCTCCGCGACCTACACCGGCACCAACAGCACCACCCGCCCCTTCTCCCCGGCCTACACCCTCCCCCTGCGCACCGACTCCACCACCTACAAGACCTTCTTCTAGGCCCCGCCGCCGCGCCCGCCGGGTCCCGGGTCACGTCGCAGGCCAGCGCGGTCCGGGAGGATGGAAGCATGCGTTCTCTGTTCGTCGGCGACAGCATGACCATCGGACGCGCCAGCGACTGGATCTGGCGGCACCGCACGTGGCGGCACCTGGAGGCGGTGCTGCCGCGCGGGTACGAGATCGTGGGGCCGCGCTCCGGCCTGCACGTCTGGCGAGGGCGACCCGGCCGACCCGCAGGGGTACGCCGATCCCGCGTTCCCGGCCATCGCCCGCCGGCACCTCGCCGGGTGGGCGAGGGGTGTCTGCACATGCCGTACCGCGCCGGGGAGGCGGTCGCGGCCTAGGGGCCGACCCGCACGGTGGACTCCCCCAGCCCGGCCGGTCCGGACAGCCCGACGAGGCCGAGCAGGGCCACCAGGTCGGGCGGGGCGTTCCGCACGCATATGCGGGTGCCGTGGCGGCGGGCGGTGAGCTGGAGGCGGGCGAGCGCGTCGACGACGGAGAGCGAGGTCTGAGCGAGTCCGCCGACGTCGCAGACGACCTCGGGCCGGCACCGCCGCGCCGCACCGTCCCCCGCCGCCGCGTCCGGGTCAGGCGCAGTGTCCGCCGCCGCGCGGGCGGCGCCCGGCGCCGGGTCGTCTTCCCACGCCGTTCCCGGAGGCGACGCCGTCGCGCCGGCGTCCCTCAGGAGAGCGGTCAACTCCTCGCACAGGCCGGGCGCATCGCCGGGGGCGACCCTCCCGGCGATGCGCATGACGATCGGCTGCATGGCGTCCACATGGGGATGACCGGCACCGCGGCGGGAACTCATCGCGGCGGCCCGCGCGGTCTCGCCCCCTGCCGGGCTCCGGGGGACCCGCGCGCTCAGGCGATGCGGTCCAGCACGATCGGGCTCGCCGTGAACTCCGTGTTCGGCGGGGCGATGTCGAAGGCGCCCTCCAGGGACTTCAGTGCGTACGCGAACTTCTCCGGCGTGTCCGTGTGCAGGGTCAGCAGGCGCTGGCCCGCCGTCACCGGCTCGCCCGGCTTGGCGTGGATCTCGATGCCCGCGCCCGCCTGGACCTGGTCCTCCTTGCGGGCGCGGCCCGCACCGAGGCGCCAGGCGGCGACGCCGACGTCGTACGCGTCGAGACGGGTCAGGACGCCCGAGGACGGGGCCGTGACGACGTGCTGCTCGCGGGCGACCGGCAGGGTGGCGTCGGGGTCGCCGCCCTGCGCGGCGATCATGCGGCGCCAGACGTCCATGGCGGAGCCGTCGGCGAGCGCCTTCGCCGGGTCGGCGTCCTTGATGCCGGCCGCGGCGAGCATCTCCCGGGCGAGGGCCACCGTGAGGTCGATGACGTCCTGGGGGCCGCCGCCGGCCAGGACCTCGACGGACTCGCGGACCTCGAGCGCGTTGCCCGCCGTCAGGCCCAGCGGCGTCGACATGTCGGTGAGCAGGGCGACGGTGCGCACCCCGCTGTCGGTGCCCAACGCGACCATCGTGGAGGCCAGTTCACGGGCGTCGTCGATGTTCTTCATGAACGCGCCGGTGCCGACCTTCACGTCCAGGACGAGCGACCCGGTGCCCTCGGCGATCTTCTTCGACATGATCGAGGACGCGATCAGCGGGATCGCCTCGACAGTGCCGGTGACGTCCCGCAGGGCGTAGAGCTTCTTGTCCGCGGGCGCGAGCCCGTCGCCCGCGGCGCAGATGACGGCGCCGGTGGTGTCGAGGACGTGCAGCATCTCCTCGTTGGACAGCAGCGCGCGCCAGCCGGGGATGGACTCCAGCTTGTCGAGCGTGCCGCCGGTGTGGCCGAGGCCGCGCCCGGACAGCTGCGGCACGGCCGCGCCGCACGCGGCGACCAGCGGCGCGAGCGGCAGTGTGATCTTGTCGCCGACGCCGCCGGTGGAGTGCTTGTCGGCGGTCGGGCGGCTCAGCGAGGAGAAGTCCATGCGCTCACCGCTGGCGATCATCGCGGCGGTCCAGCGGGCGATCTCCGTGCGGTTCATGCCGTTCAGCAGGATGGCCATGGCGAGCGCCGACATCTGCTCGTCGGCGACCTCGCCGCGGGTGTAGGCGTCGATGACCCAGTCGATCTGCTCGTCGCTCAGCTCGCCCCGGTCCCGCTTGGTGCGGATGACGGAGATGACGTCCATGGCATTCCTCCAGAGTCGCTCCACGCGGCCGAGGTGGCTCTACGCGCATAGAGCAAGGGTAGGGGAGCGGCCCTCCCACCGGAGCGGAAGGGCCGCGGGGAACAAAGGCGAACACAGGGGTTACGACAGATGGGCGGGGCCGAAGGCGTGCGGCAGCATCTCGGAGAGCGGCAGGACACCCGCCGGGGTGTCCATCAGCAGCTCCGGCCCGCCGAACTCGTACAGCAGTTGACGGCAGCGGCCGCACGGCACGAGCAGCGCGCCCTCGCCGTCCACGCACGTGAAGTGCGTGAGCCGGCCACCGCCGGTCGCATGCAGCTGCGAGACCAGCCCGCACTCGGCGCACAGGCCGAGCCCGTACGAGGCGTTCTCGACGTTGCAGCCCGTGATCGTGCGGCCGTCGTCGACGAGGGCCGCGACCCCGACCGGGAAGCCCGAGTAGGGGGCGTACGCGTGCGACATCGCCTCGCGCGCCAGCTCCCGCAGGGCCTCCCAGTCGACAGCAGGTGTGGTCACTTGCCCTGGCCCCTGCGGTAGGGCAGGCCGTCCGCCTTGGGCATCCTCAGCCGTTGCGCGGACAGCGCCAGGACGAGGAGCGTGGTGACGTACGGCGCGGCGTCGACGAACTGGCTGGGCAGCTCGTCGGTCAGCGCGTACCAGGTGAACAGCAGCGCCGAGACCGCGGCCGAGATCACGGCCTGGAGGTACTTCTTCTTGTACAGCTGCCACACCACGACGATCAGCAGCAGGATCGCCAGCAGCAACAGCATCGCGTGGACGTTCACCGCGCCGCCGCGCAGCTTGAGGCTGTCGGTGAAGCCGAACAGGCCGGCGCCCAGCGCCATTCCGCCCGGCATCCAGTTGCCGAAGATCATGGCGGCGAGACCGATGTAGCCGCGGCCGCCGGTCTGGCCCTCCTGGTAGATGCCGGTGGAGACGATGGCGAGGAAGGCGCCGCCGAGACCGGCGAGCCCGCCGGAGACGACGACGGCGATGTACTTGTACTTGTAGACGTTGACGCCGAGGGACTCGGCGGCCACCGGGTTCTCACCGCAGGAGCGCAGCCGCAGGCCGAATCCGGTGCGCCACAGCACCCACCAGGTGCCGGGGATGAGCAGGATCGCGACGACGGTCAGCAACGACAGGTTGGTGATCAGCCCGCCCAGCACCCCGGCGAGGTCGGAGACGAAGAACCAGTGCTTGCCCTGGATGTCGGCCAGCCACTCCGAGAGCCCCGGAATCGTGATCCGGTCGATCGGGTCGATGCGCGGGGACTGCTTGGAGGAGCCGCCCTCGGCCTCGCCGAAGGTGAAGTTCGACAGGTAGCGGGTGAGGCCGGTGGCCAGGATGGTGATGGCGACACCGGAGACGATGTGGTTGACGTTGAATGTCACCGTCATCACGGCGTGCAGCAGACCGCCGACCGCGCCGCCCGCGATGCCGAGCAGGACGCCGCTCCACGGGCCCCACTGGTAGCCGGCGAAGGCGCCGAACCAGGTGCCGAGGATCATCATGCCCTCGAGACCGATGTTGACCACGCCGGCCCGCTCCGACCACAGACCGCCGAGACCGGCGAGGCCGATGGGCACGGCGAGCTGGAGGGCGCCGGAGATCTGGCCGACGGAGGTGAGGTCCTCGGCACCGCTGATCGTGCGGACCAGCGAGAACAGCAGCAGGCCGCCCGCGATGATCAGCAGGATGACGGGCAGGGACAGCTTGCGGCGGCCGCCGCCCTTTTTGGGCGCGGTGCTGGTCATCGAGACCGTGCTCGTGGACTCGCTCATGCCGTCCTCACTTCATTCGCTTCTCCGCCCGCTCGGCAGGCAGGCGCGGCCATCGTCGTCTGCGGGCCGGTGGCCTCGCGTGCGTCGCTCACGAGACAACCTCTTCCTTGTTCTTGCGCGCCTGCGCGGCGAGTTCCTCGCCGACCTTCTGCTGCTGCCGGCGCAGTCCGTACTGGCGGACGATCTCGTAGGACACGACGACCGCGATCACGATCAGGCCCTGCATGATCGTGGCGAGTTCCTTCTCGTAGCCCGCGAGTCCCAGGCCCTCGGCCGTCTTGTCCAGGAAGGCGAAGAGCAGCGAGGCGAAGAGGATGCCGATCGGGTTGTTGCGGCCGAGCAGGGCGATGCCGATGGCCGTGAAACCGACACCCACCGGGAAGCTGAGGCTGTACGTGTGGGTCTGGCCGAGCAGCATCGGCATGCCGGCGAGACCGGCCATGGCACCGGAGATCAGCATCGCGGTGAGGATCATCCGCTTGGCGTCGACGCCGCTCGCCTGCGCGGCGGACTCACTGGCGCCGGTGGCGCGCAGGTCGAAGCCGAAGCGGGTGCGGTTCAGGACGAACCAGTAGACGATGCCGAGCGCGAAGGCGACGAACGTGAAGCCGTAGATGAACCCGCCCTGGCCCATGTCCAGACCGGGGACCCAGCCGGACTCGGCGATCTCACCGGTCGTCAGGTCGTTGGAGCCCGGCAGCTGCACGCCGAGGTTCCTCGGCAGGATCAGCCAGGCGATCAGGCTGGTGGCGATGGCGTTCAGCATGATCGTGGAGACGACCTCGCTGACACCGCGGGTGGTCTTCAGGACACCCGCGATACCGGCCCAGAACGCGCCGACCGCCATGGCGACGAACACGATCAGCAGGACGTGCAGCGGCCCGGGCAGCTCGACCGCCGCACCGACGACTGCGGCCAGCATCACGGCGAGGCGGTACTGGCCGTCGACGCCGATGTTGAACAGGTTCATCCGGAAGCCGATGGCCACGGCGAGGGACGCCAGGTAGTAGATGCCGGTCTGATTGATGATCAGCACCTGGACGTCGGTGAACTCGAGCTGCTCCGCCATGAGCCGGTACGGCTCGAAGGGGTTGCGGTCCGAGAGGAGCAGCACCACGGAGGTGAGCAGGAAGGCCACGACCAGCGCGAGCACCGGGCCGGCCAGGCCCAGGATCAGCCGGTCCTTGTCGAACTTCTTCATCGGCCCTCACCGTTCTCAGGCTGCTCGTGGTGCTCCAGGTGGCCGCTGGCCGCGCCGGTCATGGCCGAACCCAGCTCCTCGGGGGTGATCGTGGCGGGGTCGGCGTCCGCGACCAGGCGGCCGCGGTACATCACCCGCAGGGTGTCGGAGAGCCCGATCAGCTCGTCCAGGTCGGCGGAGATCAGCAGGACGGCGAGTCCCTCGTGGCGCGCCTCGCGGATCTGGTCCCAGATCTGCGCCTGCGCGCCGACGTCCACACCGCGGGTGGGGTGGGCGGCGATGAGCAGCTTGGGCGCGTGGCTCATCTCGCGGCCGACGATCAGCTTCTGCTGGTTGCCGCCGGACAGGGAGGCGGCGGTGACCTCGATGCCGGGCGTGCGCACGTCGTACTCGCGGACGATGCGCTCGGTGTCCTTGCGGGCCGCCTTGAGGTCGAGCAGTCCGCGCTTGCTGTTGGGACGCTCGGTGACATGGCCGAGGATGCGGTTCTCCCACAGCGGGGACTCCAGTAGCAGTCCGTGCCGGTGGCGGTCCTCGGGGATGTAACCGATGCCGTACTCGCGCCGCTTGCGGGTGGGCGCGTGCGAGATGTCCGTCCCACCGAGATTGATCACACCGCCGTCGGGGTCGCGCATGCCCATGAGCGCCTCGATGAGCTCGGTCTGACCGTTGCCCTCGACGCCGGCGATGCCCATGACCTCGCCCTTGTGGATGGTGAAGGTGATGCCCGCGAGGACCTCGCGGACGACGCCGTCGGGGTCGGTGGCGGTCAGCCGCAGGCCGTCCACGTCGAGCATCGGCACCTTGGTCACCGTCGACTCGCGGGTCTCCGGCGAGGGCAGCTCGGCACCCACCATCAGCTCGGCGAGCTGCTTGGGCGTGGTACTGGCGGGGTCGGCCGTGCCCACGGTCGTGCCGCGGCGGATGACCGTGATGTCGTCGGCGACCGACAGCACCTCGCCCAGCTTGTGCGAGATGAAGATGACGGTCAGGCCCTCGGCCTTGAGCTCGCGCAGGTTGTCGAAGAGCGCGTCGACCTCCTGCGGCACGAGCACGGCCGTCGGCTCGTCGAGGATCAGGGTGCGGGCGCCGCGGTAGAGGACCTTGAGGATCTCCACGCGCTGGCGGTCGGCGACGCCGAGCTGCTCGACGAGGACGTCGGGGCGCACGCCGAGGCCGTAGGCGTCGGAGATCTCCTGGATCTTCTTGCGGGCGCGGGAGCCGATGCCGTACAGCTTCTCGCCGCCGAGGACGACGTTCTCCAGCACGGTGAGGTTGTCCGCCAGCATGAAGTGCTGGTGGACCATGCCGATGCCGCGGGCGATGGCGTCGGCGGGGCTGGAGAAGGTGACGTGGTCGCCGTCGACGGTGATGGTGCCCTCGTCCGGCTTCTGCATGCCGTAGAGGATCTTCATCAGGGTCGACTTGCCGGCACCGTTCTCACCGACGAGGGCGTGCACGGTGCCCTTGCGGACGGTGATGTCGATGTCGTGGTTGGCGACGACGCCGGGGAAGCGCTTGGTGATGCCGCGCAGTTCTACGGCAGCAGCCGACGGCGGTGACGGACTGGACGCGTTGATGACGCACTCTCCTTGGCGGGAAAGGGTGCCGGCAGGTCGGGGCGGGCGGCTGCTGGCGGGCAGGCGGGAAGGGCGGAATCGGCGGGCAGGGGATGGGGCGAAGCTATCGCGCCGAGGTGTTGTCTACGCGCGTAGCGATCCCGAATGAGAAAAACCGGTGGCCACAACTCGGTCCGGGCCCGCGGGTGCGGGGCCCGGACCGAGTCCGTACGGAAGACCAGGTGGACCTCCGGCGCCTTACGGCGCCGTCTGGACCTTGATCGTGCCGGCGGTGATGCCGGCCTTGGCCTTGTCGACCGCCGTGATGACGTCGGTCATCTTGGTGAAGGCCGGGTTGGACCGGGACAGGGCGACGCCGTCGTCCTGGAGGCCGTAGCGGACCTCACCGGTCTGCGGCTTGCCGTCCTTGACCGACTTGATCAGGTTGAACACGGCGCCCGAGACGTTCTTGGTCACCGAGGTCAGGATCTGGTCCTTGTAGGCGGCCAGGCCCTTCTGGTTGTACTGGTCCGAGTCGACGCCGATGGCCCACTTCTTGGCCTTGGCGGTCGCCTCGATGGAGCCCGCGCCGGCGAGACCGGCGGCGGCGTAGATCACGTCGGCGCCCGCGTCGAGCTGGCCCTGCGCGGCGGCCTTGCCGAGGTCCGGCTTCGAGAAGCCACCGAAGTCCGGCGGCTGGGTCAGGTACTGGACCTTGACGTTGACGTTCTTGTCGGTGTCCTTGACGCCCTGGACGAAGCCCGCCTCGAACTTCTTGATCAGCGGGGTCTCGACACCGCCGATGAAGCCGACCGTCTTGGACTTGGTCACCTTGGCGGCGGCGACGCCGGCCAGGTAGGAGCCCTGCTCCTCGTTGAAGACGAGGTTGGCGATGTTCGGGCCGGTCTTCGAGGTGTCGTCGATGAGGCCGAAGGTGGTCTTCGGGAACTTCGGCGCGACCTCGGCGATGGCCGGGGCGTAGGCGAAGCCGACGCCGATCACGGGGTTGTTGCCGGCGCGGGCCAGGGCGGTGAGGCGCTGGACCTTGTCGGGGTCGCCCTCGCCCTCGCTGGGCTCCTGCTCGGTGCCCTTGATGTCGAGTTCCTTCTCGGCCTTCTCCAGACCGGCGTACGCGGCGTCGTTGAAGGACTGGTCGCCGCGGCCGCCGATGTCATACGCGATGGCGGCCTTGCCGCCCTTGTCGTCCGAACCTGCGGAGGTCGACGATTCGCTGCCACACGCGGTGGCAGACAGCGCGAGAGCCGCGGACGCGATGCCCACGGTGGCGATCCTGGTGATCCGGCGCACGGGGGGGCTCCTTAAACCTGACCGAAAGCGCCACTTCCGGCGCTGGGTTCGCGGCGATCGTAACGCGCGTAGATGTCAGTTAAAGACCCGTTCATCAGTCGTTATCGGATCGTCGCGAACCAGCCACGCCCCTTGGACGACGTGCCGGGGCGGGGGGTGGGCCTCCGCACCCCCGGCATGTCGTCGGCGGGCCCGGCTCGGACGTCCGTACGACGTCCGGGCCGGGCGAACGCTCAGCGGGCCACCGGGCGGACGGCTTCAGCGGGCACCGAGACCTTCCAGCAGGGCCGCGGCGGTGAACAGCTCGACGCCGGCCGTGATGGCCTCCTCGTCGACGTCGAAGTCCCCGCGGTGCAGGTCGCGGCGCGTGGTGTCGCCGGGGGTCCGCACCCCGAGGCGGGCCATGGCGCCCGGCACGTGCTCCAGGTACCAGGAGAAGTCCTCGCCGCCGAGGCTCTGCTCCGTGTCCTCGATCGCATACGGTCCGCGGCGCGCGGCGTGCGCGTCGCGCAGCAGCTCGGTGACGGCCGGGTCGTTGACGACGGGCGGCACCCCGCGGATGTAGTCGATCTGCGACTTGGCCCGGTGCAGCGTGGCGACCTCGTCGATCGCGGCGTGCACCAGGTCGGGGGCGGCGCGCCAGCCCGCCAGGTCCAGGCAGCGCACGGTGCCGGAGAGCTCGGCGTGCTGGGGGATCACGTTGGGCGCGTGACCGGCCGTGATGCGGCCCCAGGTGACGGCGAGCCCGGAGCGCGAGTCGACGCGGCGGGAGAGCAGGGCCGGGACCTCGATGGCGAGCTTCGCGGCGGCGGTGACCATGTCCGTCGTCAGATGCGGCCGGGCGGTGTGGCCGCCGGGTCCGTCCAGGGAGACCTCGATCCGGTCGCAGGCCGAGGTGATCGGGCCGGGCCGCAGCCCGATCGAACCCGCGTCGACCCGGGGGTCGCAGTGAACCGCGATGATCTTGCCGACGCCGTCGAGGACACCGCATTCGACCGCGTCGGCCGCGCCGCCGGGCAGGACCTCCTCGGCGGGCTGGAAGAGCAGCCGCACCGGCTGGGCCAGCAGGCCCTGCCGGTCGAGCTCGGCGAGCACCAGTCCGGCCCCGAGGACCGTGGTGGTGTGCACGTCGTGACCGCAGGCGTGGGCGCGGTCGGGCACGGTGGAGCGGTAGGGGACGCCGCTCTTGGTGTCCGGGATGGGGAGGGCGTCGATGTCGGCGCGGATCGCGAAGAGGGGCCGTCCGGGAGCCGAGTCGGTGCCGATGTCACAGACGAGTCCGGTGCCCATGGAGAGGACCCGCGGCTTCAGGCCGGCCCGCTCGAGGCGGTCCTTGATCGCCGCGGTGGTGCGGAACTCCTGGTTCCCGAGCTCGGGGTGCATGTGGAGGTCGCGCCGGAAGGCGACGAGCTCCGTACGCAACGGCTCGGTCAGCCTGCCGGGCAGTGCGGCGTCGCCCGGCGTCGCGCCCGTGCGGGGCGCTGCATCGGCGCCGGGCGTCTCGGCTTCTTCGGACTCGCGGGACATCAACTGGTTCACCCAGTGAAGGGTATGCCCCTCCGGCCCCCAACTGCCGTGCGATCAACAAAAGATCAGCCTCATAGGGGAAGAAAACCTGGTGCGAGGCGCATAGCCGAATGCCGTTGTGGGTAAACTCACTCGCTCTTTTTGTCAGGTCGGTTCCCGTCCCGGGCGCCGGCCGCACCCCTTCACACGGGCGCCGGCAGCCGGTACACGTCACGGGCCGTGCCCGTGACGACCGCGAGGAATCCCTGCGCGCGCGGGGATGCGCTCGCCCTGAGCCACTCCGGCGCGATGTCGCAGACCGCCACCTTGATGCCCGTGCCCGCGAGGGCCAGCGGAAGGGTGTGCACGACCGTCGAAGGAAAACTCAGCACCGTTGAGCCTATCGGGCCCCTGCGGGCGATCAGCTCCAGCGGAAGGTCGGGGCGGACCACTTCCAGGCACGTCTCGGCGGCGAGCCGGTGCAGCTTGTCGGCGCTCTCCCGGCGGTGGGCGAAGTAGCGGGTGGCGCCGTGGGCGCGGGCCAGCGTCGCGACCGCGTCCAGGTACTGCTCCAGGTCCACGACGCCCGTCTCCACGAGGGACGTCCCGACCATGTCGGCGCCCCGTGTGAGGGTCGGCGGCCCGAAGCGCTCCCGCGTCCAGGCGAAGTCGTTCGCCGTGACGGTGACCCCGGGCGTCGGCTCCACGGGCATCGAGGTGAAGACCTCGACCGTACGGGTCCGGGAGGGGCTCAGCCTGCGCCGGGCCATGAACGTCACCGGTGCGAGCACCAGCTCGCGCGGGCCGCGGCGGCCGCCGCGGCGGTGCCAGCGCACCAGCTGCTCGCCGCGGGCGACCTGCGCGACGAACTCCATGGTCGCCGTGCCGTCGTCGACCACGGTGAGGTTCTTGCCGCCGACGAGCGTCAGCAGGAGCTGGACGTAGCGGGAGAACGGGTCCCCGATCACGATCCGCTCGGCCCGGCGCAGTGCCGGGCCCAGTTCGCGGATGGTCCGCAGGGGCGCGCCGGCCCCGCCGCGCGCCTCCTGCCAGCGGACCGTGAACCCCTCGCCACGGGCCAGCTCCGCCATGCGGCGCAGCTGGCCCCGCGACATGGGGTCGGTGGGCGACAGGACGACCACGGTGAGGTCGGCCGCGGGGTCACCGGTCGGGGCGGCACCGGAACCGGCGTGGGCCCACTCCAGGACGTTCAGGAGCTGGACCGGGCTCTCGACGAACGCGAGATTCACTGGTTTCACCTCGTGATGCCGGATCGGCGCGCCCGGCGGAGCCGGGGGCCTGGATGGATACGCCCGCGTGCACCGGGCGCCGCCGCGGGGAGCACACGGCGCGTGCGTGGCCCGGCTGTGCGGGCGTGCGCAGCCGGGTGGTTTGCGCGTACGGGCACGCATGCCCGGCTTGTACGGCCGCGCGCGCCTGCGGGGCGCGCACCGCTGCGGGCGTGCGCCGCTGCGTGGCTCGTGCGTACCGGGACGCACAGCCGACTCGTACGGCCGCGCGCGCCTGCGGGGCGCGCACCGCTGCGGGCGTGCGCCGCTGCGTGGCTCGCACGTACGCGGACGCACAGCCGACTCGTACGGCCGCGCGCGCCTGACCGGCTTGCGCGGTCTCGTCGGGCCGCGCGGCCTGTGCGGTCACGCGGGTGTGCGGGGCGCGTCGCGCCGCTGCGGGAGTGAGGGACCGCGCAGTGCGCTCCGTGCGTGCGGACACCCCGCGCTCCCCGCGCCGGGCGCGAGTGGCCCGGCGCGGCGGGAGCGGCAGCGCCGTGACGGCAGGGCCGTCAGACCGCGGCAGGCTCACGGTCGTCCGCCTCGGCCACGACGCCGGCCACGCGGCGCAGCTTCTTCATCGGGCCGAGCTCGCTCTCGTAGACCTTCTTGACGCCGTCGCCGAGCGACTCCTCCACGACGCGGATGTCGCGGACGAGGCGGGTCAGGCCCTGCGGCTCCACGGAGGCGGCCTGGTCGGAGCCCCACATGGCGCGGTCGAGGGTGATGTGGCGCTCGATGAACGTGGCGCCCAGGGCGACGGCGGCGAGGGTGGTCTGCAGACCGGTCTCGTGGCCGGAGTAGCCGATCGGCACGTTCGGGTACTCGGCCTGCAGCGTGTTGATGACGCGCAGGTTGAGCTCCTCGGCCTTCGCCGGGTACGTCGAGGTGGCGTGGCAGAGCAGGATGTTCTCGCTGCCCAGGACCTCGACCGCGTGGCGGATCTGCTTCGGGGTGGACATGCCCGTCGAGAGGATGATCGTGCGGCCGGTGGCGCGCAGGGCGCGCAGCAGCTCGTCGTCCGTGAGGGAGGCGGAGGCGACCTTGTGCGCCGGAACGTCGAACTTCTCCAGGAAGGCGACGGCCTCGGTGTCCCACGGGGACGCGAACCAGTCGATGCCGCGCTTCTTGCAGTGCTCGTCGATCGCGCGGTACTCATCCTCGCCGAACTCGACGCGGTGGCGGTAGTCGATGTACGTCATACGGCCCCAGGGGGTGTCGCGCTCGATGTCCCACTGGTCGCGCGGCGTGCAGATCTCCGGCGTGCGCTTCTGGAACTTGACCGCGTCGCAGCCCGCGTCGGCGGCCACGTCGATCAGCTTGAACGCGTTCTCCAGGTCACCGTTGTGGTTGATGCCGATCTCGCCGGTGACGTAGACGGGACGGCCGGGGCCGGCGGTCTTGCTGCCGAGGGTGCGCAGACGGGTGGTGCTCATGGGGGGGTATTTCCTTACTTCTCGGGGGACAGGGGGGTGGTTTCGGGGGTGTGGAGGTGCGGGCCGAGGAGCCAGGCGGCGATCTCGCGGATCGCGCCCTCTCCGCCGGGCGTGGCAGTGACGGCACGCGCGGCGGCCCGTACGGAGTCGTGCGCGCTCGCGACGGCCACGGGCCAGCCGACGAGGTGGAAGCACGGAAGGTCGTTGACGTCGTTGCCGACGTACAGGACGCGCTCGGGCGCGATCCCCTTCTCCTCGCACCACTGCTTGAGGGCGAGGTCCTTTCGGTCGATGCCGTGCAGGACGGGGACCTGGAGCTTGCGGGCGCGGGCGGCGACGACCGGGTTCTGCTCGGTGGACAGGATCAGCAGCTCCAGTCCGGCCCTGCGCAGGTGGGAGACGCCGAGGCCGTCGCCGCGGTGGACGGCGACGATCTCGCGGCCGTCCGCGTCGATGAGGACCCGGTCGTCGGTCTGGGTGCCGTCGAAGTCCAGGACGACCGCGTCGACGTCCTCGCGGGCGGGCAGCACGGCGGCGTCCAGCAGCGGCGCGAGCGCCCGCGCGCGGGCCAGGTCGTGCGGGTCGTCGACCTCGAGGACGCGGGCGGGATCGGTGCGTACGAGTGCGGTGCGGCCGAAGAACCGGTGGCCGGCCTCGCGGAAGCCCGCGGCGTTCATCGCGTACGCGGCACCGGTCTCCAGGAAGTCCTGCGGACGGTCCTGGCGGCGGGGCCGGAAGGACGCGTCGTGGTTGACGCCGTGGCCGGAGCCGGCGGCCTGCCCGTCGGCGGGCTCGCTCTCGCGCCACACGAAGCCGTGGAAGGGGGCGACGGTCACCGCGCTGTCCGCGCCGTCCTCGACGACTGCGCGGGCGACGCCCTCGATGTCCTCGCGGGCGACGAACGGGCTGGTGCACTGCACGAGCAGCACCACCTCGACGCGGTCGCCGTGCACGGCCTCGTGCGCGTCCATGGCGTGCAGGACGGCGGACTCGCTCGTGGCGGTGTCACCGGCGATGGCGGCGGGCCGCAGCACGACCTCGGCACCCGCGGAGCGCGCGGCGGCGGCGATGTCGGCGTCGTCCGTGGAGACGGCGACGTGGGTCACCAGCGGCGCGTCCAGGCAGGCGCGCACGGCCCGCGCGACGAGCGGCACACCGGCGACGGGCGCCAGGTTCTTGGCCGGGACGCCCTTGGACCCGCCCCGGGCGGGGATCACGGCGAGAACGGTCATCGGGGCTCCTGAACAGTACGAGTGCGGTGCGGCCCCCGCGGGGGCCTCGTGCGGTCCGCCACGGCGGGCACCGGGCGGCTGGCGCGGTCCGCCGTGCGGACGGGGCGGTCCGCCGTGCCGGCGGCAGCGGTGGGACGGCCGGTGGCTGGTGCCGCCAGGCACCGGGCCGGGGCCATCGCCACGGATGCGGCGCGGTCCGCCGTGCGGGCGGCAGTGGGGCGGCCCGTGGCCGGAGCCGCCGCTCCCCCGCCGGTGGAAGTCGCCACGGATGCGGCACGGCTGGGCGCCACGGGGTGGCCGGGCGCCGCCGCGCCGGCGGCAGCGGTGGGGCGGCCGGTGGCAGGAGCCGTCAGGCGCCGGGCCGGGGCGACCGGCCCCGGGTTCGTCGGGCGGCCCCCCGCGGACGCGGTGGCGCGGCCGGGCGCGGTGGGACGGCCCGCCGGGAACGCCGGGCGGCTGGGGGCCGCTTCGTGCGGGGGCAGTGGCGGGGTCACAGTTCGCCCATCCGGCGGATGACCGGGGCCACGCGCTGGACGCCGTGGCGGTAGGCGCCGCGTGCCGCCTCGCGGATCGCGTCGCGTACCACCCGACGCAGGCCCGTGACCTCCGCCTTCGGGGCCGCGCCGGGCAGCGGGGTGCCGTCGGGGGCCAGGTGGTGGCGGGCGAGGATGTTCGGCAGGTAGCCCGGCGCCGTGCTCGGCGTGTAGTACGGCGCGATCGGCCCCGGCCCGTCGCCGAGCAGCAGCTTCGCGACCCGCGCACGGGCCTCGTCGAAGGCGCTCTCGTACGAGCCTTCGGCGGCCACGCCCTGACGGGCCAGCCACTCGGCGTCGGGCTCGGGACGGTGGCCGCCGTCCAGCCGGTCCCAGGACGTCAGCAGGCCCGAGCCGAGGAAGTGGTGGTTGCCGAGCACCTCGCGCACACCGAGGTCGCTGAGGACCGCGGTGGGGATGCGGCGGTGCAGGGACTCCAGCGCGGCGGTCGAGGAGACCGTGACCAACAGATCCGTGCGGTCCAGGACCTCGCCCATGTTCCCGTAGACCAGGCGGAAGTTGGACGGCAGTCCGCCCGGCAGCCGGTCCGCGAGCTTCTGGTACGGCAGCTCCTCCAGGTGCGTGGTGTGCTCGCCCGGCTTGGACCGGAGCTTGAGCAGCACCTCGCGCCGCGGGTGCAGCCGGGCATGCTCGACGAGGCGGCGCAGCAGGTACGCACGGTCGGCGCGGCTGTCCGGCACGGACGGCTGGGCGGCGAAGACGACGGTGTCGCGCCCCTCCTCCGGCCGGTACGGAGCGCCGCCGAGGAAGGGCAGCGCGGCCTCGGTCACGGCCGAGGCGTCGGCGCCCACTCCCTCGTACACGGCGCGGAAACGGTCCGCGTCGTGGCGGGAGTTGGCGAGGACGACGTCCGCCCCGTGGCGCAGCAGCAGGCCGTCGGCGAGCTTCTCGTAGACGACGCCCACGTAGCCGGTGACGACGACGGGCCGGCGCGTCAGGCCCAGCGCGGCGAGTCCGTGCAGCATGGCCTGGACGCCGCCGCCGACGAGCGCGAGGACGACGACGTCGTACGCGCCGTCCTTGACCGCCCGCAGGAACTCGTTCCCCGTCACCTCGCGCATCGCGTCGGCCTGCACGCCCACCTCGGCGAGCTGGCGGGGCGTCGGCGTGGCCCGGCCGCGCAACAGGAATCCGCTCAGCTCCACGGCGGTGCTCGGGGCGATACGGCGCGCGGTGAGCGCACCCCATTTCCACCGGGTGTCGGAGTCGGCGAGTACGGCTACCCGTACGGCCTCGCTGGTACGTGTTGGCACGTCGAGGACGCTAGGAAGGCATTTCGTTTCACGGCCCAACTCGACTGCAACAACGGGTTAACAGCGCACCTACGGACGGGGCAGTCACCCCGGAAATGGGCCGGTTAACAAAGTCGACGCTCTGCGTTCACCTCCCATCCCTCCGGCAGTCGATACGAATGCCGTGTGGCGACCTAGCGTCGCGCGGGTGGTTAAGCTCTCCGTCATCGTGCCGTTCTACAACGTGCAGACATACGCCCCGGACACACTGAAAAGCCTGCAGGCGAACGCCCGCGAGGACTTCGAGTTCCTTCTCGTCGACGACTGCTCGACGGACGGCACTCCGGAGATCCTGGAGCGGGCGGAGCGCTCGGTCCCGGGCGCTGTCCTGATCAGACATGAGCAGAACGGCGGGCTCGCCACCGCCCGCAACACCGGCCTGGACGCCGCGCGCGGCGAGTACGTCACCTTCCTCGACGGCGACGACTGGCTGGCGCCCGGGCACTTCGCGGCGCTGCTCGCCGCCCACGAGAGCCTCGGCGTCGACTTCGTCCGTACGGACCACGTCCAGTGCACGGGCCGCGAGCGCAAGGTGCACCGGGCGCCCGTCGGCCGGCGCGGCGAGGTGCTGCGGCCGCGCGACTGGATCCTGCCCGCCGACCGCTCCACCGGCGTCGACTACCCCTACGCATGGGCCGGGATGTACCACCGCAGGCTCGTCGACCGGGGGCTGCTGCACTTCACGCACGGGCTGCGCACGGCGGAGGACCGGCCCTGGATCTGGCGGCTGCACCGCGAGGCGGAGACATTCGCGACGATCAGCCGGCTCGGCATCTTCTACCGGCGCGGAGTCGCTTCGTCGCTGACACAGATCGGCGACATCCGGCAGCTCGATTTCATCAAGGCATTCGACCAGGTGCTCCATGAAACGGCGAACGACCCGGAGGCCGATCGCCTTCTTCCGAAGGCCGTCCGTACATACTGTGCCGTCATTTCCCACCACTTGGGATCGATCGAAAGGTTCGAGCCCGCCGTGGCACGGAAATTGCGCACCATGAGTGCCGCCGCCCTGAAGCGCATGCCGCAGGACATTCTCAACGAGGCACTCGACTCGATGGACGTCGAACGCGCCTCCCGGCTCCGCCGGGTGCGCCGCCGCCCCGCCCCGCTCACCGTGGAGGCGGCGGCCTGATGCCCACGACCCAGATCTTCTACGCGTCCTCCCTCTACGGAGCGGCGACCGTGGCCGCCGCGATCGACAGCGGCTGCTTCGCCACCGCGGACCGGCGGCTCCTGCTCGTCGCGAACAACGCGACCACGCCCGAGACCACGCCGTCCCTGGACGAGATGCCCGGCTTCGAGCGGCTGCGCGGCCGCTTCGACGGGGTGCTGTCGTGGAACGACGCCATCTCCCCCTTCCACCCCGGCGGCTGGACGCCGCGCGCGGACGACATCCCCCTGTGGGAGAGGTACCTGCGGCAGCTGTGGGACCTCGGCGACGACCGCATCGAGCTGGCCGTCGAGTCGATCCAGGTCGCGCCCGCCCTGTCGATCGCGCAGCTCTTCCCGGACGCGACGCTCGACGTGTACGCGGACGGGCTGATGAGCTACGGCCCCACCCGCAACAAGATCGACCCGCTGGTCGGGGAGCGCGTGCGGCGGCTGTTCCACCTGGACCTGGTGCCGGGTCTGCGGCCCCTGCTGCTGGCCGAGTTCGGGGCCGAGCCGCAGCTCGTGCCGACCGAGGCGTTCGTCAAGATCGTCGCGGAGCTGTCGGACGTCGTGCCGGAAGCCGTACCCGGTGTCGGGGAGGGCCCGGCGCTGCTGCTGGGCCAGTACCTGGCGGCGCTCGGCATCATCACACCCGCGGAGGAGGAGGCACAGCACCTGCGCATGCTGCGGGCCGCGGTCGAACTAGGCCACCGGAACGTGGTGTTCAAACCGCATCCGACGGCCCCGGCGTCCTGGACCCGGACGCTGGAGCGCGAGGCGGAGTCGCTGGGCGTCGACCTCACGGTCGTGGACCGGCCGCTGCTCGCCGAGGTGCTCTACCGGCAGCTGCGGCCCGGCCTGGTCGCGGGCTGCTTCTCGACGGCGCTGTTCACGGCGGCCACGTTCTACGGCATCCCCGTCGCCCGGATTGGCACGGAGCCGCTGCTGGACCGGCTCACTCCGTACCAGAACAGCAACCGCGTGCCGCTGACGGTGGTCGACGCGCTGGTCCCGAACCTCGCGGAGGGCAAGGCCGGTGCGCCGGCGGAGGCGGACGAGCGGCTGACCGGACTACTGAGCGCGGTGGGCTTCGCGATGCAGCCGCAGATCCGCGCGGATCTGCGGCCGGCGGCGGAACGGTTCCTGAGCACGGCGCTCGACGGGTCGACGGTGCGCTACTTCAAGCGCCGCCGCCTGACGGTACTGGGCCTGCCGGGCGGCCTCCCGGTCCCCCGCCACGCGGCGGTCCGCCGCGTGGTCCGCCGCGCCCGCCGCCTGAAGCGCGCCCTGAGCTGACGGGGGGCGCGTGGCGCCTGCGGCGGGCTGTTCCCCTGCCCGCCCTGCCCCTGCGGCTTGGCGGCCGTGGGAGCCCATCCCGTCACCGGGGCAAGCTTGGGCCCGCCGGTCTGCGCTCCGGGCGGTGTCGGGGGGTGCGCCCTGGGGCCGCCCGCTGCGCACTGCCGGCGTGGGGTGGCCCCCAGCGCCTCAAATTACACCAACGGCCTGGCGGCCATGGGAGGCACCCCAATCCGTAACCGGGGCAAGCCCGGACCCCAGCGCCCTCCAGGCGGTGTTCGGGGGCGCTGCCCCGGGACCCGGCCCCCTACGCCCCTGCGGGCGTGGGATGACCCCAGCGCCTCAAACTCTTGCGACGCCCTGGCGGCCGTGGGGAGGTGGCCCCCCGTACGGGGGTAAGGCCCGGATACAGCCCTCCGGGTGGGGCCGCGGGCGCTGCCCGCGGCCCCGGACCCGTCACCCCACGCCCTGCGGGCGTGGGGTGACGCCAGCGCCTCAATCCCCACCGACGGCCTGGCGGCCGTGGGAGGCAGCCCCGCGACAGGGGCAAGCCCCGGATACCGCCCTCCGGGCGATGTTCGGGGACGCTGCCCCCGGACCCGCCCTCTACGCCCTGCGGGCGTGGGGTGCCCCCGCAGCGCCTCAATCTCCCCCGCCGGTCTGGCAGCCGTGGGAGGCGCCACCAGCAGGGCCGCATTGCAGCCCGTCTGGGGTCCCCCGGGGCGAAGCCCAGGAGGAGATTGAGGTCACCGCGCGGAGCGCGGGCACCGGGGCCTGGGGCCGAGCCCGAGTTTCGGGAAGGGGCGGGATGGGGAAAGGCCTACCCCGCAGAAGCGATCACGCGCTGCTGAGCGACAGCTTCACCGCGAAGCCCAGGAACAGCGCGCCCGCCGCCGACGTCGCGCCGGCCGAGAGCCGCCTGCGGCGGCGGAAGGCGGTGGCCAGCCGGCTGCCGCCGAAGATCAGGGTCGTCAGGTACAGGAAGCTGCTCAGCTGGAGGAGCGTGCCGAGGACCAGGAAGGACACGGCCGGGTACGCGTACGACGGGTCGACGAACTGCACGAAGAAGGAGATCAGGAAGAGGATCGCCTTCGGGTTGAACAGGCTGATGATCAGCGCGCGGCGGTACGGGTTCTCCGACGGGCCGGTCGCCGGCGCCGCGTCCTCGCCGTCCACGGACAGCTCGCCGCGGGCACGCCACATGCGCCACGCCGCGCGCAGCATGCCGATCGCCATCCACGTCAGATAGCCCGCGCCCGCGTACTTGACGATCATGAAGAGCAGGGGCGTGGTCTGCAGCAGCGAGGCCGCGCCGAGGGCGGCGAGCGTCATGAGGATCGTGTCGCCGGTGAAGACACCGGCCGCGGCCTTGTATCCGGTCCGGGTGCCCTTGCGGGCGGCGACGGACAGCACGTACAGCGAGTTCGGCCCCGGCAGAAGGATGATGAGGACGAGCCCGGCGAGATAGGTCGGCAGATCGGTGACACCCAGCATGAGGCGGAGTGTCGCACGTGGGTGCGACACTCCGCCTCTGTGTTTCGTATGCCGGAAGATCCGGAAACGGGAGGTCAGAAGGAAACGGAAGCTCAGAACACGTCCGACGGGACGTACGTGCCCCACACCTCCCGCAGCGCGTTGCACACCTCGCCCACCGTGGCGCGCGCCCTGAGCGCCTCCTTCATCGGGTAGAGCACGTTCTCCGTGCCCTCGGCGGCCTTCTTCAGCGCGGCGAGCGCCTCGTCGACCGCGCTCTGGTCGCGCTCGGCGCGCAGCCTGGCGAGCCGCTCGGCCTGCTGGGCCTCGATCGCCGGGTCGACGCGCAGCGGCTCGTACGGCTCCTCGGCGTCCAGCGTGAAGCGGTTGACGCCGACGACGACGCGCTCGCCCGAGTCGGTCTCCTGCGCGATGCGGTAGGCGCTGCGCTCGATCTCGTTCTTCTGGAAGCCGCGCTCGATGGCGTTGACCGCGCCGCCCAGGTCCTCGACGCGCTGCATGAGGGCGAGTGCCGCCGCTTCGACGTCGTCCGTCATCTTCTCGACCACGTAAGAGCCGGCGAACGGGTCGACGGTGGCGGTCACGTCCGTCTCGTACGCGAGGACCTGCTGGGTGCGCAGCGCGAGGCGGGCGCTCTTGTCGGTCGGCAGGGCGATGGCCTCGTCGAAGGAGTTGGTGTGGAGCGACTGCGTACCGCCCATGACCGCCGCGAGGCCCTGCACCGCGACGCGGACCAGGTTGACCTCCGGCTGCTGGGCGGTGAGCTGCACCCCGGCCGTCTGCGTGTGGAAGCGCAGCATCAGCGACTTGGGGTTCTTCGCGCCGAACTCCTCCTTCATCACCCGCGCCCAGATGCGGCGCGCCGCCCGGAACTTGGCGACCTCCTCGAGGATCGTCGTCCGCGCGACGAAGAAGAACGACAGGCGGGGCGCGAAGTCGTCGACGTCCATGCCCGCGGCGACGGCGGTACGGACGTACTCGATGCCGTCGGCGAGGGTGAACGCGATCTCCTGCGCGGGCGAGGCACCGGCCTCGGCCATGTGGTAGCCGGAGATCGAGATGGTGTTCCACTTCGGGATCTCGGCCTTGCAGTACTTGAAGATGTCGGCGATCAGCCGCAGCGAGGGCTTCGGCGGGAAGATGTACGTGCCGCGGGCGATGTACTCCTTGAGCACGTCGTTCTGGATCGTGCCGGTCAGCTTGTCCGCGGGGACGCCCTGCTCCTCGCCCACCAGTTGGTACAGCAGCAGGAGCAGCGCGGCGGGGGCGTTGATCGTCATCGACGTGGAGACCTTGTCCAGCGGAATCCCGCCGAACAGCACGCGCATGTCGTCGATCGAGTCGATCGCGACGCCGACCTTGCCGACCTCGCCGTGCGCGACGGGGGCGTCGGAGTCGTGGCCCATCTGGGTCGGCAGGTCGAAGGCGACGGACAGGCCCATCGTGCCGTGGGCGATGAGCTCCTTGTAGCGGGCGTTGGACTCGACGGCCGTGCCGAAGCCCGCGTACTGGCGCATCGTCCAGGGCCGGCCGGTGTACATCGTCGGGTAGACGCCGCGCGTGAAGGGGTACGCACCGGGCTCGCCCAGTTTCTCGGCCGGGTCCCAGCCCGCCAGGTCCGCCGGCCCGTAGACCGGCTCGATGGGCAGTCCCGACTCGGACTCGCGCGCCATGTGACTGTGCCTCCCGCTAGAACGTCCGGAGCCGCCGGGAACGTCCGGAGCTGCCGGCCCTTCGCTGCTACTGGCTGGTAACCACTCTCGCGACGGACTGTAGCGGTGAGCCTGTGACGCGTGGAGTGCCCCGCGCTGGGACCTTCCTCACAGCCCGCTGTGTCGTCCTCGTCCCCCAACTGTTACCCCCATGATGCGCGGGATCGCGCAACCGGGCGGGAAGCGGATCTGTCTCACCAGGCGCAAGGACGAAGAGGGCGATCACGCCAGGGGGGCGATCATGCTCAAGAAGAACGTTGCGGTCAGAGTGCTGGCCGCGGCGGCCGCGATGGCCGTTGCCGCGGTGACGGCCGGCTGCACGGCCCAGGCCGCGACCAAGAAGCCGCAGGCCACCGCCACGCCGAGCGCGGCACCCGCGTCCGCCGCACCGTCGGCGTCGCCGGAGCCGTCCACGACGCCCTCGGCGTCGCACAGCTCCTCCGCTCCCGCGCCCAAGGTCCTCATGGCCGCGGGCGCCAAGGGCGAGCAGGTGCGCGAACTGCAGGCCAGGCTGGCGCAGATCGGCTGGTTCGACGACAAGCCCACCGGGTCGTACGGACCGCTCACCACCACGGCCGTCAAGGGCTTCCAGGGCAAGCGCGGCCTGCCCGCCACCGGCAGCACGGACGAGGTGACCTGGCGGAAGCTGCTCGGCATGACGACGAAGCCGACCCGCGACGAGCTGGACGGCAAGGAGGTCGAGAAGCCGAAGGCGAAGCTGGACCCGCGCTGCATGACGGGCCGCGTGCTGTGCATCAGCAAGACCACCCGCACGCTGTCCTGGATGATCGACGGCAAGGTCCTGTCGACGATGGACGTCCGCTTCGGTTCGCAGTACACGCCGACCCGCGAGGGCACGTTCAACGTGGGCTGGAAGTCCCGGGACCACGTCTCGACGATCTACCACACGCCCATGCCGTACGCGATGTTCTTCAGCGGCGGCCAGGCGGTCCACTACTCGTCCGACTTCGCGGCCCGCGGCTACAACGGCGCCTCGCACGGCTGCGTCAACGTCCGGGACAAGGGAAAGATCGCCGCGCTGTTCGACCAGGTACGCACGGGCGACAAGGTCGTCATCTACTGGTGAGCGACGTCGCGCGAGCGAGGGCTGGGACTGGGGCCGGGGATCCGGCCGGAGAAGAGAGGGCGCGGGCGGGACCGGGGGAACGTGTCCCGCCCGCGCCGTGTGCGCTGAGCCGTGGGTACGGGGGGAACCCCGGCTCTTCGCGCGGCCGATGACCAGTCGGCTCACTTCATACTGCGCCACCGGCCGGAAAAACGTCACACCACCTGTGCGCGGGAGGAAAACCGCAGGTCAGAAGTGGTTCGCGGCCAGGCTCACCGGGCTGTCCCCGGTCGTGGAGGCAGTCGGGACCGCGGTGGCCGGGTCCTGCGGGACGAAGGAGACGGACGGGACCTCGACGGGAGCGGTGCTGCCGGAGCCGGTGCCGCCGGGGCCGGTGCCACCGGTCTCCTCACCGCCCGTGCCTCGGTCGCTCTCGCCCTCGCCCTCGCCGTCCCCGTCACCGGAGCCGCCGCCCTTCTCGTCGCCGTCGCCCTGGCCGTCACCCTCGCCGCCGGCGGGCTTCTCGGGGCCGAGCAGGCGTTCGCAGTACCGCTTCACGCCGTTGGCGCCGTTCGCCAGCTCCTCCAGGCGCTCCTTGCCCTCGGGGGTGAGGGTGTCGTTGCGGTAGTCCTTGCACGCCTCGACGGACTCGCGGCGCAGCTCGGCCTCCCGGTCCTGGGCGCCCTTGTCCGGTGTGACCCGCCCGCTGCCTGCCGGGCCGCCGGAGACCGCCGGGTCGCCGGTGCCCGAGGACGGGCCGCCGGGGTCGCCGCTGAGCGTCGGTGGCGCCGGGGGCGTGGTGACGTGGGGAGGCGAGGACGCGCCCGCGGTCGTGCCGGGCGGGTCCGACGCCAGGGGGCCGGGCGTCTCGGCGGCGGAGACGGAGGAGGCGGGCAGCGGACGCTCGTCACCGCCGAAGGGAGTGGGCAGCACGCCCGTACCGGCCGCGACCGCCACGCCGCCGAGCGCGAAGGCGGCCACCGCGGCGGCGAGCCCGACGCGCACCGGGCGGCCGAAGCGCAGCCCGGAGACCGGTACGGCGGGCCGGGTCACCTGTACCGCACCGAGGAAGTCACCCGCGGGTGCCGCCGCATCGGCCCTGGCCTTGCGGAACGCGGCCATGGCGGCCGCCTCGCCGGGCAGCTCTCCGTCGTCGTGGCGATATCCGGGATCTGCGGCGCCATCCAGGACCTCGAAGAGCCGTGCGGCCTGCATACGGGCGTGTTCGTCGTGGGCCTCGACAGGTTCACCGCGCAACAGCCGCTCCGCCGCTTCCCTGTCAAGCCACTCGTACCGCTCGTCGGCCATCACATGTCCTTCTGCGTCCGCGCGCGGGATTGCGTCACACCGGCCGGCGTGGTCGCGTCAGGGCGGCGACCGCGCTGCGGGGGCACTCCGTCGAGATCCGGAACGGCTCCTTCCTCGGCGGTACCGCCCGGACGACCGTCGACCACCTGCGGTTTCGCCCCGGGATCGCCGAAGTGACCACCCTCGTGAAGCAGTTCGGCGAGCCGCTTCAGCCCGCGGTGCGCTGCGGTGCGTACGGCGCCGGGGCGCTTGCCGAGCGTCTGCGCGGCGCTCTTCGCGTCGAGCCCGACGACGACCCGCAGGACGACGGCCTCGGCCTGGTCCTGCGGCAGCTGGGCGATCAGCGCCATGGTGCTGCTGGTGGTGATCGACTCCATCGCCTCGGCGACGGTGTCGGAATCGGCGGGCTTGCCCGTCAGCTCGGTCTCGTCGCCGCCGACGGCGGGCCGGCGGCCGCGCATCCGTATGTGGTCGAGCGCGCGGTTGCGGGCGATGCGGGCGGCCCAGCCCCGGAACCGGTCGGCGTCGCCGGTGAAGCGGTCGAGATCCCGTGCGATCTGCAGCCACGCCTCGGACGCGACGTCCTCGGCGTCCGTCTCACCGACGAGCGTGCGCACATAGCCGATCAGCCGCGGGTGCACGGTGCGGTACACAGTCCGGAAGGCGCCTTCGTCCCCGTCCTGAGCCGCGAGCACAGCGGCGGTCAACTCCGCGTCGTCCCCCAGCACTACCTCAACCTGTCTGAATCGCAGCTGGTCACCACTGCCGCGCCACCCTGCGCGAACCAGCACGCTACGTCGTCGTCCGGGTGCACGTCCATGCCTAGTACAAGCAGCAACAACCTAACAATGCAGCGCGGTGTGACAGAAAACGCACGCACGGCGCTGAGAGTAGTGCGGGGTACCACTGCGACCCCGTCCGAAGCGACGACCGGGGCCTCTCCTGTGGGGGGTGGCGGCCCCGGTCGTCCTTCATTCCGCCCCTGCCCGGGCCGTTCAGGGCGATGAGCACGGCTCTCGATCCGTAATCGATTCGATACGCAAGTCGGCGCCCGACACGCCGCGCGCCCACGTGTTCCTCACGCACCGGCCACCTGACGGCCACCGCGCCCGGACCGGGCGAGCGCCGGGCGATCCGCCGATCCGGGCCTGTCCGCCCCCGCCGATAGGGTCGTGGCATGACACAGGAGTTCGACCTCGTCCGGTCGCTGGCGGCGGCCGTCGAAGACCGCCGGGCCGCCTGGGAGTTCGTCGCGGGCTTCGCCGCCGACTGGACCGACCGGCCGCTCGGCGCCGGCGACGGGTGGTCCGATGCCGAGCTCGCCGCCGCCGAGGAGCGCCTCGGGCTGCGGCTGCCCGCCGCGCTGCGCGAGGCGTACGCCCTGCTCGGCCGGCGTGAGGACCTCACCGGCAACCACGACACCCTGCGCGCCCCGGACGAACTCGACGTCGACGAGACGGGCGAGGCGCTCGTCTTCCGCGACGAGAACCAGGGCGCCGCGCGCTGGGGCGTCCTGCTCAGGGACCTGGACCAGGACGACCCGCCGGTGCGCATGCGCCCCGACCTGGCCGACAAGAGCAGGGAGAAGTGGGAGGACTGGCTGGACCGCACCTCGCTCGCGTTCGTCGAGATCGTCCTCTCGGAGTCGCTGCACGCGCCCGACGGCCTCGTGGACTTCCTGGACGCTCTGGCGGAGGAGGACCTGGAGGAGCTCGAACAGCACGGTGCGCGGCTGCCGTTCCCGCCGTACCCCAAGGGGGAGGAGCCGGGCATCCGCTGGTTCCTGCGCGACGACGTGCTGCTGCGCGCCGACGCCGGGGCGTGGCTCATGGCCCGGGGCCGTACGGAGGAAGCGCTGGACGCGGTCCGGGAGGCGATCCCGGGCGACTGGCTGAACGGCTAGCGGCGGGGCGGCACCTGAGCGGGGCGCGGCTCGCGGGCCGCGCCCCGGCATGCGTCAGCCGATCGCGATCCGCGGGTTCGCCGACGGCTTGACCCACCCCATGAACTGATCCATCGTCGCACGCGGCACCGACACGCAGCCGGCCGTCGCGCCCTTGCCGTTGACGTGCAGGAAGATGCCCGCGCCGCGGCCCGGGACGGCCGGCCAGCGGTTGAAGTTGACGACCAGCGCCTTGGCGTACTGCGTCGGGTAGTTGATCAGGTGCTCGCTGCCGCGCTCACCGGACTCGGTGAGCGGGAAGTCCGCGCCCTCGGCCGTGTGCATCTGGTTGTAGTACTTCGACTCGGGGTCCTGCACCCACCAGTGACTGTCGTTCACCTTCGTGTACGGCATCGCGGTGCCGCTCGACTCGACGCCGAAACCCTCGGTGATCGTGTAGGTCCCGGTGGGCGTGGTGTACGTGCTCTGCCTGCGCGTGGCGCCGTCGGTCACGCCGTTCGACCCGACCCGGCCCGCGCTCGTGGAGAACTGCGCCTTCCAGCCCGCCGATTTCTTCTGCCACGCGGTGACCGTGGCGTACGAGCCGCTGGCCTTGACCGTGATGACCTGGGTCGCGTTGCCGACGTTCACGGGCACGGGGAAGTCCGGCGCGGAGGGCACGGCCGTCTGCTCGCCGGATCCGCTGCCCTTGGCGCCCTCGGCCGTGGCCTTGGGGGCCGCGCTGCCGGACGCCTTGCCGGAGGCGGACGCGGAGGCCGAGGGCGACGCCGAGGCGGACGGCGACGCGGACGCGGAGGCCGAGGCGGACGGGCTCGCCGACGCGGTCGCGTCCCCCGCCTCGTGCTCCCCGTGGCTCGCACCGGGCGCGACGGAGGCCGCGGAACCGGCCGGTTCCTCCTGCCCTCCGCAGGCCGACACGAGAGTCATCGAGCTGATGACGGCCAGCACGGACGCGTACCTACGGGACGCAGACGTACGGGAAGAGCGCAGCACGAAGGGAATCCTCGGTTCGTCGGAACGGCGCGGCGGAGCAAGGCCACGCGGCAAGGCGGCCCGGTTATACCGGGCCCAGGGGCCGGATGGCCAGGCGACGGACATTACGGACGCGGATGGCCGCGGTGCTGCCAGTCACACGCAGTACGTCGCCGGACCACGGGCTTCCGTCCCGACCACCACGCGCGCTCTACGGCCGGGCCACGGCGGACGGCCCGCCGTGATCAATGCGTCCTCGTACCGAACATCCCTCTTTCCGCGAGTGTTGCACTATTGGCAACGCGTTTCCTGCACCGCTACGCTGAGCGATCTTTGCGTCGCCCAGGACAGTCCGCGCGGAACGGAGGAACGGGCAATATGCCGAAGGTTTCTGACAGGCGGCTGCGCCGCGTGATGACCAAGGTTCGACCGACACGGGTCGCGGCGGTGATCGCGCTGGTCGGAGCGTTGATCGTCGGCACCACCACGCTGTGGCCCCGCGGTGAGGCCACGGCTGCGGAGACGGGCGGGCATGCCTCGGTCCAGCTGAAACACTGGCCCCGCCCCATCGCCGCCGAGTTGGGCAAGCTCATCGACAAGAACGCCAACCGGGGCCGGTACGCGGTCTTCGACGCCGACAACACCACGTACCACCACGACCTGGAGGAGTCGCTGCTGCCCTTCCTGGAGATGAAGGGCGTGCTGACACGCGCGACGATGGACCCGTCCTTGAAGATCATCCCCTTCAAGGACACGGCGGATCACCAAGAGAGCCTGTACAGCTACTACCTCCGGCTGTGCGAGATCGACGACCAGGTGTGCTACCCCTGGGTCGCCCAGATCTTCTCCGGCTTCACGCTGAAGGAACTCAAGGGCCACGTCGATGACCTGATGGCGTACGGCAAGCCGATCCCGGCGGAGTACGACCACGACGGCAGGCCGACCCCGACCGAGGTCGAGCCGCCGGAGCTGCGCACCGGCATGCAGGAGCTCTACAAGGCCCTGCGGGACAACGGCATCGAGGTGTACGTCGTCAGCGCAGCGAGCGAGGAGCTCGTGCGGATGGTCCTGGCCGACCCGAAGTACGGATACGGCGTCAAGCCGGAGAACGTCATCGGCGTCACGATGCAGCTTCAGAACCGCGAGACCGACGAAGTCACCACCGCCCGCAAGCAGATCGCCGCGGGCGACTACGACCGGGCCGAGCTCGCCGACTGGGAGCTGACCCCGCGCCTGTGGGCTCCGCTGACCTGGTACAACGGCAAGCCCGCCGCGATCAACGAGTACATTGACGAATGGCGCAAGCCCATTCTCGTTGCGGGCGACACTCCGGTGAGCGACGGCCCGATGCTGTTCCACTCCCTGGATGTGGAGAACGGCGGCGCGCGGGTCTGGGTCAACCGCAAGGACAAGTACCTGAAGCAGATCGAGAAGATGCAGCAGGAAGGCGCCGAGGCGCAGCGCGCGGCCGGCCTGAAGGTGACCGCCGACAAGCGCTGGTTCGTCGTCACCCCGGAGCAGGTCGCCTGACGCCCGGGCGCATCGAAGGCACGCCGTTCAGGGCTGATGGCGCGCCGCTGAGGACGATGGCGCCGGTCAGGCGACCGTGCGGCGGCGGGGCCCAGCGACAGGCTTGGCCCCACCGATGCGCTCAGGCCACCCCGCGGGGAAGCTCGATCTCCCCTTCGTGGGTGCCCTCGCCCTCCTGGCGCACCTCCTGCCCAGACGCGATCTGCCCGCCGTTGCGCGGGACGAGGAAGCCGAACTCGAAGCGGTGGGTCTTGGGATGGACGACGACCGTCGGCCGGGCGTAAGGCGCAAGGCCCGGTACCGCGGCAAGGATCGCACCGACGGACGGCCCGATCGCGTGCAGCATGGCCCGATCCTAGGGCGCCGCCTTCTCCATGACGCTCGGCTGTCGGCGCGGGCGGACGGTTCGCGGGCGACGCAAGCCCCGCCGGCCCACCCGAGCGGGGCCCTCACCGTCGGCCGGCAGCAACCGGTCCCGGGGCCCCGGCCGACGCGGGCAGGACGACGGCCGTCGTGAGCAGGCCGTCGTCGTCTCGTGCGGTCAGCACGCCGAAGCCCGCGTCGGGGAAGACCAGTTCCGCTTCCCGGTCGACCACCCGCAGCCCCGCTTCCGCAGCCTGCGCCCGTACGTCCCGTCGCGGACGCCCCAGCAGCGTCACGCCGTCGTGGTCGACGGACGTACGCCCCGTGAAGGCGATCCGTACGACGGTCTCGTCCGCGTCGTACGAGACGACCACGCCGCAGAAGAACGTGTCCTGAAAGGCAGCGCCGAACTCCGGTACGGAGCCGATGCCGCCGCCCAGCAGCCGCCGCACCGCGTCGCGGCCCGCGCCGAGCCGGACCGGGCCGATGCCCTTGTGCGGGACCACCGCCCGTTCTCCCCCGCCCGCCGGGCCGTCAGGGCCCTCGAAGAACTCGAAGGCGTCCTGTGTCGTGGGCACGCCACGGAACCGCACGCTCTCGAACCCGTCCGCGGCCTGCGCCGTCCCGCCCAGCGTGACGCCGAGGGCGGGCAGCGACCACCCGATGCTCCCCGCCTCCTCCTCGGCCACCACCTCGTGCCCGGCGTCGCGGAGTTCCTCGACGACATCCTCCTCGGGCCGCCCGAGCAGCCCCACCCCGTGCAGGGTGGCAGGGCCGGGAGAGGCGATCTCGATCGCGTGCAGCAGATCGGCGTCGTCGTACTCGAAGAACACGAAGGACTCGTCGGCGTACAGGTCCGTCAGCGGCGCGTCGGCCCCCCGCCGGAACGCGGAGTCGGGTGCGCCGCGCACCGCCCGCACCAAGGCGCGTGACTGCCCGAAGGCCGCGCCGGACACTCCGGTGAGCGGAACGATCTCCACGTCAGCGCACGCCCGCCGGGAGCTCGATCTTCCCCTCGTACGGGCCCTGGTTCGTCTCGGTGACCTGCTGCTCGAAGGCGATGTCCTGGCCGTTGTACGGAATCAGGAAGCCGAAGTCGAGGCGGTGGCTCTTGATCCGGTACGTCTTCGCGTCCAGGACCAGCACCTCCTCCAGGCCGGAGAGCGTCAACTGCCCGTCCTCCACCGGGACGCCCGCCGTGCGGAGCTGGGCAGCCGTGGGGTCGAACTCGCGCTTCGCCTTCTTCGCCCACGCCCGGCCCTGGACGGCGCTCAGCTTCTGCTTGCCGCTCACGACGCGGAGTTCGACCGTGCCGTCCTTCGTCTCGGTCACCTTCACGTCGCCGCCGGCGGCCTGCGCGTAGATCCGGAACTCCTGGACGACCGCGATCGGGTCCTCGGCCTTGTTCCGCATCTCGGGGTCGGCCGCGGAGACGGCCTTCCAGGCGGCCCCGCCCTCCTTCAGATAGCCCGCGTCCCCGATGACGTAGAGCTCCTCGGTCTTCTTCTTGCCCTTGCTGCTGGTGCTGACGCCCTGCGAGTGCAGCGTCGCCGTCCCCATGCCGCGCTGAACGGTGCCCTCGTAGGTCGCGGCGTTCTTCTGCCCCTGGAGCGTCAGCCCCTCCTCGCCCGCCACGGAGAAGGCCCAGGCGAACTCCTCCTCCATCGCCTTCCCGGCGAGGTCGAGGAAGTCCTCCGGAGACTCGGGCGCCTCGGACGGCTCGGGCGCGGGGGACGACGTCGCCACCGTCTCCGGGCCCTCCGCCCCGGCCGGCTCCTCCGCCTCCCTGCCACACGCGGCCAGCGCGAGCGCGAGCGGGAGGACGAGCAGGGCGGTGCGTCTGGGGTGAGCGCGCATGGACCTTTTTCCTTACGTCACGGCGGGCCGGGCGCGCGGACTGTACAGCAGTGCCCGGTCCGCGATCACCCCGACGGACATTCCCGACAACCCGGCGCACCGGCAGGCCGTTGCGGTCTTACGCGTCCGCCAGGGGGACCACCCAACGGACCCGTTCAGAGTGACGGCCGGCGTCCCTGCACGAACACGCCGACTGGCCCCTGCTCCCCGTTCCGCTTGCCGGCGGCCACCGCCCGCACGTCGGCTACCGCACCGTCGAGAACGACCGGGGCACCGACTGCCTCGTGCGACGGCCGGCGCGCAAGCTCGCACCACACGGTCTTGCTGCCGGGGCCCTGCGCCACCCCCCACCGCAGGGTCAGCGCGTCGAGCAGCGCGAGGCCCCGGCCCGACTCGTCGTCATCGGCGGCCTTGCAGAGGACCGGCCGGACCCGGGGGTCGGGGTCGGTGACCTCCAGGCGCGTACGGCCGCCGTCGCAGGACACCTGGACGGTGACGGGGACGCCCTCACCGAGGTGGCGGATCACGTTGGTGACGAGTTCGCTCGCGCAGAGCTGGAGGTCGGCGCCGTACTCCCGGAGCGCGCGGCGCACGCCGGACACGGCGGCCGGGGTGGCGAGCAGCTCCAGCGTCAGGAGTGATCGCATGACGCAACTCCCTTGTGCAGGGCGGCGGTCAGGGCACGCGCGGTGAGGACGTTGCAGTTGCCCAGCGCGATCAGCGGCCGGTTCGGGTAGCGGGCGGCGAAGGTCGGGAGGTCGACGCCGAGGGACGGGAGCGTGATGCCGTGGGCGGCGAGCGCGGCCCGCAGCTCCTCGACGGAGTCCTGGGCGTCGGGCTGGTCGTGCATGGGTTCACACCTTCCAGTGCGCTGTGTGACGAACTGCTCACAGCCTGCCGCCGGTCCGCGTACCGTGAAAGAGGTTCGGGCTCCCGGCCCTGAACTGCACGTATGCGAGGCGGGGTTGGTAATGACCGGGGAACGGGCGGCAACGGCACCAAGGGCGGTGAGCGATGGGGCAGCGCAAGAACATCGACGGATCGGCGAGCGTTCCGACCTTCTACGGCAAGGAGTTGCGGTGGAAACGGGAGGAGGCCGGGCTCACGCTCACCCAGCTGGTCGAGGGCAGCTTCTACGGCCCCAGCCACCTCAGCGAGATCGAACGCGGCGAGCGCCGGATGCCGGCGGAACTGGCCGCGCACGTGGACAAGGTGCTCGGCACGGACGGGTTCTTCCAGCGCCGGTGCGAGGACGTACGGAATGCGAGGCGGCGGGGGCACGCGCGGTACTTCGAGCGGGTGCTGGAGGCGGAGAAGCACGCGGAGACCATCGAGGAGTGGTGCCCGACGCTGATCCCGGGACTGTTGCAGACGGACGCGTACGCGCGGGCGGTGGTGCGGTCGGCGCACCCGCTGGCCCCGGACGAGGAGGTGGAGGAGAAGGTCAGCGCCCGGATGGCACGGGCCCGCCTCTTCGAGGACAACCACAAGAGCCCGGAGTACTGGGCAATCCTGCCCGAATCCCTGCTGTGCCAGCCGATCCTTCCCCCGGAAGAGACGGCCGAACAACTGGAACGCATCGCGGCCCTGGCACGTCGCCGCCGGATCGTTCCCCAGATCCTTCCGTGGAACTGCGGACCGCACCCCCTGATGCTGGGCACAGCCATGGTCATGACCTTCCCCGACGCCCCGCCCCTGATCTACACGGAGGCGCAGTACAGCGGGGACACCATCGACGATCCGGCCCTCGTGAAGCAGTACCGCAAGGCATACGATCGGCTCAGGGCCGCCGCACTGCCGCCGGAGGCGTCCCTCGCCATGATCGAGGAAGCGGCTGAGGATGTTCGAAATGGCAAGCATCAGCATTGACTTGAACACCGCCGTCTGGCGCAAGAGCACTTACAGCAATGGCGACGGCGGCAACTGCGTCGAGGTCGCGGAGGCGTTCCCGGGCACGGCCGCCTGGCGCAAAAGCACGTACAGCAACGGCGACGGCGGCAACTGCGTCGAGGTGTGCGACGCCCACACCGGCGTCGTCCCCGTCCGCGACTCCAAGGTCCCGAGCGGCCCGGTCCTCACCGTCACGGCCTTGGCCTGGTCGTCGTTCGTCAGCGCCTTGAAGGACGAGGCCGTCGGGGCCGCGTAAGCGGAGGGCGGCGGGTCAGCCGATGGGCTGGAAGAAGGGACCCTGGGGAGCGAAGTTTCGCGAGCAGACACCCACGTCCTCGCCCCGCAGATACGCCAGCATCCAGTCGCCGAACGACACGGCGTACTCCAGGAACTCCCCTTCGTCGCTCTCGTAGACGAAGACCGACCACGCTTCGGACGCGTCCTTAGAGCTCGTAACAGGATCATGAGTCGGGCTTGTTAAGGCGTCGCCAGCAGATGAGGCTGCAGGCGAGGGAGACGAAGGCGTCGTGGAGTTCTGTGCGGCGTTCCCAGCGGACGGCGAGCCGTTTGAACTGGTGGAGCAGGGCGAAGGCCTGCTCGACGACGT